>PBMO01000050.1 GCA_002722595.1 Methanobacteriota archaeon | reverse complement strand
GGAGGATGTCATACATTGGTACAGTTGGCGGGTTCCCAATTAGAGCATGGTCGACTGGTTTTAGCCCGGCTACCATCCGTTTGCGAAGGTCCTGAGATGTCACAGGTTCATGCTTCCTCATTCGAACAGTATCATCATGAGCGATTACTACAGTTAGATGATCACCAAGAGACTTGGCTTGTTCCAAATAGTGGAGATGTCCAGCATGAAGCAGGTCAAAAACACCCACCGCCATTATTCTAGTCATCATACTTCCTCCAGTTAAGACAGATTGAATGCCTTCATGATTTCTTCTCCAGTAAGCATCGGTATTCCATGTTTTTCAGAATATGCTCTTGCATCTTCGACACTTAGAGCTCTATCACCATCTGGTTGCAGCATTTCTGCACCGATAGTACATGGTGGCAAACCCGCTAATCTTGCTATTGCAACAGCGAGTTCAGTGTGCCCTTGGCGATTTTTCAAGCCACCGGGCGCCTCTCTGCACACAGGTATGTGTCCAGGTGTTCTAAACTCATTTCCAAGCGCAGCAATCGCCTCTATAGTTCCCTTTTCTGCCATAGATTCAGCCAACTCTCCAAACCTCTTAGTAGTCAAAGATCGATCATAGTCTGTTATTCCTGTGTATGTATCTCTATGATTTAGTGAGAGGGTAAATGCACTTCTATTATCATATTGTAGATCGTTTGTTATTAGCGCACCAAGAACAGGATTTTCTTCTACAAGTGCTGGATGTGTGTGTAAATCCTGAAGCCATGGCAATCCAAATTTTTCACCTACATCATCACCGATTGCTAGGAAAAGTAACCCCCCGCAATCCTGTCTTAATCTTCGCATGACCGAAGGTGTAGCTGAAATTGCAGGCCAAAGCAAGTCAGTTTCACACTCTCGAAAGTCTGAATCGAAGACCATTACAGGCTCCCCCTTGGAAAAAGCCTCCACGGCCGCCTCAACCGAATTTTGAACCATCGCAATCACCTTTCGCAAGACGCATATGACCCCGTTGTTTTCGGTCACCCCATCTCTCCATTATTGAAAATGCGTATTTCTCCATATCACTTTCTTGAATAGATATGATATGTGTGTCATTGCACCGCGGTTTATGCGAACTAGCCTTGCACTCGTTCTAGTGGGGCTACTAGTAGTCGCAGTTCCAGCTACAGCAAGTTTTGAGTTAGTTGAACAATCTGGTCTTGAAGATATTGATTCAGGTCCATTAACCAATTGGGCAGCTTATGGGCCAGGAGTTGCATGGGGTGATTATGATTCAGATGGAGATATGGATGTATTCATAACAGCACGTTTCGATCATCATGGCCAAGAAACAGCTGAGAAGTTAGGTTATGAAAAAATAGCTGACATACCCCTCAATCATACAGATTACAGCACAATTATCTCTACATCTAAAGGTCAAAGTCATTTACTTCAAAATCAAGGTGATGGCACATTCATTGATGTTTCT
Organism: Methanobacteriota archaeon; assembly: GCA_002722595.1. Lineage (GTDB taxonomy): Archaea > Thermoplasmatota > Poseidoniia > Poseidoniales > Thalassarchaeaceae > MGIIb-P. The sequence continues at coordinate 19,558 of PBMO01000050.1, read as the reverse complement.
GTGGAAACGGGTTTAGGTAGCGATAATGTGACCACGATTGGTGCTACCTGGGTTGATTTTGACGGGGATGGGGATGTTGACATCTATCTTTCAAACTATGGCCGAGGGGATGTTGATTCTCCTGAAGGAACTGGTGAAAATAATCAAATGTACGTAAATGAGAATGGTACATTTAGAGATGTCACTCTTGAATCAGGCTTGGGCAATAAGGGGCATTCATCGGGTTCAGTATGGGCTGATTATGACCATGACGGCGATATGGACTGCTATTCTCTAAATTTTGGAATGATTGATGAATACCTCGCTCTTGCTCGTTCGGAGAGCAACATATTGTACAGGAATGATGGCGATCAGAATGGTGACGGTATTCCTGAATTTTCAGATCAAACTTCTGAAACCAAACTCTTCGGTCAGGAAATAGATTCAGAAATCTCTGATTTTGATACCTATATCAGCCCGGCATACTCTATGATTGATACTGCCCCTGGAAATCCTAGTTCTCAGATGTCATTGCCACCTGCTTACCGAGAGGTTCCAGAGGGTTCAGGGTATTCTTGGGCCGCAGTTTGGTTTGATGCAAATGGCGATGGTTGGGAGGATTTGTATGTTGCTAGTGATTTCGGGGTTTCTCCAATTTACATCAATGATGGCGATGGGTCATTCACACTATCTACTGAAACACTTGGGATGATGAAAACAGGAACTGGAATGGGTGCACATGCCGCCGATTTTGATTCAGACGGTGATTTTGATTTGTGCCAATCTAATTTCGGACCAAATTTTCTTTGGGTCAATAATTTAAATTATTTCTCAGAAGATGCTGAAAGTTTGAGTATACACACAAATACATTGGTCAATTGGGATTGCCATTTTCTGGATTTTGATTTAGATGGAGATATGGACTTATGGTTTGGAGTAGGCAGAATCAATCAGTATGTTTCTTTACAATACAATTCGCTTTACAGGAACGATGGTGATCTTGATGGAGATGGCCACATTGATTTCACTGATGTGGCTGAGGAAATTGGCTTATCCGGTACTAACAAGACGATGGGTGTTGCTATGGCTGATTACGACGGTGATGGTGATCTTGATCTCCTATTGGCTCATTCCGATGGCCCTCCACAATTGTGGAAAAATACAGCAGTAGAAGATGCGTCAGGTCAATGGATCAAGATTCGGTTACATGGCACGGATGGAGGTTCAAATAGCCATGGAATTGGTTGTACTGTAACGGTTTACTTAGAAAATGGTGATGTTCTAAAACAGACATCTTACGCTGGAGACGGGTATCTTGGAAGCAGTGAACCAGCAATCCATTTCGGCCTTGGTCCTCATTCAGTAGAGAGGATTGAAGTTCAGTGGTCAACAGGTTACATTCAAACAATTGAAAACATTTCAGTAAATTCTCAAATAGAAATTTCCGAAGAACTCCCTCCACCAATAGTGGACTATTCCCAATTCATATTGGGGATTATCTGTACCGCTCTCATTCTTCTTCAGTTTGACTCGCACCGAAGAAATTCATGATTAGAATTCCAGATAGTCCCAAACCAATAAGTCCGATTAATAGAATACTGAAATCAAAGTCTTGCTCTTCTTCCTCGGTCGTAATTCCAGTGGACATAACATCAATATTACAATCCATATTATTCACATCCATTTCTGCAAAGAACACATCGCATTGTAGTGACTCTATTTCTGTATTCCTAAGTATGACATGAGACAATTTGGTATCATAGATTTCTTCACGAACATTGACCAATTCCTCATCGTTTTCGTAATACAGAGGATCTCCATCACGTATTCGAATAAATTGGTCACGAATTACAGCATCCATCGTTTCTCCCACAGAAGAATTTGGCAAGTGTTCTTCAGCTAGCATTCCTATGAACGGATCTATGTGCCCAGGGTTGTTTTCGTCGTATGCTTCAGAAAGACGCCTTACGACCTCTTCATCACTTGTCATATCCGTGAAGTTTGAAATTCCTGAAAGTCCATATGCTTCACGAATGGTACCATAGTCAGGAACACCGTGGTCTCTTCCACGCTGTATATCCATTGCACAAAGGTCCATTCCTCCTGCCCCCGGCATTCCGAACAAGTGATTACGCAAATCATTCCCATAATAGATGTCATTTGCAGGTTGTGTTTGTATTGCCATTCCTCTTAGGATGGGTGCAATTCCTCCTTCTTCTGTAACAGGTCTAGTTGTCCAGAATCCATCGAATAGGCTCATTTGCCCATTCTCAATAGGCATTCTTTCTTCATCGAAGCGCAGAAACACATCACCCGTTTGTGAGTGGCCTAGCCGGAAAGCAACTGTTGCGAAGGCACTCGTAACTTGTGGATTTACTGACGGATCATATCCAGTATATGGTGCAAGTTCTATACCAAGACTGGGCAGAAATTCATGGAATGTTATCGCTTGTATTTGGGCTGCAACAAGTTTTCTCGCAAGTTGGAAAATCTCTTCATCGTTCCAATCAGGATTATCCTGTTCAATTTGAATGGCTAAGCGATTATGTTCTCGAAGAAATAGCACATGTAATGACATCAACGCAATGTGTTCATTTGCTCGTGAATCGCCCGCAATAAATCGCACATCGGCACTGAATCCTGCAAATGACATGGGTGGAGCAGTTTGGTCATCATCCCTGGCAACAGGCAATAAATCACCATATGGATTTGGGCTTACCTTCATTCGTCCGCCCTCAAATTCTCTGAGCCAATTCACAGTGTCATTTGATGAGCCATAGACCACACTTCCATCAATCCAAGTCGTAATCACGTTTGGATGTTCTCTGGCAAGATCTCCATTTTCGTTAGTAGTATTGACATAAAGAGAACGGAAGAAACGAATCTTCGAACCCCCAGGTGCCCCCATTACAGGGTCATCTTCAGAGATGTCAATGTCCGCAGATTCGGGTGTACCATTAGCGCCCACTCTTCCATTTTGTGTAGGTGTCCAATCGATTTCATGCGTGATGAATTGGCCCCACAACCAGTTGAAATCAGAAAGACCGCGCTCATCATTTATCACGCTTGGTTGAGCACATACAATATTACTGATATCTCTAGCATTACGCAAATCTGAAAGCCCCATCCAACTAGAATTTGGATCATGCGAAGAATTAGCAACTCTTCCAAGTAATGTCCCCGCTTTACCCCAATCAGCATTATTTGAGTTGACATTCCATCCATCCATACTGTACACGTTTTCCACTGGTCGATCAATATCTCCAAATGTTCCTGAGTACTGTATTGTGATTGCTGCGGAGTGAGAAGGTAGTGTGATGATTAGTGCAAGAGCAAAAGCGAGGCCAAACTTTGTTACGGCGTTGCTCATAATACCTCCCCCATATTCAGTTCGGCGCCATAACTTTACGGTTAATGTGTCGGTAGAAACACTCCAAAAGTTCAATACGGTCGAGTGTTAGGAATAATTCATCTTTGACAAGAAGGGAGAATGCATCCGCACATCCTTTTCAACAGAGAACGTTTCGGCCGGGAGGTCGGAGGGAACCCCATGCCACTAAAATTAGGACCTGCCGGCGTACCTTTGTCATGCAAAGGCCGCACAATTGTAGAAGGAATGGATGACATTACGGCCTTAGGTTTAGAAACAATGGAAATACAAACTGTTCGTACAGTCGCTCCTCATCATTTCGACCAATATTGGCAAGCAGGAATCCTTTCATGGAAAACCGGATTTGAGATGAATTTGCATGGCCCATATTATGCAGAAATACTCGGCTCGAAAAGGGAAAGGACTCGTACATTATCAAAAATGGAGGCGAGCATGCAAGCAGCCAAGGTGATTAATGCACGCCACATTACCTATCACGTTGGCCCCTATGGAGAATACAAGAAGGGTACAGAGGCTAACGAACAAGTAGCCAACGTAATGGCTGGCGTAGTTGATCGATGTGCTCAGATTTGGAATAATGAAGACGAATCGGAAGACTATGCTGCTTTCCCTTGGGTGATTAATAATAGCCCTACATTAATCGGGATCGAGACAAGTGGACGGCAGGACCTTTGGGGTTCTATGGAAGAGGTATTAGAAGTTGTAAATCACGTTGAAGGTACAGTTCCAGTCCTAAACTTAGCTCACATCCACGCAAGAGGGCATGGTCGACTTAGGACCAGTGAGGACTTTGGAGATTTGTTTGATCAAGTTCGAGAGACTATTGGTGGTAAGAAATTCTATTGCCATTTCAGTGGTATAGAGCACAGAATGGGTAATGCTCTTCACTATACACAAATCAAGAAATCAGATTTGAAGTTTGAACCTCTAGCAGAATTCTTGGCAGAAGACGGCGATTGGTTGGATATAACGATGATATCCGATTCTCCGTTGCTAGAACATGATGCAATGTTCATGCTACAGCAATGTGAACGAGCTCGCCACCGACTGTTTGAGAAACAGGCTCGAGATGACCGCAGAAAGAAGCTGGCTGTACAACAGGGAATGGACCCTGAGGAACTTGCAGCCCGTGAGGCTGCTGAGAAAGCCAAGCGTGAAGGTGCCGGTTCGGATAAAAAAACTCCAGAACCTAAACAGGAGAAAGCAAAGAAGTCAGATACCAAGAAAGACAGCAAAAAGGATGATGATGGTCCAATGATGCTGGATTCCGAGGAAGATGATGATGACCTGTTTTGATTGTCATCGCTATAGTACAAAGGGTTGATAATGCAAGGGCTGTGGCCACAATCCCTGCGGCGGTAACTCAGTTGGGAGAGTGCCAGACTGAAGATCTGGAAGTCGCCGGTTCAAGCCCGGCCCACCGCACCATCAAACATTACGATTGTCGATAGTCTAATTCTGACCATCTAACAAATTTCGCTGTAATTCGTGAAGTCTACTGAGTCCTGCCTCAGCCATATCCATTAGAGAATCCAATTGCTCACGAGAATATGTCGATTCCTCGCCAGTTCCCTGGACTTCAACAAACATACCATCACTTGTGCCAATGACATTCATATCAACATCTGCATTTGAGTCTAGAATATAATCAAGGTCGAGATAAACCTCGCCATCAATCAATCCAACGCTTATTGCAGCCACATTATTCGGCATTACCGCATTTTCATGGTCTAATTTTTCATCCGCACTCAATTCTCTTGGTTTCCAATCTCGGTCTGCATCTACAGGTTTTCTATCGGCCAATGGTAGACAAAGTCCTTGCTCAATTAATCGGCGTACGCCAAGACGCATTGCAATCATAGCAGCCGTAATTGATGCACAACGAGTGCCCCCATCTGCATTTAGTATGTCACAATCAACAGTCAAACTGTGTGGACCAAGTTCCTCTAGATCAATACCAGCTCGCAGACTTCGAGCAATAAGTCGTTCAATTTCATATGTACGACCTTTTGCCCCTCGTCTTTCTCGTTGAAATCTTGAATCAGTTGAACCCGGTAGTAGGCTGTATTCTGCATTTACCCATCCTTTTGTTGCATCTCTTGGGAACCACCTTGGTAGGTTCTTGGCACGTGTACAGCATGCAAGTACAACAGTATCTCCTTGCTTATACAGAACACTTGCCAGTGCATTTGGTGTGAAATCTAGCTGCACTTCGACATTACGCATCTCATCTTGTGCTCTTGACAACTCTAACTCGGTTTCTTTGAACTTGGCCATGGACTGCCGACCAATGTCTCATTCATCAATCAAGCGGCGAGCATGGGGTGGTCGCCATGCCGACCAAACCCCCTCTGTGGTTTCGATATAGGGCCCCCCAATCAAATCTATGCAGTACGGTATAGCGGGCCATATTTCGTCAATTGTTTCACGAATTGATCTTGGACTTCCTGGTAAGTTGAGGATTAGTGATTTCCCTCTTATGCCTGCAGTTTGTCTACTGAGTACAGCTGTAGGAACATGTCGAAGTGAGATTGCGCGCATTTGTTCTCCAAATCCTGGAAGTAGTCTTTCGCATACATTCTCTGTAGCATCTGGAGTCACATCACGAGGTGCCGGGCCAGTACCTCCAGTGGTGATGATAACTGAACATCCAAGATTGCATAGTTCAATTATTTCCGATTCAATTGTTGTCTGTTCATCAGGCACAATTTTTCTGTTTATTTGGAATGGATTTTTGATCGCTAAATGCAGAAATTCCTCAATAGAAGGGCCTGATAAATCCTCATACTCTCCATTTGAAGCTCGATCGGAGGCCGTAAGTACGCCGAAATGAACAGTATCCATCATGCCTCCCGATGATAGGCTGTATGAAAACTACTTCTCTTCTTGGATAAATCCTGCTCGGGCCGCTTCACGCCTCATCTTTCGCTCATTGCGTGGCAATGGACCTCTATTCTCAATTTCTTGTGCACGTTTTGAACCTGATATCTGTCCTGTCAAAATGAATGCCTTTGCATCATGGAACTCTGTAGCGGTAAGCCAGCCATCTCTTCGCATATCTGAAAGCCTCTCAAGACGCTCAATGAGTTGTTCTGAATCCAAATCTGTGGCATCTTTTCCACCTTTTCCTTTTCGACCTCTTGCCCAAATCAATTGTGAAAGCGTTGCGGTCAATAAACCATACAAAGCAATACCTGTAAACATCAAGAAAATAGCAACAACACGGCCACCTGGTGTGACTGGGGCATAGTCACCATATCCAACAGTTGTTGCGGTTGTTATTGCCCACCACATTGCTTGCGGTAATGTATCAATGCAAGTATCACCACAAGCGGTTTGAGATGCGTGCTGTTCAAACAAATATGCGATGAATCCACCAGCGAAGCCAATCGCTGTGACAACGAATAATAGGTGCTGGATTTGCAGTTGAACTGGAGAATCTTCACTTGTTTCTTGTAATCCCAATAGATTTGTTACCAATGAATACACTTTTGTCAAATGAATCAATCTGAAAAGGACAATTACGCTGATTCCCGGAATCGCTGCTAGGATTACAGGAGTTAATCCTAGTAGTCCCCAGCTTTGTGCTTTCCACCAATCACTTCGGTTTTCTGTATTGGACAAATCTGCTGCTAATTCGGCAATAAAGAAACCCACTAAGCCCAAATCCAAAATTGCTAGTGTCCAAAAGATAGTTGGATTAGTGTTGACAAGATCTTCTTGTATAACAAAAATCACAATGCCAATAGAGACAAGCGAGAAAATGAGTTCAAGATTCTCGACACGAATCCAGTTTGACCACCAGAAAGTTCGATCGTCTTCGACATCGACTCCATCTGGCATGTATGTGCATCGGAAAAGCCGAGTTCTTGAGTATTCGGCTCTACTCTAGCATCTGGATGTCGATTTGGGAGTATCAAACATCATCCAGAGATTCTTCATCATCAATTGATTCCTCTTCAGGGTCGTGCGAATCCCACTCACTCTGCGCTCTAGTCCATTTCGCCTTTGAACACACAACGATGTTTGCGATGGGGTCCCCTGCTCTGACTAACGGGTTGATTGCCAATCCGATGATGACTCCAGTTCGAGGACTTTCGATGCTATTTGTTTCTTCACCAAATGGATCTGTGACAAGAGCAATCTTTTGCCCTTTTTGGACATGTTCACCAGGTTTCACAAGGGCGTGGAGTAATCCGCCAGCCTCCGCACGTGCCCATTTTGATCGTTTGACAAGTAGACGAATTGCCGGAAGTCTGATTTCACGCTCAATCATTCCTAGATGCCCCATCACATTCAGAACCCCCTCGATACCGGAATGAACCGCTTCAATTTCAAATCTGTGAGCTGTTCCTGCCTCGAGCAGTATAGTCGGAGTTCCAATTTTTGCTGCTTCTCTCCGCAATGAACCATTTGGGCCAGATGAATGAAGGATAATCTGGGTTCCAAATGATTTACCCAATTCCATGCATTCCTTTAGTTCAAAGTCAGCTCGTACATGTGGGAGGTTCGTTCTTGAATGAGGCGCAGAGTGCAAATCAATTAGATAATCGGCCCTCTTTACTACATTCTCGAATAATGTATGTGCTATTCTTTGTGATTGATTCCCATCTTCTTTTCCAGGGAATAACCGGTTGATGTCGCGGTTATCTGGTGCTTCTCTTTGTTCCAACAGCATCCCTTCAATATTAACAACTGGAACACAAATCAGAGTCCCTGCCAAGTCTGCACGTGAGATTCTATCATCAGCAGTTCCCGATATGTGGTCGTCACCATGGATTAAGTGATGCACTACTGAAACGCCATTTAATTCATCTCCATGCACACCAGCAGTCAAAGCCAATACGGGGCCAGGTCGATTTCCATGTATTATGTAGACTGGTATACTTCGAGGATTACCAGCAGGTCCTGAACCAAGGGCAAGTGATACCTCTTGCCCCGTCCCTGGGAGGATTTTCACCCCCTCAAAATCGTAAGACTCTACCTCGGCCACGCCCCTCCCAATACCAATGTCATTACAATATCTGCCCCAAATCGATATAGATACAATTCGATATGCGAGAGTTCAAGAACCTCCACAACCCGGTGATAAATCCCGGAGGTGATGGAGTGCCGCGTCTTACCCTAATTGCACGAACAACCATCGTAACTTGCTTTGATCCTTGCTTGGTCATTGCACAACGAGTTCGTGCGGACGCGGTCTTCTGACCCGCTGTAGGAGTGCTCGAAATGTCTACGCCAAATGAGTTTGAAAATGAAATACGTGTTATCAAAGAAGCCGTGCCAGAAGCCGATGAAAAAGCAATAGCAGAAGAATTCACTCGCTATCAGAATGAATTTCTAATTCCTCCTAAGGAGGCATTGCACAGTGTGATGAAGAAATTCCAAACTGATGCAGGTGTTGAAGTGACGGCTTCGCCCTTAAGATCTGCATCTTCACGGCCTGCAGCTAAATCTGTTGAGCGTTTTTCAGAATTAAAAAACGATGATAAAAATGTAACAATTGAAGTTGAGGTTGTCACATATACGCCACGTATGCAGACAATGAAGAATGGCGAAGAGAAGCAAATCGCGTATGGATGGATTGAGGACAATCCTTGGGAAGAAGGAGGGGAACGTACTCGTTGGGACTTCAAAGATTGGGGCAATCATGCTGAAAATTTGAGCCCTGGGAGTATCGTTCGTCTTGAAGGCGTAACTGTCAATGAATGGAATGGGAAATTTTCACTCAATGTAAACGCATGGAGTCGTATAGCGGTTCTTCGAGCATCTGAACGCAAACAGGTGATGGCTCCCAATGAACCAGTTTCAATCAATCGGGTTTTGGAAATGGATGGATTTGCTACGGTCGTTGCTCGGGTAATAGCCAAGCGGGAGCAGACTGTCAATCGAAGAGACGGAAGTGGTACAATTGACCTGGTTAAAGGACGCCTTGCCGACGATTCTGGTTCTATAGGCTTCGCTTGTTTTGGCAGTTTTGAGCATCCTATTGGAACACTTCTGAAAATAGATGGCGCATCAATTCGACGGTTCAGAGATACACCTGAGTTGAATATAGGTGATCGAACTAAAGTGGAAATCTATCACGACTCAGGTTTTGCTTCTCTTGATGATTTGGAAAAATCTGCCATGGTTCAGATTGGCCAACTTCGTGACGGTTCAACAAACGTATCGATAGTTGTACAGTTGACTTCATGGTCGAGTCGGGTTATCACAAAGAAAGATGGCACAGAGCAAACAATTTGGAATGGTGAAGTAGTAGATCCCACGGGAAGTTGTCGGCTTAATGCTTGGTCAGAAATCCCAATAGATGAAGGGAATTTACCGATGGCTCTCCGGCTTAGCAATATCCGTGTGAGGTCATGGCAAGGAGTCCCTGATTTGACTGTTGATAATGCAGGCCAAGTCGAAATATTGGATGAGATTCCATGGGAGGTAATTGATGCTAGTGCACACACAGTGGATGTAGAATTTCATGAGTTGATTACGGGCAGTTCTCGGAATGGAGTTTCAAGTACGGCCACTATTGTATCAATTACTCCAAGTTCAGGTATAATACACAGATGCCCCGAATGCCGTAGGGCAATGCAAGATGGTGCCTGTAGGGAGCATGGTGCACAAAAAGGCGTGGAAGATTTACGATTGATGTTGGTTATGGACAATGGACTTTCCAATGCAACATTGATTCTTTCCAAAGATGTTGCAGAGTCATTCCTCGAGCAGAGTTTTGATCAAATTCGTGATGCTATTCAATCCAATGGTTCTGATTCTTTCATAGCGGAACTTCGTGCCAAGGTTGTGGGTAAAAGGTTCACATTCACTGGACGTGCGATGATTGATACTCAAGGTGCGCTATTAATGGCCGATACATTTGTGCCAGCAGAAGAGGACCCGAAGGAGATGTCTGATATTGTGCGACAACGATGGGAGGTGTTTGCTTAATGACAACACAGCAGAGGAGCCGTAGACAAACAGCCATTCGTCTATTTTCTAGAGAATATTTTGAATCAAGCCTTCCCGATGGCGGTGAAGGCGAATTTGATCCAAAATTCGTAGTGACAAAACTTGGTGCTAGAGTCAACAGAATGTATGTGGCAGGCGTCATTGAAAGACTAGAGAGAAGAGATGGCGACAATGGGCCCTCATACAGTGGAGCAGTTCGAGATCCAACAGGTATTCACTTTTGGTCAGTTCCAGCATTTCGCCCAGAGTTACATCTTGAGATGGAAGAACTTGTATCAAGATTTGAATCAGGCGATCGTTTCTTGATGGCTTGTGTGGGTAAATCAAATCATTACACTACTGAGGACGGTGGATTTAGATGTACTATGCAGTTGCAAGATTATGCCTTAATTGACAGAGATGCCTATGCAAAGTGGTTGATCGAAACTGCAGACCATACAATGCGCAGAATCGATGCCATAGGCAAGGCACAAAATGCCGAGAGCACCGATTCAGATTCTCTTAGAGAAGCAGGAGTCCCAGAGGATTTGCTACATGGTATTGAGTTGGCCATGAACCATTATGGTGAATGGGACCCGGAGGGTTACAAAGTCGGAGTATTGCAAGCTCTAAGTGCCGCTGAAGGCAGAGTAGTTTCATTTGAGGAACATGAGGTAGAAGCAAAATCCTCAAGTCCTTCAGATAATGAAGTTGTAGAATCCAAATCTGGTAGTAACAATGACGTTGTTGAAAATGGAGATGTTGATTCCGGGGACCTTGAATCAGTAGTCCTATCGATAATCACTGAACATGCTGGTGCTGAAGGTATAGATTATGATTCGATAGTCAAACATTGTTCTCAAAGAGGATTCAGTAATGATGATGCCATTGAGGACGTAATCGATTCTTTACGAGATGACAAATGCGAAATCATGGAACCTCGATTCGGTTGGTTCAAACCACTGTAGAGTCGTCCCAAAGGGACGCATGTCTCCCGCTAGTTTCAAGGTCGTTCCATGGCTTAGGCTGAATGAGGCGTCACTGTGGCTCAGGCAGGTACCGTATTTCTCCGAGGTTTTGAAGGGGACTGGCTACAGTTTGATAATTGCAAAATTTGTATCAATATTCGTCGCCGAATCCAACGTGAAATCGTGCGTGGTTCGGAAGGAGATGACTTGGTAGACGAGGGTGCAGAATCCGCAATTTACACAATGAAAGGGCACCTTAGTATATCTGGCTATAGAGAAGTATTGAAGATATTCAGAAGTGCAGAAGTGTGGTTACTAGATCCTTTTACTGAAACTGAAATCAAAGTTGCTTTCCATCAACTTGAATATGATGGCGATGATGGTTCTTATTTGTTCGAATTGTGGGAGGATGTGATTTGAGATGGCAACAAATCAACAGGAATCAGCAGATTTGCTTTATGCAATGCGGGCTGTGATGGTTCTTCTTGGTTCAGGAATTGGCTTGGAAGCGGCAATGCAAATGATTGCCAGAGGTGGCTACGGAGTAATTTCAAAAGATTTCAGTGATGCAATTGCGAATTTACAACGCGGTTCCAAACTTGAACAGGAGTTTTCTCGCTTGAGTACTAGGGCCAAGAGTAAAGCATACTCACGTTTTCTTAACACACTACGGACAAATGTAACAAGTGATACAGATTTACTCAGAGCACTTGAACAACAGTCTGAAAGGGAAGAAGAAGAGCGAAATGACAAGTTGGCAGCATATATTGAGAAGTTATCAGGGATGCCAACTCTATTACTGACATTTGGAATGCTATCGCCAATTCTCTTTGGGATAGCTGCAATGTTGCCAGTTATTGCACCAGGTGCAATGGGTTTGCCGGGCATGGGTATGCTGACCTCTGCAGCCGCTTTGTTTGGGCCGGCATTGTTTTTGACTCTAGTATTGATGATTTTTGTAGGCTACAAGGCCCACAGCAGTGACCCAGGGGTGATTTAATGCAATTCTTATGGAACTTCTATGAATTGCTCTCCAACAGCTTGATTTTGGTATTGGTTGTGCCCATTACTATACCCTGTCTTGCAGGCGCGATACCTGGATTTCTTGAGAGGAGACGCAGACGAGAATTAGAGGAAGCACTTCCTGAAGTTCTTGAATCGATATCTACCAGTATTGGGGCGGGGTTGGGACTTCAACAAGCCCTTACTGATATTTCCAGAAGTCGTCAGGATCAAACTGGAAAGTTACTATCACAGGCTATTGAAAGGTCAAAAGCAACTTCATTCGATGCCGCTCTTGCAGAATACGCCATCAACAGTCGCAGCATTCTAATCCAGAGAGTAGTCAATCTTCTATCAGTCGCTGTTGAACAGGATGCACCACTGGGTGAAGTTACCAACTCAATGTCAGTTGAATATGATCGTTTGAATAAATTAATCAATACTCGCGAGCAAGAGATGTCTGGACAATCGTTCCTGATATTGATGCTAATGTGCCTTCTCTTACCCGGTGTTATGGGTTTCATGTTTGCAGTATTCGGCCTCGCAGCTTCAGGGGCATATTGGGGGCACATTCACAATGCTATGATGCCCTATCTCATGGCTTCGGCCGCTATCAGTGTCGCCATCTCCGGGAGAATGCTCGGGCGGACAAAGCAGGCGTTATGGTGGATGCCCTTCTGGGCCACTGTATCTTCATTGCTTTACATTGGTCTGTTCGAAGCCATTCAAGTTGCGATGGCATGAGGTGTTTGAATGTCTGAATCAGTATTAGCCCGATATGGCCCCGTAACCGTCTACATGGAACCAGGACACCCAAGTCCGATGTACCACTATGACGGCCAAGCAGTGGATAACCCATATGGGGAATTGGCAGTTCTACTTGAGGACGATCAATTGGAAGAAGTGATGTATAACGGGGGCCAACAATGCGTCAAAGTTGCTCATCGTGATTTTGGTATTTGCAGAACAAATGTATGGATGAGTGATGATGAGGGCTCCCAAGTAGCGAAAAACATTGCAGCATTCACTAACGTCCCACTAGGAAATGGGCCAGGATTGGTGCCGATTTTCGACGGTAGGCTACCAGATGGATCACGTGTCAATGGGACCCTGCCTCCCATCTCTCCCGATGGACCAACACTAACGATTCGTAAGTTCAGAGAAGACCCTATCACAGTCGTCGATTTGATGAATTGGGGGACTGTTAACAGTCGTCTTGCTGCAATGTTCTGGGTTTGGGTAGAGGGGTTAGATGCACGACCTGCTAATTTCGTTATTGCAGGCGGTACAGGTTCAGGTAAAACCACTACACTGAATTGTCTTGGTATGTTTATCCCCTGGGACAAGCGTTTGCTTACTGTTGAAGATACTGCTGAATTACAGGTTTACCATGATCACTGGCTGAGGATGGAAACCCGCCAGGAGCGACCAGATGGGACATCATCAATTTCAATGGATGACTGCTTGAAATCAAGTTTGCGTATGCGCCCAGATAGGATTATTGTTGGAGAAGTTCGTGGTCCTGAAGCAGCAACTTTGTTGACGGCGATGAATACAGGTCACGATGGTTCATGCGGGAGTTTACACTCAAATACTGCGGCTGAGACTGTTACAAGATTAACCAGTGCTCCAATGAATGTTCCACCAATCATGCTCACAGGCTTGGATTTGATTATCATGCAGAGCCGAGTGCACAAAGGAGGAAAGACTCTGAGGAGAATCACAGAAGTCGCTGAGATTTCGGGTATGGAGGGCAACAAACCACGTTTGAATCCAATATGGAAGTATGATCCGGCATCAGATACAATACAGGAAACAGGAGTTCCTAGCAAATTCCGTGAAACTTTGTGTGCGGCTGCAGGTATTAGGGCCTCAGATTTCGAGGCAGCAGTTCAGATGCGAGAACAAATTCTCCTTGATTTACAAAGGCAGAATGTTCGCAGTATCGAGCAGGTCACAAAGGTCTTCCAATCGTACTACTCATCAAATCGTTGATTCTGATAATTGTGGTAAACAGACAAGATTTCTATCTTGTCACTGGTACTCTGTCAAAAATAGAACGGTGAGTAGGAGCAACCAGAAACCGATTTCAAAATAAAGCATCAGTCGAAGTCCAGGGTCTAATCCATTCCATTCACCCTTGAATCTTTTCAAGAGTACTTGCAAGATAGAAATCAATGTCTAGCCCCATGGATAATTATTCACCGGCTTCTGCATCGAAACCACGAGATAGTTTCCCAAGTAGTTCATCTGCTTGGTCGAGTTTACCTCTAACTCGGCTGATGCTAGTGATTTCTTCGGCCTGCGCACTTGCTTCAGCTGGGACACCGTGAGCCACGCTATCTTGAGTCGGAGCACTTCGACCCATTTCAGTGAGTAAACTTCGCAATGAATCTACAACATCGGATACTTTGTCAGGATCTAAGGAAAGTGCAGTTGGTAGCCCAGGGACTTCTTCGGGGTTGATGTAACCCATTGCGGCAGCAAGAACTCCTGCTGCAGCAATAGCACGTGGCCGCACCTCAGGGTGGCCAGCATCCCAACCCCTTCTTTCTAGGAATCGAATTAGAAGCGCGTGTTCTACCGGGCCGAATTGACCTTCTGCCCTTCGTACAAGAGTTTCAACAACCCTTTCAAAATTCTCAATTTGCTCTTCGAATCTCTGTAGAGTTCGAATTGCATCACCAGATACATCCTGTGTGCCCCTATACAGAACCTCCATGGCACGATGGCGCCTTGCAGTTACTGGGTCCATACTCTCTTCATTTTCACGAAGGCTCAATTGGAGGTCAAACAATCCATGCACTCGGCCACTTATCCCTGGCAACTCCATATCCAATCCCATTTCGGCAGCAGTAGTTTCGAATCTTACTCTGGACAATGCAATGTCTCCTCCATCGGAATCTAGGATTGAATCCAAAGCATCCAATAGCATTGCTCTACATTCTTCAAGCCTCCTCAGTGCTTTCCTTTCTCTCCATGAGCCCGGTGCCTGCCCACTCGCATCAGTTTCAGCATCACGCCGTTCAGCCATCGAAGTTATTTCAGAGAGGATACGATCCCGAACCAGCGAATGGTTGACTTGGAATCCATGACTGCCTAAGTCTTCAACGAATGCAGCAACATCATTTGCATCATGTTCTCGGCTTATGAGTAAGAACTCTCTAATGTGGCTATGCAGTTCTGCAATCCTCGTATCTAATTCAATAATTGCTGAACCAGTACCTTCATCGATAGTCACTTGAGATTCTATAGTAACGACTTGTTCAGGTTCTATTATTCCTTCAGGGTCATCATCAGCGATTATATCTGGTTCACCCAGTAATTCCGCAAGCTCTTCAACATCTACTGATTCTGTTGCAACTTCACTAATCACGGCGATGTCCTCAGACACACTTCCAGGATTTTCTTCAACTGAGGCAGGAGATTGTGTACGGACTGATTGTGGTATTCTAACAGAAGTTGAACCACGCTTCAAACTTCGTTTTACCTTGCCCCACGCACCTTCTTGAGCGGCAAGGACACCAGCGACCCGGGCAAACAATTGTTGCTTACTACCAGATCTCGGCAACTCTAGTGCCTTACACAACTCGTGCAAACTTTCGCGAGTCGCATCTGCAATAGTTTCTGGATTGAGTTTTTTGGGGTCGTGATTAATATGGAGCCACAAACGTTGTCTCTTTTCTTTGATAGAACCTGAGCGTTTTATTCCAAAAATACCCAACATATCTCCAAGTTCAGTATTGGACATTTCCTGTAGGGATTCCCATGATAAATCTGTACCGGAAAGAGCCAACTGATTGATGAGTCTGGCTCTGAGTTGTTCTACATTACCAGTCTTTGAGATGTCATTTTCGACAGCAAGCTCACGCAACTCCTCAAGACGTGATGAATACAGTTGAGACAACAAGTTCTCATCGACCACAATATGCCCTCGGCAAGGTTTGCGTCCCTAGGCCTCTGTATATGTTACGCTTAATCCTCGGCCCTAAGGGCCGTCTTCAGACCTTATGGGAAACGCCGTCATTCAACAAAGAAAGGGGGCCTGGCCGGTCCTAGCCGAGGGTCATCCTCATTTTCATCGGTTACAGTTTGATACATTTCATTCCAATCACTGACAATAATCCTAGCATTTATTGTCGCGTCTTCCTTTTTCGATAAACGTTCAAGCAAAAGAGTTCTCCCACCCTTTCGATCAATGACCTCAATTAGCATTTCAACCATTGATTTCTCGCTGATGATTTCACCCTCAGTATCTAACAATGAAGTTGATCTGAGTAAATCTTTCTCAGCATCAGCTTGATTCAATAAAGAGGGTATTTGTCTATATCGCACTAAAACGCCAACTCTATCGTGCAAATCACAGTCAAGACCTTTTTTGATAATATCTTCACAAACCCACGCAGTCATTGACTCTTCGTCCCCTATTTGGGTGGCGATACTGGGTGGGAATCCGGGCCTTGAAATTAAGAGCGTGAGACCTTGAAATGGCGAGGGTATGAATCTGCTTGAACCCTCTTTTGAATCAGTCATCAAAGTATGGCGCCTAGCATCAATATTTCCTAAAGTGAAGAGATGTCGTTCAGTAACATAACCTGTAATTATTTTTGTAGACCGAAGATCTTCCATCCATTCTTGTAGTTCAAGCCCCCAATTTTCAGGTGCATTTCTACTAATTAAATCGGCAAATGCGGATGGCTTGAGTATTCGAAAATCAGGTCTATAGCGCCGTAATTGTCTCCTTTGGAGTTTATTTTGACAAAGTATTACACTCTTATGTTCCAATTTGTGGATTCTATCATTGGCTACCAAAATATGGTTCTCTTCACGCCTAGGTAATGCGGCAGCAACAGTAAATCTGGAAACATCTTTGACTTGACTCCATGTTGAGGCTGAGACTGCAATTAAGTCAACATCGCCATCCTCTAAACGTCCTAACGCAGCATCAATTCCAAGGCCAAAATCTGCGGTAATTGAGAAATCTTGGAGAGGCTGACTCTCTAACCATCTAGCAACATTTTGCGGGGTCGGGCTACTTTCATCACCCACACATGCTAGATGATACTGATTGGAACCTAATTCATCCTCCATAATCATCCCGCCAATGGCAGACACGCATCGTGTCTGGGTCGTGGCGGTAGCCACCTGTTGATATATGCACCCCTCGTCGAATGGCTGATGGCGACCAACATCCTCGATAATTCATTACTTGTCGAGTGTCGAATGGCAGTTGAACAGGCCTTGGAATCTGTAGTGGAATCCGCAATGAGTGGTCCATATGCTGCTGCAATGGATCTGGCTAAAGAAATCCTTCTTGCAGGAGGAAAAAGAATACGCCCGGTTCTAACTTTACTAGCCTATGATTTGTCAGGTGGTGATAACCGCTCTGAGATAATGGATTTCGCAGTTGCCATGGAATTGATTCATACTGCTACTTTAGTCCATGACGATGTATATGATGGTGCCAAGTTGCGGCGTGGTGTCCAGACTTTACACGAAAAATATGGTCTTGACCATGCCATCATTGGTGGTGATTTTCTATTTGTTATGGGATTCGGTTTGGGTGGACGTTACGAAGAAAATATTGTGCGGATAATGGCGGAGACATGCGCAGCAATTGCATCAGGCGAACTCAAGCAAATTCAACACATATCCGATTTATCCACTGGACCTGAGGATTACTATGAGATTGTTCGTGGTAAAACAGCAGGTCCTTTCGCCTCCGCCTGTGAGTGCGCGGCCATTATTGCAGGGGCAACGCCCTCTGAGATACAATCTATGCGAGATTTTGGAATGGAATTGGGAATTGCTTTCCAATTGGTCGACGACTTACTCGATTTAGTTGGCGATGAGAGGATGGGTAAAGCACGCGGAACTGACATTCATGAAGGAAAGATGACGCTCCCAATTATTCACGCCCTCACCTTACTACACGGAGAAGCACGACGAAATTTAGCTGAGGTTTTGGAAAATTTCCATGATGATAGATGGGACGAAATACAGATTTTATTGGATCAGAGTTCGTCTATGGATTACTGTAGAATTTTAATTCACAACCACCTTGAAAGGGCTTTAGGGTATTTACACAATTTCCCTAAATCCGAAGTAAGGGATGTTCTTGAATCTATGACGCGTCAGGTGATGGTCCGAAATGTCTGATTCCTTTGATTATGATGTCATAATCATTGGGGGTGGACCCGGTGGAAGTACGGTAGCTAGGTATGCTGCTCAAAATGGTGCAAATGTACTGGTATTAGACGGCCGTGACCCAATCGGCTCTCCATTGCAATGTGGAGAACTGGTTCCCAGCAATAATGAGATGAGAAGGCTATGCCCTGACGTACCCGACATGGATGATCTATTTCAGACACCAGAATCAGCAATATCACGCCGTTCTACAATAATGCACGTTGTTACCCCCTCGGGTAAATCACTAAAATACAAATTTGAAGGCTTGGTTCTCAATCGGGTAAAACACGATGAGGCATTGGTTGATTTAGCGAAGAAAGCGGGTGCTGATTACAAAGTCAAATCTTATGTTGAGAAAGTTGAAGAAAATACGGTTTATCTGCGCAAAGGAGGGAAATTAACGGCTCGAGTCATCGTAGGTGCAGGAGGTCATGCTGACCCAATTAGGCGTGATTATTGGGATGAATCTTCAGTTAATATCCCCGTTAAATTCATGCTAGTAGATGGTGATTTTGGTGATGCAGTTGAATTGCACTTTGGTTCAATGGCGCCAGGTGGTTATGCGTGGATGTTTCCAAAGGCAAATGGTGCGAATATAGGTCTTGGTGTACAGAAAAGTTTTGCCAAAAAAGGGATGAATCTAAACCGCTACACTGAAAATTTCCTCTCTAACTATGAAGGCAATATTTCATTTAAGGGTGCAGGAGCATTACCTATGTCTGGTACAATTAAAAAATTCGTCAAGGGTAATTACATGCTTGTTGGAGATTCAGCAGGAATGGTACTTCCTTCAAATGGTGCCGGGATAACAATCGCGATGGTTGGTGGAAGGATTGCTGGCCAAGTAATCGCAGAACATTTAGAACACGGTACCCCGCTGACAGAATATGAGTTGCGTTGGAATAAACAGATGGGTAGGGTAATGAGAAATTCGAAGCGTTCATTCAAAGTGGGAAGCATCTTGTTTCGCCTTCCTGATTGGTTTCTCAATGCACTTTTCAATCGGCTAACCAAAGGCATCATCTGGCGCGCAGTCACTTGTCGCCGAATGTTTTGGATATTTTGATTAGTATCTAATTTGATTTTT
>PBMO01000049.1 GCA_002722595.1 Methanobacteriota archaeon | reverse complement strand
GGTTAACAGAACACAGGCAAGCAACCCAGTCATTACGCTACGTAATGGTGCAGAGTTGCTTATCTCAGAGCACGATGGTGATTTTGGTAACATCAAGGCACAATCCACAGCCTATCCGTGGACAATGAGCCTAACCGATGGTGGTAAGTTGGTTATTGATGCAGGTTCAATCCGTGACATGAACGGTGGCCTAACTGTTGATGGCAGTGGTTCACTTGAGATGCGAAACGGTTCGACTGCATACGGTAGTCCAAATGCAGCACCAACAACTGCAACCGTCAATGTAAATGGTGGAACACTGACAATCAACAACGCCAATGTTCAGAACGTCAATTCTGGTGTAGGTATCAACTTGGAAGATACAGCTTCAAGCAGTCTTTCGAATGTTGTTGTCAAGAATGCAGAAACTGGGATTACAGTTGTTAACGCAGCTCCAACAATTGATGGATTCACTCTGACTGACAACACAGTTGGAATTGACATGTACGGTGGAATGAGCCTACCAACAATTTACCGTTCACCACTACTATCTGGTGAATCAACAGGTTGGAAAACACATGCAATCGATATCACATCCTTTGCAACTGAGAACAACTTCGTTCAAGTTGGTACCAACTTCGTCTATGCTGGTGGAAATGCAGATCCTCGTGGTTCATACTATGGCCGGTACTTCATGGTCACAGACAGGTATCGAATCGCAGTCGATGATGGCAGTGGTTTGACCAACGTCACAGATTCAAGTGTAACTGGATACTACCCATGGGGCAACAATGATCCATCGGTTACTGGAAACGCTGCACAAGGAATAGCTGCAACACACACCTACTCTGGTGGTGTTGGTGGTGCTCCTGTATGGGACTGTAACTTGTACGGTTACAAGTTCAATCCAGGTGCATCGTACGCGCCAAGTTCCTACTATTACTTCATCGCCTATGGTGGCGGTAAGTACTCGTATGGACCAGGTGACGAGCCCAATGAATTTGGATTCCGCCTTGAGAGTGCACCAGGAATTACAGAAAGCACCTATGCTTATCCGTATCACTTCTGGGGTGGTTACTGGCCTTCGTTCTACTACGGAGCAAACCGCTACAACGGTGACATGGTACCTCCTGAAGGATTCAACGGAATGTGGGGTAGTTACAACGTGTGCAAGTCATATGCTTACAGATCTGTAACCAACGCTGGTGCAGGTTGGAGAATGGCTTACCCGATTGTCGACACAAGTTCAAACAACATCCAGCAAGTTGTGATGTACATGGACGTACTGCACAACGGAAATGATTACTATCAAGATCGTCTTGAAGTCAACATCCGTGGAGCAAACAATGTAGGTTCACTATTGAGTGCTGATTATGGCCGTGAATTCGGTACAGCTCAGGTTACAGATGGAACCATTTCGGGTGCAGATACTGGTATTGAAATCAGTGGCGCACGTGCTGGTGGTGACATGACTGATATTGTAATCAGTAACCCTGTGAATGAGGGTGTGTTGATATCAGGTAATTCAGATATCAAGATGGATTCGATTACGGTTAATGGTGGCAAGTATGGTATGCGTATGGGCAGCAGTGCTGACGGTGCAATTACTATGACCAATGTTGTGCTTGACAACCAGTCTCGCGACGGTGTTGCTCTAGACGACATGTCGGTAATAATGTCTGGTACAATCAGCAACGCAAGTTATTGCGGATTGAAGATTCTCTCCAGCAGTGGACAAGACTGGAACTTCGATGGTCTGGCACTGAATGACAATGAGGTTGGTGTAACCCACCAAGGTACTGGTTTACTTGCACTATCTGACGTCACTATGACAAACAACGTCATGGATGCCGAGTTGGATGGTTCAGCACGTGTTGAATTCCTTGAAGGTGTAGTTGACCAAAGTTTGGTGAATGTCGAGGATTCAGCTCAGTTTATCCGAATGCGTTCGCTGGATACTACAATTACAGCAGATGGTGCTGCAGTTGATGGCGCACCAGTCAGGATTTTGGATGCTGATATGCGTGTAGCAGATTCTTCGTCAACAGATAGTACTGGTGCAGCAGCTGGTTTGTCATTCACAACTTGGACAGCAGATTCCTCAGGAATTACAACTGCCAACCTGAATGGTTACCAGTTGGTCACAATCGCATCAGTAGCATACTCGTCCGGTAGTGAAATTGACATCCGGTACGCAATGAACACGCTTTCATTGTCTGATGCACCTGGCAACTCTGGAAGTGCAGCACTAGTAGATACGATCACAGATCGAACTTGCTACGGCTACAGCACAACGAGTTACTCCCTGCTTGCAGGAAGTTGCACAGGTCTAAACATCCGATCCAGCCGTGTTGTTGACGGTGTTAACGAGCATGGATATTACAACATGCCAAGCAACATGAACAACAAGGTCATTATGATGGACACACCATTCAACTATGTCGATTTGGGTTCAGGTTCGATAACCTTCACCAACTCGGTCATCTTTACAACTGGCTGTTACCAAGACGAGACTCGTTTGTACGCGACTTACCCGTACCGAAGTCACATTCGGATGGATAACACAACCATGATTTCGATGTGTGTATCACCACAGGATAACCCAACAGGATTCCGCTTGGGTTACTCAGGTACGTCCAATTATGGTAACTTCCACGTTAACAACAGCAAGTTACTCGGATTGAAGACGATTGCAACTGGAAGTGGTTATTACAACAACAACGGTGATTTGGAAGTGACCAACAGTCTCCTAATGCACCACCAGAAGACAACACCTGGTGGCACCGTGTTCTTTGACGATATGTGCATTCGCACAGCTGGTTACGATGATATGATCATCACAGGAAATACATTCGTAGATTGTAAGGTCGGCGTAGATATTGCAAGTAACACATATGCGTATTCAACATGGTATAGTGGAAATGGTACCAACAATATGAAGGTGAACAACAACAACTTCGTTGATACAACTGGATTCGGAATGTGGTTTTACCTAAACGCACATTCACACAATGCTGAATTCAACGACAACACGTTTAGTGGTACTATACCAACATACGGTGTATATGCTCAAGATTCAACAGTAACATCGGTTGAAATCAGTGGAAACACAATCCGGGCAGAGAACCCAGTTTACCTGCGTGGTGCACAACAATGGACGATCTCTAACAATGATATCACAGGTATCAAGAGCGCATCCAGAGCATGTATCTACACACTAAACGGTCACGGTTCAATTTCTGGAAATGACTGTATGGATGCAGATGGTGGAATTTCCATCAGCGGTATTCGAACAGGCAACGATGTGCACATCGATAACAACACGATTGCCTTCAGTCCAGACCGTTTGCCAACAAGTGCTGTTGGTATCTATGTAGATAGTTGCGGACTAGACGAGGTATTCATGGCAGATAACACAGTTAATACCATGATGAACGCATTGAACGTAGACGGATGTACAGTAACTGACAACCGCTCAGTTTACACTGGAATCGGTGGTTCTGCAGGTCGCACACACAACGTTAACATGGATCAATCAACATATACTCCTGCTCACTTGACAGGAGTCTGTGTAGGTGATTCAGTACGTTGGACATCACGTGCGTACTACAGTACAAACACCCCTCACTCGACCACATCAGATGCTGGTCAGACAGAGAGTTGGGACAGTACACCAATGAACCTTGGTTCAACCTTCGTACACCAGTTCACAACTGCAGGCAACTTCACTTACTACAGTGTAGCTGCTCAGACAACAGTGACTGGCTCAGTCGAGGTGTCTGCATGTTCAGGTGGTAACAACCTAGTTACAACTGGCCTTGACATACTCGGTGGTGGCGATGACATTACTCTGAATGGAGTGACTGTGTCTGGATTCAACACTGGTGTGGCAATGACTGGTGGTGACCTCAGCTTGGCTGCAGGCACCGCAGTGGTTGGTGTCACAGCTGCAGTTGAGGCCACAAATGTGGACATTGTTGTTAATGGTGCAAATCTAATTGCTAACTCGACATATGGTATCGGTTTAGATGCAGAGAGTCAAGGCGGCAATGATGTACTCGATTTGACTGGACTGTCAACATCTGGTGCGATTGGTGTCCATGCAGATGGTCACAAACTCATG
The DNA here is from genome assembly GCA_002722595.1 of Methanobacteriota archaeon. Classification (GTDB taxonomy): domain Archaea; phylum Thermoplasmatota; class Poseidoniia; order Poseidoniales; family Thalassarchaeaceae; genus MGIIb-P. The sequence goes on along the minus strand of PBMO01000049.1, from coordinate 13,502 downwards.
CGCTGGAATGGCGGTGTTGCTGATTCAGCAACAGTTCTGAAGACCTCCAATGGTGCCTCTGGTACACTTGAGAATATGTCCTCGACAGCACGTGTAGAGGTTGATCTAACAGGTGACAATGTTTGGGACGTGGAAGTAGTTATGCCACTTCCGTGGGAAGTCTCTACATCTTGCTATGAGACCAACATGACTCGAGTCGCTGGTGCAATCATGGCAGGAGTAGCAAACCCATGTGGTGGACCTGCAAATGTAATTGATGCAGGTGCTTACTCAACAGTCACCAGTATTGGAAACGGATTGCTAAACAATGGTCTACTTATTGCAATGGCAACTGGCAATGCAGCTCTTGCTCACGCAAGTAAACTGACAGTCGACGCCGATGCAATTGTCCACGAGGGCAACCTATTGGATCTAACTGTTACACACATGGGCCAAACACCAGCAAGCGATGTTGGATTGTTCATCCACAGCGTTGCACAAGCACAGAACTTGGTCACCGGTGAAATGGTCGGTGTACCAGGTGGACGTGCAGAATACGTCAGCCCTTCATGGCGAAGTAGCCCTGGTCGAACAATTACAATCGATGGACAGTTGATGGATTGGTTGGGTATGAACCCATTCAATGATGCCGATGATATGATGCCTGGTGCAGTTGCAGTTAATGCAACCACACTTGCGCACATGAGAATCACTTGGGATACGAACTACATGTTCGTGGCTCTTGTTGGTCCAACTTTCATCAGCACTGATGGATTGTTCTATCTTGACACAGCACCAGGCGGTTCGTCCACTGGTGAGATGTGGCATTCACAGCACACTCTGCCAATCGAGGCAGATTACATGCTATGGATGGAGGATCTCAACAACTGGGGTCTGAAGAAGGTAATGCCAACAGGAAACTGGGTTGATGTAACATCCAGTTGCCCGCAGATTACCTCACACATCTTCGTAGGCAACCCATACGTAACCACTCCAGTGAGTGAGTTCCGTGTGCCATGGTCCTGTTTGGGCAACCCAGCTGAGAACGTTCGCTGGATTGCAATGGTTCAGTGGGATGCTCCATTCGGTCAGCCTGGCCAGGTTGCAGGTGTGTTCCCAGAACAGCCGTTCAACAGAACAACCACAACTGGACAGACATTTGCGAACTTCGGTAACTTCAACCTACTTGGAACCGATCTTTCCGATGGAACTCTAGATGACCACCTACTGCTATTCCGCAGTTACGTTGGAACAAGTGTTGTTGCGAGTGACCCACACATCTACCAGATCAAGGTCAAGGTTCGCAATGCAGAGGGTGATTACTGGGATTGGGGCGAGTACACGCCACTTATCATGACCACGAACCAAGATGTCTCAATTGACATCCTGCGTGCGAAGCCAGTAATTGAGAATCTAGTCGATGTTGAATATGATGAGGACAGTGGGACCCACACGATTTCACTCACCAATAAGGCGAGTGACTACCAGGATGACAATGTCAACCTAACGTGGGCTGTTGCTGATGCTGCGTCTAACACACACAGTTACCCTGATCCGTACAACTATGATTTGACAGGCCAAACCCTGACAATCACCACCAAGGACGATCAGTTCGGTGGCCACCGCCTACAAATGACTGTCACAGACAGCCACGGTTTGAGTGCAACTCAGACCATGAATGTAGGTATCTGGAATGTGAACGATGCTCCAGTAATCTGGAACAACAACCGATTTGACGGTATGCCCGTATTCTACGATGATGGTGCAGGTAACCTGAATGTCAAGGATGAGAATTTCAATGGTCTAATCACCAAGGAACTTGGTAGTACGTCCAATGCAAGTCGATCATACATTGTTGACATGGAGAACGAGCAGACCCAATCTGATTGGAACAACTGGTCAGTACCACAAACATACACTTGGGTACAAGACGAAGGCAATTGTGTGCCATTCGACTCCAATGTGGATGCAAATGTATTGACAATCGCAGAGAATGTCTCGAACGAAGCAGGTGGTAACTGTGACATCGTCCTAGACTTGAGTGACGATGCAGGTGAGAACAGTGATGCACAGACAGTAACTGTGAACTTCATTGTCAACCCAGTTAACGACGCTCCAGTCATCAAGGATTGGGATACAGCAAACGGTGTCCACATCGAGATGGGCAACGGAAGTACTCCAATGACTTCATGGAATTGGGATGTAATGGAAGACGACGAGTCTGTTGAAAACTTGACAATCGACCTAACAAGTCTGATGGCTGATAACGATCACCCACTAGACCAGTTGACTTGGGAGATTGAAGAATCTGCTGCTTGTGTTTACGAGAACTACTTCACAGCAACAGTTGACAATGACGCAGACACAGTCACTCTGGATCTAATTCCAGATGCGACCACCAATGCTCCAACTCGTGAGATTGATTTCTTGCAGGATGCAGACAATGATGGTGTGCCGGATGGTGGTATTCACCAGATGCAGCCTAGTGGCGGTACTTACTGTACTGTATTCCTATGGTTGAATGATACAGCCGCGGCACCAAGCCACATCGATTATGCACAGAGTGCATCAGGTGTCTACGAACAGCGAAGTGTCCGCCAGGTCCTCAACATCAAGGTGATTAACACACCAGAGGCAACTGCAGACTACAACTTCGGTGATGAGAACTCGGACCTAGTCCCTGATTTCAGCTGGTTGAACATTGATGCTGTACTACCTGGTACACGAGTACCTGTTGACATTGACATCACCAACACTGGAGATGCTCATGCAGAGTACAACTACGGTCACGACCTGCAAATCAGGTTCATGACCGACGATCAGCCTTCGTTGATTCAGGACCAAGTTACATTGTCATGGGATGCTGGTGAAGTTCCAGATACTGGCGAAACCAGAACTATCCGTGGTTATGTCACACTGAACAACCCAACTGAGTACGTGAGTGCCTTCATCGAAGTGCGAACAATCAACCCGCACACAGATGAGTACATCACAGATGATTGGAGAAAGCCTGACCTAGAAGATACCGACTGGGATGACAACAACGTCACCACAGACGATACTGGCGATGGTATTCCACAGATGGTGCGTCTACGACCAGCAACCTCTGTAGCAAGCTTCGCTCCAGGTCTAATGGCTGTGAGTTTGGTTGGTGCCTTCGTTGGTGCCCTACTAATGCGTTCACGCCAAGACGAGGATGAAGCAGAGCTCAACGAGTCTCTTGCAAATGATGACGAGGCAGTCAGCCCGGTCATTGCAACAATTCTACTTGTTGCGATTACCGTGGTACTTTCTGGTGTGATCTATGTATGGGCTAACAGCCTTGCAACGGATTCAACTGGTAAGGCAACCCCGCGTCTAACCTTCGATTCGGAGGCAAAGTTCGATGGTGGAGATAACACACTATGGTACTGGCAAGTCGTTGTGATTAGCCACGATAACGAATTGGCTGCTCAAGCAGTGTATGTAATCGTTGAGTGGACCAACGCGACCGGTGGCGAAGAATCGTATCGAACAAGTCTAGCAAACCCAGACAATGTTTACGGATTCGTACCAAGCAACAGCCCATCGTTGGTTACCTACAAGGATTCAATCGACTGTGATGTTGATTGTTCTGCAGGCTTTGGTTCTGGAGACATCGTTCGTGTTCGAATGGTAGATCCAGGCACTGGAGAACCAATTGAAAATGCCCAGGTTACTTTGCAGTACGCACCAACAGGTGCTACAACAAGTATCTTGATGCAGTGGGCTGCTCAGTACAACCCGCCAAGCATGAAGGCGACATTCTGAGCATAGCTTAGTTGAGAACAACAGGGGCCACCCGAAGGTGGCAGAGCGGGGCGCCGCAAGGCGCCCCCTCTGAGCCCCCGCTCCGCGTAAGGCGGAGCGGGGCCCGGCTCCCGTCCAATTTTCTTATTATACACAACACTACACACGTAGATGATTAAAATGAACATCAAAGGCGTCTGTTTTGATTGCGACGGTGTTCTAATTGACACTATTTCGTCGTGGAGAATCATCCACGAGCATTTTGGTACCGATAGCGGTGAAATGCTAGATCGTTTTTTGCGAGGCGAAGTTACTGATGCTGAGTTCATGGCAGATGATATTGGGCTGTGGAAGAGTGTTCAGACACGTATTCATCGTGATGATTTGATACGATGTTATCAGGGTGTTAAATTGATGAATGGAGCCAGAGAGTTGATTGATGAATTACAAAATAGAGGTATTTTGGTTGCAATAGTGAGCGCTGGCGTTGATTTATTGATTGGTTCGATTGCACAGATGCTCAAAGTTGACGATTGGATTTCAAATGGCTTCCAATATGATGAGGATGGTTATCTAATGGATGATGGGATTGTACGTGTACCAGCTCATCACAAGGACTCAATGGTGGAAAAATTTGCAAGAATCAATGGCCTGAAGCCATCAGAAATTGTTAGTGTTGGTGACAACCATACTGATTTGAGTATGTGTATCCCAGGGTCCCACTTTGTTGGATTTAATGGACAAAAGCAGGTTGCGATTGATGGTTTTTCAAAGGCAGGGGTGCCGCACGTTCAGGAAAAAGACTGCCGATTGTTGTGGCCCCATTTCTTTCAAGGAGAGCCATTCCCCACCATAGGTGGGGAATGAGTCAAAGACTTCAACTCGGACCACAGGTTGATGCGGAGACGCTGGCCTGTGGCGCTTTGCCTTCTGGTTTTGCTCCCTACACTCCAAATTTCTGCAGATTCTGAATCTGAAGTTAGTATTGAAATCTGGCATTCGTTTGCGAGTGAGAGTCAAGAAGAGGCAACTTTCCTTGATGCAGTTGAATCTTTCATGGACATTCATCCGCATATTCAGATTACAGTTACCGCAGTTCCGTTTGCAGATATTGATCAATTATACCTGACAGCGGCTCAAGGAGGAGAAGCCCCCGATATTGTCCGTTTGTCGAGTGATCAATTGGGAGAGATCGGTGAAGTACGTGTAAATGGTTACCCGTTGTTAGAGGATTTGCGCCCTCATATAACACCGAATCAACGTGAAATATACGATCCAAAGGCATTGCAAGCAATGCGATACGGGGAATCTCTATACGGATTACCTGCGAGTCAAGATTGCCTTTCATTATTGTTTAATCGGGCACTATTCGATGCAGAGGGGGTCCCGTACCCCAACGAAAACTGGACTGAAAATGACCTACTTTCTGCTGCTGAGAATCTGACAAATGGGGGTGTATATGGGTTGGCCGTACCAGTTAAGGTAGCCTACTGGTGGTTCCCTTTCCAAACTGGATTTGGTGGAAATTTGTTCGATGAAAATGGAAACCCTACACTCGATTCTAACGGAAGTGCAGAGGCACTTGATTGGTATATTTCGCTAGAACAGGTCCACGAAGTGGTTAGAACAGGTACAGTAGGAGAAACAATGGAAACCCAGTTTATTCAATCAGAGGCAGCAATGATTGTAGATGGGCCTTGGAATTGGCCGACCTATGAAGCCGCAAGATTAGATGTAGGTCAGACATTATTGCCGACGATTTCCGAAACAGGTTTGAGATCTTCACCACTTGTAACCTACAAAGGTTGGTCCGTTTCAAAACAAAGTACAGCAAAGATAGCAGCAACAGACCTAGCTCTACATCTTTCATCTCCAAATGTGCAAAAGGAGTTTGCGATTGAAACAATGACAATGCCTACTGCAATTTCTACGGCAACCGATTTAGAAGTTCAAGGAGATCCTGTACTTTCAGGATTCCTTGCTCAAGCAGAAGTTGCTACTGCTGCACCAACCACTCGTGCGATGTCTCTGGTTTATGGCCCGCTTGGAACTGCTTTTGAACAGGCCCATAGTGGCATAGCGACTGCAGAAGATGCGCTTATTGGTGCAGATTTGGAAATGGATAATCTTCTAGCATCACAATCGACATCAGAACCATATCCTTTGACTGATGGGTACCGCACAATTAGTGTTACAGTTCCAACAGATTCGCAAGCAGTCGCATATCACATATTCGTCGATAATGTGACACATTCATCACTATTGGTGGGAGAAAATGGTTCAGAAAACAATGGATACGATTCATGTACAGTCGATGGCCAAGAGTTAACTCGGTTGAATGGATTGCCTTTGGTACCGCCTTCAGCAGGGAATTGGACTTGTGCACTTACGGGTATGATACCTAGTAAATTTCACCAAATCGACGTATTTATTGATAATGGAGGTGGTATGCAGCCAGAAATTTATTTCTCGATAAATGCATCCACCTCGATAATTGATGATTTGCCTCCGCCTCCAAATACGAGTCCAATTTTGTTTGCAGTTGGTTCGATATTCACATCTCTAGTTGCATTGTTGGCATTCCTTCGTTGGCGTGATTCTAAACTTGGGAGAAGAAACGGAAGGCTGGCACATTTCTACATCGCCCCTGCGTTGATAGCACTAGCAGTTTTGACATTCTACCCCGTGTTATACGGTATTTGGCTGTCGTTTACAAATGCAGATCAGAGCCATCTTGGTGAAAATACATGGGTTGGTGTGGAAAATTTTGTGACAGTATTCACATCTTCAGGCTTTATTCGAGTTACCCTATTCACTCTTCTATGGACTTTTGTGAATGTATTTGCTCACGTTGGTCTTGGATTATTCTTAGCCATTGTTCTAAATAATTCCCAAGTCCATGGTCGAACAATTTACCGCACAGTGCTATTACTTCCATGGGCGATCCCATCATACATTTCGGTCTTGGTATGGAAAGGTATGCTACAACCAGAGGGTTTGATTGATTCCATTATCGGAACTGATTTTGAAATGCTAGCAGATCCTAGTGGTGCTAAAACTTTGGTTATTCTCGTCAACATCTGGCTTGGTGTTCCATTTATGATGATGTCACTAAGTGGTGCCCTACAGGCCCTTCCGCTTGATATGTATGAAGCCGCGGAAGTCGATGGTGTTAGTCAATGGCATCAGTTCAGATTCCTCACATTGCCCAATCTCAAGAGTGCCATAGTCCCTCTGAGTCTTCTAGGATTTATCTGGACATTCAACATGTTCAATGTCATTTATCTCCTAACTGATGGTGGCCCGAATCTCAGATTTGGAGAACCAGGAGAAACAGATATTTTGATCACCTATGTTTACGATGTTGCCTTTAGAGATGGTGCATATGGAGTTGCTGCTGCATGGTCAGTTGTGATTTTCCTGATGTTGATCGCTTTTTCATGGTTGTACATGAAAAATACTGATGCAATGGAGGCTAGCACATGACTACACTTTCACAGAGGTGGTATACCCCACAAGAGGTAACACTTCTACGGAAATTATTGCCAATTTCCGCTCTTGTAAATCTTTCATTTGCTTGTATTGAATGGCTCCGTGAAGATTGGTTGACCCTACAGTTAACACTGATTGCTGTTGCTGCAATTGGAGTACAGTATCTGATATTGCCTGATGGAAAGGAGTCTTGGAAGCGAGAGGCTGTTTTGTTGAAGGCGGGAATTATACTTCTCATTGCTGTTCTCAGATATGGAGCTGGTATGAAAATGGCAATCGATATTTGGGCCGCCATATGGTTGTCGACACCTTCTATTCTCACGCTTTGGTGGATTTCATCACCTCTTGTTTCTTCATGGTCTAAGGGTGAAATTAATCCAAATGCAGCGGAATTCGGTTTGTCTAGGAACAAAAAGTTGGCTCCTCTCTACCGTTCAATTGGGTCACACGTAGTTTTGCTTCATGCCTTGTTTGTCGTATTGTTGCCTGTTCTTTGGATTTTAGATGTAGCACTGTCACCTGGTAACATTCTCGGAGGTGATGTGAAAATGTCTGATTGGACTACTGAACATTTTCAGAAAATGCTTGACAGCGAATCCAGTTTCTGGGTATGGATGCGAAATTCATTAGTGGTCAGTTTGGGTACAACCGTTCTTGGTTTAACAATGGCAGTACCCGCAGCATATGCATTTAGCCGCTTCCGTTTTTCAGGTAGAGAACAATCAATGTTCGCTTTCCTCTTAGTTCAGATGTTTCCTGGAATAATCATCCTAGTCCCATATTTCATGGTAATGAAATCATTGGGCTTGTTGAATACCAGTTTGGGTTTAATTCTTGCATATTCTGTGACAGCATTGCCCCTGTGTGTTTGGATGCTGAAAGGATTCTTTGACACAGTACCAAGAGAATTAGAGGAGGCGGCGTTGTTGGATGGATGTAATCAATTCCAAGTGTTCTGGAAAATAGTCCTCCCGCTATCACTTCCAGCAGTCGCAGTCACTGCTTTATTCAGTTTCCTAGCAGCTTGGAACGAATATCTTCTTGCATTGACATTCAATACTTCAAATGAAATGTATACATTACCAGTTGGGCTTGCTAGCCTGATATCTTCAACAGGCCAAGCATGGGGAGATTTCGCAGCGGCTTCAATATTGGTAAGTTTACCAGTTGTAATATTATTCATCGTGTTCCAGAAGTTCTTGATTCAAGGACTCAGTTCAGGTAGTGTGAAAGGGTGATCAAATGGTTGAAGTTAGATATGAAAATGTGACAAAACGATATGACAATGGTTTTGAGGCAGTCAGAAATCTCGATTTGAGTATTTCTGATGGCGAGTTCTTAGTACTTCTTGGTCCAAGTGGATGTGGTAAATCCACAACACTTCGGATGTTGGCTGGTTTGGAGGATGTGAGTGAAGGAAACATTGTCATTGGCGACACAAGGGTGAACGATTTGCCCCCTGGGGCTCGAGGGCTTGGCATGGTATTCCAATCATATGCACTTTATCCACACATGACAATCGCTGAGAACCTGTCTTTTGGCCTTAGAATGGAGAATCCAGAATCCCGATTACCAGACGAAGAGATAGTCAAGAGAGTACAAGATGTTGCCAAGTTGATGGAGTTAGTTGACCAACTTACGAAGAAACCAAAACAACTCTCTGGAGGACAAAGACAGAGAGTGGCACTTGGTCGAGCACTAATTCGACGACCTCAAGTACTTCTTATGGACGAACCTCTATCCAATCTAGATGCTGAACTTAGACATCAAATGCGCCAAGAAATACGGCGTTTGCACGATCAGCTTGGTACCACCACAGTATACGTTACGCATGATCAGATTGAGGCAATGACGTTAGCAGATAGAATAGTGATCATGGATAAGGGGGAACTTCAGCAGCACGGTGCTCCTTTGGATGTATACAATAATCCAGAAAATGAATTTGTCCGAGGCTTTTTGTGTAAGCATATCGACGAAATAGTTGATACAGCAAACAGCCTCTTTCCAAGGGAGTGATTCTATGCGCAAGGCAATCGCAATCGTATTTATTCTGTTTACAGCAACCCTACCATTGTTTTCGGTGGCGGGTGACCCCTCAGTAATACGCCAGCGCAGCTCCAATACCGATTTCACATGGACTGGCTCAGCAAATTCAGTTGAAGTCGCTGGTGAATGGGATGATTGGGAGGTGCGTACAAATATGGTTGAAACCGATGGTGTGTGGACAACATCGCTCAACCTATCACCCGGCATGTATTGTTACAAAATAATCGTTGATGACAATTGGTTGTTTGATTCTAATGAACCATATCGAGGGTATTGTGGTGACATTGAGAATAGTATTGTTCGTGTCCCTGACGCCTCTAATCCGATGTTTACGCACACGATTGAGAATGACATCCTCACTGTCTTTTGGCATGCTGGAATAGGCGGTGGTGAACCCGAATCAACCCCTCCTGCTTTAGCCAATAGTTTCTGGGATGAATCCACATGGTCTTGGTCTCTTAATATCTCAAATCTTCCAGATGGGAAGAACACATTACACATCACTGGGAATGATGTGGATGGTAACGTTGCAGATGATTTGTTATTGCCATTCTGGATTGGTGAACAATCCAACTTCGTTTGGGATGACGCTTTGATTTACATGGTCATGACTGACCGATTTGTGAATGGAAACCAATCAAATGATCCTGTTTCAACATCTGCATCAGAAGGTGCTGACTGGTTGGGTGGGGATTTTGCGGGTGTGACTCAAATGATTGAATCGGGATACTTCACAGATATTGGTGTCAATGCATTGTGGCTTACTCCATTCAATTCTGCATCCAATGGTACTGAATTGGCAGCAGATAATCAACACACAGTTACATCTTACCACGGATATTGGCCTGTCGAACCACGTTCGATTGATTCACGTCTCGGAACCAGCCAAGATTTGCATGATTTAGTTGGTGCTGCCCATGAAGCAGGAATAAGAGTAATGGGTGATTTTGTTGTTAATCATGTTCACGAAGATCATCCATATTATGCTGAAAACCCTGAGTGGTTCAACCAAGGCTGTCTTTGTGGTGAGGAAAATTGTGGATGGACTGAGAATCGTTTGGATTGCATGTTTAGGCCATACATGCCCGATGTGAATTGGCGGGTGCGAAATGCAAGTGAACAATTTATCGAGGATGTATTGTGGTGGCTTGAAACATTTGATCTTGATGGTGGGAGAATAGATGCGGTAAAGCATGTTGAAGATCTTGCAATAACTAATTTAGCAGTTCGAATTAATGAACGATTTGAAACCGCAGGAACTGATTATTATCTCAAAGGGGAAACCGCAATGGGATGGGCTGGACACGATCTAGCAGATAATGCCAATGAATACGGGACAATAAACAGTTACATTGGTGAAAATGCACTAGATGGTCAAGCTGATTTTGTACTCTACCATGCAGTTGTCGATAATGTATTCACAACAGGTCATATGGATTACCAGCACCTTGACTACTGGACTTCGCAAAGTCAAGAGCAATATGTGGAGAATTCAACCATGGTCCCCTTTGTCGGTAGCCATGACGTCCCACGCTTCACTAGTCGTGCAGATACTGGGACCACACAGGCATGGAATCAATGGGTGGAAGATGGTCTTCCTGGGCAACCAGGGATTGATGGACCCTATGATGCAGCCTTACAGGCCTTCACATGGTTGCTCACGACTCCAGGCGCTGCAATGATTTACCAAGGTGATGAGTATGGGGAATTTGGTGGTGCTGACCCTGACAATCGGCACATGTGGCGTCCTGGCGAATCACAGAATTTTCGTGAGAACCAACTTTTTGAAAATATCAGTTCTATTGGTTTACTGAGGCAAAATTCGGAAGCTCTTCGTCGAGGAACTTACCTACCTCTACACAGTGGAGTAGATACGATTGCTTGGTCTATGACATCTGAATCTCAACAGGCAATTGTCGCAATGAATCGTGGCATTGCTTCTGCTGATTTCGATTTGAGCCTCAAGTGGTTCGCAAACGATTCACTAAATTCTGTGGTAATGGATGCTGAAAATAAATTCACACTAGAGGCTCACAGTGTTGCGATTTTCATCTCTCCATATGATCGCGCCACAGGCAGATGTATTTTTGGCAATTCAGAAATAACATCCCCAATTTTTGTTGATATTTCATCAGGTAATGACACATATATTGGGACCCAAGAATGTCCTTTGAAAACCATACAAAGTGCAGTGAACAACCTTGAAGAATCTGGGCAGGTAATCGTTCAAGCTGGCAATTACCAAGAATCAGTTTCTTTTTCAAACCTTGATGGTATTGAAATTAAAACTGATGGCTCAAGGGTAATACTCGATGGTTCTAAGGATGTAATTTCGGATTTAGGTGGTACGTGGGAAAATTATAGTGTTAGAGAATCCGGTACAGTTCATAAGATCAATGTTGGAGTTGATGCATGGCAACTTTTTGTGGATAGAGAGGAGATGATTCCCGCACGTTGGCCCAATGCGCGTTTCGATGATGGAAGTGTCTTCAATATCACACATAATTGGGCACAAGGAACTATGGATATAGACAAGTATAGAGATGAGAATAACAGTTGGGTTTATCCATATGAAAATGGTGAAATTATCGATGCAGGCCCCATTTCAGGAGGTCATAATGGTCTCAATGCTAGTGGCATCGATCCGATTGGTTCTATTGCAATCCTCAACGTTGGGTCCTTCAAATCTTGGAGCAGAACAATCACAGATTACAATGAGAGTACCGGTATGTTACATTATGAAACAGTAGATGGTTGGAGAACAAAACATCACAGATATTTCCTAGAAGGAAAGTTAGAACTTCTTGATGCACCAGGTGAATGGTTTTTCGATAGGGCAAATAGTACAATTTTCTTCATGCCTCCAGACAACCAAAATCCAAATGAAATGAGTATTAGGGTCAAAACTCAACCTTATTCAATTACCTGTTCAGACAGTGATGGAGTGAGTATCGAAGGTTTCGAGTTTTTCGCAAGTACATTCCGTTTCGATAATTGTGACAATTCGGTTGTGAAAAATGCAACTCTAATTTACCCGAGCACATCGAAGAGAAGTTTAGGAATTGCTGGCGAAGACCCATCTGAACGATGGATTACCAGATTTGATAGTACATCTGATAGTCGAATAGAAAACTCCGCATTCCTTTACACAGATGGCGGTGCATTTGAGTTGTATGGTGGTGGAAATACTGTAAATAATTCCTACTTTTATCACATTGATTGGACTTCTTGTGATTCTGTAAGCCTCATGACAACGGCTTACTTCGGAGGTAGTGATAATGTATTTTCGAACAACACCATACACAATACAGGAGCATCTTCAGTTCTCAATCCGGGGAATTCAGCAACAGTAGAGTACAATGATATTTCCAATACAGGACACTTACAGACAGATGGAGCAGTAATTCAACTAATGATGGGTCAACAAACCGATGCAATGATTGCTTACAATTGGATTCATGACACTCCCAAATATGGCATCCGAATGGATGGCCCAATGGGCGGTACCAATGAAGGTCGGAATGCTACAGTGCATCACAATGTGGCGTGGAATATTGCAGGAGGAATTATGGTGAAAGGCGATTATCATAACATATCGAAAAATACCGTTTTTGGGATAGAACCTGGTTCGAATGGTAACCAAAAGAACAACATCGTTGTAATATCTGATGGAGGCAATGAGAATACTACATTTGAAGGGAATGCTGCAGATAGAATTTCATCTCACAGACAGGATAATTACACTGGAAACCCAGTTCCAGGATATTACTCTGGTAATTTCAATGGTTATATTGACTCAGGTGGTAGTGTAGAATCCCAGTTAATCGATCCAATCAATCGTAATTTCTGTCCAATTCCTGGCTCTGCGATTGCAAACATTGGGGCAGGGGCATATACCTCCGATTGCACTAATCCGTGGACCGCAGGAACTGATTGGGAGTTCCATCACCCCACAATTCCTATTGAGGGGTGTACAGATATTCTAGCAGACAATTTTGATTCATCAGCTGAGATTGATGATGGTTCATGTGTTTACCCAGAACCCGAACCAATCGAGGGATGTACAGATATTCTAGCAGACAATTTTGATTCATCAGCTGAGATTGATGATGGTTCATGTGTTTACCCAGAACCCGAACCAACTGAGGGTTGTATGGATGCCAATGCAACCAACTTTGATTCATCAGCCGAGATTGATGATGGATCCTGCGCATATC
>PBMO01000048.1 GCA_002722595.1 Methanobacteriota archaeon | reverse complement strand
CGCCATATTGTTCGCATTGCTTTTCTAAATATAACTATATAGATTACATGGGTTCTCTATCTTATACCCATTTTTTGTCCAAGGGGTCATGGAACCAATTATGGTGATGGTACTCGGGCTATCGATTGTTGTTTGTGCCTACATGGCATGGAACATCGGTGCAAATGACGTCGCAAATGCAATGGGCACCTCTGTTGGGAGTCGTGCTCTAACACTCAAGCAAGCAGTAATTATTGCTGCAATATTCGAATTCTGTGGTGCTTTCTTTGCTGGAGATGCTGTAACTGATACTGTTCGAAAGGGCATTCTTTCGGTAGATTTTGAAGACACTTCTCTGGTCACTGGACAATTTGCCAATGATTTGCTGTATGCTTTCATTGCTGCAATGATGGCAGCAGCAGTATGGCTAACGATTGCCACACGTTTTGGATTACCTGTGTCCACCACACATTCCATCATCGGTGGGATTCTGGGTGTCGGTCTAATCTTAGAAGTCCAACATAGTACCTCACTGATTGACTGGGAAGTTGTTCGAAAGGTGGTGATGTCCTGGATTGCGAGTCCGTTGATGGGTGGTATCATCGCTTTCCTATCATTCACCGTTGTCCGAATGGCCATTTTGGAAGCCGATAATCCGATTGAAAGATCGAAGTGGTTGGCCCCAATCTTGGCGTTACCCACTTTCTTTGTCCTCGGTCTTGCTCTACAATTTAAGGCATTGAAGGGTTTCTTTGGCAAAGCTCAGACAAACGGCTGGATTGCAGACAAATACGATTGGCTTCCCGTGAAAGAAAATGGTGTTTTCAACCCTTGGGCCGAAAATGCTTGGTTCCCAATTAACAGTCTCATTTTGGCATTTATCATTGGCTTGATTGCGAGTATAATTCTCTGGTGGATTCTCAGAAAGTACGACTTTGAGAGTGAAAAAGGTGGATTTACTGGAGTCGAGCGAATCTTTGTTTGGTTGCAGATTATCACAGCAGCATACGTAGCCTTCGCCCATGGTGCCAATGACCGATCTAACGCGATTGGACCCATGGCAGCAGTGTATCAGATTCTATCCAGTGGTGGTGAATTGACAGCCAAAGCTGACATTCCACTGTGGCTGGTTCTACTCGGTTCAGCCGGTATCGCCATTGGTGTCATGACTTGGGGATACAGAGTCATGGAGACAATTGGAAAGAAGATTACCGATATCACACCTACTCGTGGATTCGCGGCCGAATTTGGTGCAGCAACTGTGATTCTTATGTTCTCAATGCCATTCCTAGCCGTTCCTGTATCCACGACACACACACTAGTAGGTGCCGTAGTCGGCGTAGGCCTTGCAGGTGGAGCCAAAGCGGTTGATTTCCGTGTCTTTGGTAAGATTGCAGCATCTTGGGTTGCGAGTCTACCCGCAGCTGCCTTCGGTGCAGTTGTCATCTACGTTGCCAGTGGTTCGGACCCATTGAACATCATCGTGATTATTCCAATCGCATTCATGTCAGTCGTCTGGGTTCTTTGGAGAACCAAGGATGATGAAATC
This sequence comes from Methanobacteriota archaeon, assembly GCA_002722595.1. GTDB lineage: Archaea > Thermoplasmatota > Poseidoniia > Poseidoniales > Thalassarchaeaceae > MGIIb-P. Next base: position 20,890 of record PBMO01000048.1, on the reverse strand, counting down.
CATGTGGAAGATGCACTAGCTGATGTCGGCGGAGGCACTGGAAAACCAGATGCGATAATTCTTAGCACAGATCCTAACCAAATCGCACCGACGGTGTTTGAGTTATTCCACAAGCATGCTGAATCAGTTGAGGTGACTGTAAACCACATGCTTGATGCAGTTAACAAAGCAGCATCTGGGGAAGATCCTTCAGAGGAGATACAGGCCACTGTTGAAGCTGAATTGGTCGCAGACAATATCAAATCCGCTCTCCGAGAAAAGGTCGGCAACCGTGAGTGGAAACTGTTGATTGGAAGTGATGCATTCCTTCACATGCTTACACGCCAAGATCGAATCGCAGACTATGCTCAAAACGTGGCTGAGCAGCTCTCGTTCAGAGAGTTGTATGACAACAAGGATGCACGTAAGCTGCTCAAAGAAATGGGTGTAGCCGTCTCTGAAACTGTTTCTGCATATGAGAACACAGTCGCCGTTCTACGTGATGTCACCTTGTCTGGTTATACCAAGAAAGGCCGCAAAGAACTTCTCGAGATGATTCGGGAAGTCAATCTCAAGGAACACCAGGCAGACTTGTCAGAAGCTGCAGCGGCCGCCTTTGTCTTCAGCCAAGGTGAGGATCAGCCATTGGCTGCTATGCATATGTATCGAGTTCTGCAGAGAATGGATGATGTTGCAAACGCATGTGAAGCGGCTGCAAACGCCTTCCTACCAATTGTTTACAACTGATTCATCTTGGACTTGTAACGATGGAGGAACTGATAATCGTCGCGGTTGGCGCCTTCTTGGCGGCAGCGCTGACGGTCCCGGCAGGCTTCGGCCTGTCCACGATGCTGACGCCGATGGTTCTCCTGTTGATGGGCCCTCATGAGGCTGTGGCCGTCGTCGCCATCGTACATGGGGCTCACAATGCGGGGAAGTTTGCCGCGTTGAAGGAGCATGTTGATTTTCACGCCTTTCGGAAATATGGCGTCTGGTTGGTTGTCGGTGCCATTCTTGGGGCACTACTGCAAAATCAAGTCCCACAGGCACCTCTATTGGCCATCATCGGAATCTTCCTCATCGTGTTGCCGTTGCTCACCATGAGTGAGAAGTGGACGGGCTACAGAATCCCAGAAGCCAATGACAGGGTCGGAGGCTTCGGATCTGGATTCATGGGTGGGTTGTCAGGCCATCAGGGTGCGCTTCGCGCCATGTTCCTTACCCGTAGGCTGCCGGATAAGATGTCCTATGCTGCGACTGCAAGTGTCCTTGCTTTGTGCGTTGACCTTTCGAGAATTCCGGTATATCTGTTCTTTCGGTTTGATGAGATTTCCTCTCACTTGAATCTCACACTTGTTTTGGTTGCATCCGCTCTCATCGGTGTCAACGTAGGTAAACGTTGGTTGAAATCGCTGAAGTCCGAATGGATTCACAATGGTGTTATGATTGGAATCGTTGCAAGTGGCATCTTCTACATCACTGAAGCGATTGGGTGAATAGAGACTTTTCATTTGATTTCATCTTCAATGAAGATGCGATGATGACTGCGAAGAATAGCAACCCTTGTGCAACTTCCATCAGACTTGGTGCTACATCGATACCACCCATTGGTGGTTCCCAATTGATTTTCTCTGGCATGAAGCCATATCCGTATTGTACACCATTTTGACCGGGCGGCCCACCGCCCCCAGGTGGCCCACCTCCTTGACCGCCGCCAACACTCTGTGAATCGACGTCGGCTACACCATGGTAGCATAGCAGGAAGTATGGGAATCCAATCATTCCAACTTGGTCCCCATTGGTGTCTGTGACTAATGTTGGGGAACCAGAAAGTGGTGTGCTGACATAATGGTAAATTCCTTCTGGATATTCAGGTGTGGGACCGAATCTTCCATTGCATTCATCTAAATCTCCAAGGCCATCGACATAGTTCCAATCATCAATTCCATTGTAGCCTTGATCACCACCATCTTGGGTTCTTTCAATTGCGTAGGATGAGGTGACTGCCCGAATTGAACCATCATTCTCATCATAGCCGTACATCCCATAGATTGGATATCCATCAAATGCCCATCCAACGATAGGGCTATGTGAATCTCCAGGAATTAAAGACAAGTCGTAATCCTCCATATCTTCTCCTGCTCCAGGTGTCCAATAGATGCAATTTGCATCGTAGTGGTAGTGGTAACCACCTGATCCGGCAGAGTGGCCTGCGCACCAGCCTAGTTCAATCGGTTGCCTGTCCTCATTGAAGTAGTCGAAGTGTAAGGCGACAGCATCTCCTCCTGGCCCTTCTTCAGGACCAAAAATGGGGACGCCATTCACTCCAATGGCAACAGCTCCTCGTTGAGGGGCACATTCCCACCGGCCGGCAGAAGCAGGGCAATTTGTCGTAGTATGTCCACCTGCTGTGTCGTTTTCTGGTGTGAGTGTGATGTAAACAGTGTAGTCCTTTTCAGGGGCACAACATCCTCTCGTGCTGAGGAAATCATGGTTTGGAATCCCATTGGTTTCAACAACCATCTCACCGTTTTGAACCGTCACTGAAATTTCACACTGGAACCAAGGTCCAGATCCTCCTCCACCTGCTGAACTAACTCCGTTGGTGTTCGCTTGGTACGAATTTCCATCGCCATTGAAATCTTTGACCCAAGGTCCTTGTCCATTTTGACATAGCCAAGAATCTTGAGGCTCCCAGGTAACTAATGGGCAACCAGCCTCATCAACTTCTGTACCCAATGGGGTATTTTCGCATTGGTCGGGTCCATCGGCAATACCGTCTCCGTCATCATCAAAGTCACAGTCATCTGGATTTCCATCTCCATCGAAGTCAACAGTATCATCCCCTCCTTCGCAAACATCATTTTCATCAGAAACCCCATCGCCATCTGAATCAACCAATTCATCACAACCATCTGCAATTCCATCGTTGTCAACATCTACGTTGTCATCATGCCCGTCACATTGGTCATCAGCGTCTGAAATCCCATCCGCGTCACTATCTCTTTCACTGTCGCTACAACCATCTGAATAAACTGGTTCTCCTTCAGGGGTGCTATCACAATCATCTTCCTCATCAGAAATTCCATCTTGATCGGAGTCAGGTTCTTCAGAATAGAGTTCAGGTATGGCGTACGCTACCACTGTTCGAGTCATAGTGAATAACCCACAATCAGCTACAATTTCTCCTTCGTTATTTGTTGCATTGTAATCTATTGGGATTGAATACATGGTTGCATTCAATTGACCTGGCAATGCATCTTGACCCTGTGGCTGGTATGAGATACTACATGTTGATGGATAAGGGTGGGTAATTTCACCAGTGATGTCAGCCCAATCAGAGTTAATTTCATTCAGGGCAAATGTCCGTGTGAATTCTGCTGCAGGTTCTGAAGGAAGAGGTATGACTGCCGAGGAGTAGATTGTGCTAGATATCAATCCCTCATCATCTTCTGCATAAGCACTTGTTACCCATTCTCCGGGCATAGTGATTGGTAAGACTCCACTCCATCTCCCGTCTGATCCTGCATATAGTGTCCAAGGACCCTGTCGATCAGTGTTGTCAGTAGGATTGATGATTTCAACATAAACTACCGTAGTTGATGGGTTTTCGTCATGAACTCCACCTTCTATCGTAAACGTAGAACCATACGGGTGAACCGCTTCATCCATTGTTAGTAATGGGGCTTCGTTACTTACCAGATTTTGCACATCATCTTGTTCTTGGCTTTCTTCTGTATTATCTGCGGGAGCATTGGTCGCCCATCCCCCCGCAAATCCTAGTGATAAACCAACTAGCAAGATTCCTCCGATGAGAAGCGCGGTCATTCCAGTGCGTTCATTCATAATTGAAAGGCGTTTTTCTCGCTTTATCATCCTATCCGCTTATTGCTGCCTCTTCCAAATTGTTTAGACTTGGTCGGATTTGTAAGAACCAAACTCCTGCCACCAGAATCCAACCTGTGATGAGATCCCATGCGAAATGCTGCTTTGTGGTCATGATGGACAAGCACATAAGCACACACATCAAACCAATTCCCCATTGCAATACAGCCCTCCCCTTCCAACATCGGATGGCGAATAGAGTCATCACCGTCGCGATGCTGACGTGTAAACTTGGCCACGCATTGTAGGGTTTGTCCAGAATCCACAAGAGCTCATACATTTCACTCAGCAGACCGGGCCGACTGGCCATATCTTGGATGGCAACATCTCGAAGATAAACCTCTGCAGGTGAGACGATGAAGACCACACAAGAAACCAGATGTACAACAATCATCGCTTGGCCGAACACCATCAGTTCCTTTCGTGCACGATCCGTGTTGGGCATACAATACAGAGGTAAAGGGATGAACAACCAGAACAGGGTATTGTAGATAAAAATCGATTCTGCTATGAAAGGGATTTGATCATCTAATCCAAACTTTGGATCCCAGCCCGAATATTCCATAGAAGCCGCAATCCGGTTGGTGGCCAAGTACAAGACGGAAAGAATTGGAATGAGCAAACCGCCGACAGCAAGGACAAATCCGATTCGCGACTCTTGTCTTTGAGCAATATTCCAGATGGGCCAAGTTCCAATGAATGATTCTCGCACGCGACAACCCTCACTTTAGGTTGCGTGTGAAGGACTGAATTCCGGTAATGTGCCGAGCCAAAATCAGGTTGTGAATGTCGTGGGTGCCTTCGTAGGTTTTCACGGATTCAAGATTGTTCATGTGGCGCATGATTGGATATTCGCTGGTGACTCCATTGGCACCGTGAATATCTCGTGCGACTCTTGCAATATCAAGAGCAATATCGACATTGTTCATCTTTGCAAGGCTTATGAACTCAGGAATCCAGTTGTCCTCATCGACTTTTCTGCCAAGATGATATGCCAATAATTGGCCTTTCGTAATCTCTCTAAGCATGGTTGCTAATTTCATCTGAATAAGTTGGAAAGCAGCGATTGGTCGGTCGAACTGGATTCTTTCAAGAGAGTATTTCTTGGCTGCATCGAAACAGGCTTGAGCAGCACCTATGCTGCCCCAAGCAATACCATATCTCGCACGATTCAGACATGAAAAAGGCCCTGACAATCCTTCTGCCTTTGGTAGAAGTCGATCCTTAGGTATCTTGCAATCTTGGAAAACAAGTTCACTAGTTACAGATGCACGTAGGGAGTGTTTTCCTTTCTGCTCAGGGGCAGTAAATCCTTCGTCACCTTGTTCAACAATAAAGCCTCTAATTTTCCCATCGAGCTTTGCCCAAACAATTGCCAAATCACAAATTGTACCATTTGTGATCCACATTTTTGCTCCATTGAGTAGGTAGTGATCTCCCATGTCTTCTGCTTTGGTTATCATTCCACCGGGGTTGGAACCATAGTCTGGTTCAGTCAGTCCAAAGCAACCAATCAACTCACCAGTTGCCATTTTTGGGAGATACTTGTGCTTCTGTTCTTCAGTTCCAAACTTGTGGATGGGATGCATAGAGAGCGAACCTTGTACACTTGCAAATGATCGGAGTCCACTATCGCCTCTCTCAAGTTCACGACATACAACACCGTATGCGGTATAGGACATGCCTGCACAACCATACTCTTCTGGAACCACCATTCCGAGAACACCCATGTCACCTAGGTCCTGGATCCATTCACGTGGAAAAGTTCCATCCATGTAGTGCTGTTCTATATGTGGAATTACTTTCTCATCAACCCAGTCCCTAACCATGTCACGGACCATAATTTCCTCTTCGGTAAGAAGAGCATCAACATCGAAAAAGTCCAACGCCTCGTATGCCATATTGGTACTCCCGTGGAAGGCCCCCTTTGAACGTTGCCAACGCCCCCTTTAGGGGGCGATTCAAGAGTTCTTCTTCTTCCTAGCTGCACGCTTTGCATCCTTTTCTTTCTGGATTCTTGCAGCCTCTGCCGCTTCCTGTTTTGCGTTTCTTCGAGAAAAATAGATTCTCTGCAAAGTTTCACTATTCATGAAAATCAATCCCAACACTACTCCTGGTACTGCAACAAGTACTACAGCTCCCAGTACGTATGAAATCAGACTGTCAGTCCAAACACTAGATTCGGTTGGTGGGTGGAAACCAATAATGCCTCCATAAGATGTTACGATAAATCCGATGTTTTCATCTGAAGTAGTTGCCCATGTGCCAATTAATCTCTCACCTGCAAGTGCACTACTACCAGACATGACATCTTCATTTTCAACCCATCCATATGCTTCGCTTGCACCCATGTCCCATGCAACAATTTGGAAAGGTGCCATGGAAATCAGCAACTCTCCAGTTGCACGTGCATGCACATGAGTTAATTCCCCTGACACTCCAGGGGTGATCTGGGTGAAAATCGTTGATTGGTCAAGGTCATTGAGGTTTAAGCTGATGGAACCAATCCCTCGCCCATCGCCAATTGCAACACATCTTTCTAGTGGTCCACCATCACAACTGATGCCTCTCCAAATACGATTTTCTCCTCCAATCCAATGTACAGTATGTTCAGTTCTTGAATCGATAATAGCAATTCCATCGCTTTCCGTAGAAGCAGCACATACGTTCACCTCATTCATACATGCGATCCCAGTCACTAAACTCGCTTCCTCGGTTGTTATCAATTGGAAATTTCCAACTCCCTCTTCACCTTCTTGATAGGCCCATATCCATCCATCTTCACCACCTATGTATGCCCAATTACCTGCAGCATTCCATGCTACTCCTCGCATATCTAAACTGCCAAACTGTGCACTCCCTGAAACAGTTGTAATCGAGTGGTCCTCTGCAGCATATCTTAGCATAGCACCATTGTCACCTGCTATGAGTGCCGTTTTACCCCTAGGGTGCCAATCAATAGCACGCAGTGTATCCTCTACAGGGGTGGCCAAATCAATCTGTTCTGATGGATTTTCTCCATCAATCAGACGCGCATAACCATCGGCTCCTGCAACAATAATTTTCTGAGATTTTTCTCCTCCTGATGCAAGTGCTTCCAAACCTAGATCACTTTCAGCAATCCAAATAGGGTTCTCTAATTCTACAGCACTTTCAGCACTAGCAATTGGCGATAATATTGAAACCAGCAGGATGCTAATTAGTCCAATTGCTGGAATTTTGGTAAGTGCCATTGTGGAGCCGAGGATAAACTCAATTATCACCCTTCTCAAGACGATGGACAGCCGCGAGACTTAACGAGGGGCCATGTGTCGGAGGTAATCATGGAGACCTTTGAAGTAAAGCGTGGATTAATCAAAACCCTATCAAATGATGGAGGTTTGGCAGCAGTTGCAAACAAGCATTTTGAAAATGTAGATGGGTCGGATAATACATTTTCTGGCAGCCATGGAATCATGACAAGTATCACCGGCGAGTACAACTCAATGGGTAAGTTAGTTGTTGATGTCCAGCAAGAACGGCCTAATTTTGACGACCCTAGTGCCATGGAAGTTGCGATGGATAGCCGCAAGCGTTGGTCTTCTTTCCTAGATGAAGCCACAGGATATTCTGCTAAACAACGTGGTGACAAGGCGAAGGAATTTGCTAAGAAAGCCTCAAAGGCGAAATCAGGGATTAGTCAGGCGCGAAAATTCATGGAAATAGCAACCAGCATTTCCGATGAAACCAAAGTAGAGGCTGAGTCATTGATTACTGAAATTGAAGCCGCGCTAGAGGCAGGAGATAATTCCAGGGCAGCTAGCCGTGCAGAGAAATTAGGCAAACTTCTGGGTTGATTATAACATACCATAGGCGATAATAATGGATTCTAAAAAGCGACTTTCCTTAATCACAGGCGCTGCACAGGAAGTCGTTGGAATAGAACACCTCGAGTCCCGAATTGCCGATGGAGGTACAATTCGAGCTTACGTTGGTTTTGAACCGAGTGGTAAGGCACATATTGGTTGGAAGGTTATAGCAACAAATCTTCGCAGAATGCTAGATGCGGATGTGAATGTGCTGATTTTTCTCGCGGATTGGCATGCTTGGGTGAATGATAAATTCGGGGGAGATATGGAGAAGATTCAGACTACTGCGAAGTATATGGAGGATGTATTCCGCACACTTTTGAATCACCCCGAAGAGGGAGATGGTCCTGGTCAACTTCGATTCGCTTATGCATCAGAAATCATGGATAGCGGAGAATACTGGGCCCGAGTCCTACGGTGTTCGAAGAATATGAGCCTCGCACGTGTACGCAGAACGTTTAGCATCATGGGGCGTGATGAAGAGAGTGGTGATGGTGATTTGTCAAAATTCTACTACCCCGCAATGCAGGCGGCCGACATTTTCGAGATGGAAATTGATTTGGCAATCGGCGGAATGGATCAAAGGAAGGCTCACATGTACATGAGAGAAGTAGCCGATCACTGGGGCTGGCCCAAGGCAACATGTATCCACACACCAATAATATCTGGACTGAAAAGTGCAGGTTCAAGAATGGATTCCTTTGATCACAAGATGAGTAAATCCGACCCATCTGGAGCAATTCTTCTACACGATTCACCAGAGAAAATGAGGAAGAAAATGCGGAAAGCCTACCTAGACGTAGAAAAAGATGACAGTCCAATTTATGAGTTATTAGAGCACATTATACTACCAGAGCAGGGACAAATTACAGTTACTCCTAAACCGGAATACGGAGAACCGAGTACCTATGAATCACTTGAAGGGTTCATTGGTGCGGTGAAGTCAGGAGAAATCCATCCGCTTGATGCAAAATTTGCCGTCGCGGATGCTCTTTCTACTGGTTTACAATCACTCAACGCATATTTTGAAAGCAATTCTGATGTGCTGAATGCAGTAAACGAATTCACTAGTCAGTGAAAGGAAAACTGATGTTCCGCAAAAGTCGAATTACTCTTCACCTGTAAGGTATGAACGAATTGTAGGGGCATCATTGATAACCGAAACTGTTTCGGAAAGATGCCTAAGGCAGGAGTTCATCCCATGGTAGAAGTTGGAATCGACGATATTGCTATTCATTTTCCCAGACTATACCTTGACATGAAGGATTTCGCTGAAATGCGAGATGCAGATTATGGAAAATTGAACAAGGGCCTGGGTTTGTCTGCCATGGCAATTCCTGATGTGCATGAAGATACTGCAACAATGGGCGCTAATGCAGTAACACGGTTGATAGATAGAAATGGGATTAAACCAACGCAAATTGGCAGAATGTATCTTGGAACCGAAAGTGCTCTTGATGGTGCAAAACCAACTGCTACTTACATTCTAGATATGCTAACGCAACGATACAGTAGTCGGTTCGGTTCTGAGTGTTTTCGAAATTGCGATGTTGTTGACATGACATTTGCTTGTATCGGCGCTGTTGATGCACTTCACAACACATTAGATTGGGTTGCAAGAGGTGGAGAAGAAGCAGATCGAATAGGTATTGTAGTATTCAGTGATAATGCAAAGTATGATCTGGAATCTGCTGGAGAATATACACAAGGAGCCGGTGGAGGTGCACTATTAATCCGGCACAATCCACGATTACTATCAATTCCAGATAGGTGGGGTGTTTCAACATCGCCAGTCCATGATTTCTTCAAACCACGTCGTGAGGTATCAATTAAGTCAGTGATTTCTCATGTAGTACAACTAGCTCGTGAAGCAGGAGAATCAATACGAGAAGGTGTTGTGGACAGAATGGTTCGTCATTTACCAGAATCAACTGTAAGACGCCTAGGTATTTTCAGCCACGGAGTTGAGAAAGTGCAAGTTCATCGTGATGAGCCAGTATTTGATGGCCAGTTCAGTAACCGATGTTATCAAGATGCAGTCGAAGAAGCATTCCGAGATTTCCGAGCAAAGGCTGAATCAGATGGTCGATGGGATTCTAAAGATGGGACTGTATTAACTGAGGATTGGGCTAGAATAATTATGCATCTTCCATATGCTTTCCAAGCTAAGCGTATGTTTCCCGCAGTATTTGCCTATGAGAGGCGTGGAAGCGCATCTTGGGAGGATGTGGAATCGGAAATTGGCCTTCCACCCAGCATTGCAGATTTCGATGATACACCAGATGGCCTGATTGAGCATGAAAAAGCTCTTGATCAATACCGACGTGGTATTTCTAAGACCTCTGCGTATCGTGAATTCCATGCAGAGAGAATTGAGAAGGGTCAACGAGCAAGTTCACTTATTGGTAACCAATATACGGGGTCGATTTTCCTAGCAATGATGTCAACCTTCGAATCTGATTACGAGTCAGATAGTCCTCTAGACAACCAAAGATTCGGACTATGTGGATATGGTTCTGGGGCTAAAGCGAAGGTATTCGAAGGTGTGGTCAGTGAAAGGTGGCGTGAAGTAGTTGCTTCATGGAACATGTTTGAAAGGATGGCTGGCCGTGTTGCTATAGACCAAATCACTTACGAGGAGTTACACAAAGGTATCCATGATGGTAGTGTAGTTAGACCACGTGGTGAGTTTGCCCTAGTTGAGATTAGTGAGGAAGGCGTCCTAGAGGGTGCCCGAACTTATGCCTGGGTCGAATAGAGTCCGGAATTGCCCAGCGAATCGTTCATAGGGGGACTTCTATGGCCCATCACCACAGGTGATGAAATAATGACAGATGTGGCAGTATTACTGAAGCAAGTTCCAGACACCAATGCCAAGATTATGGTTAGTGGTGGCCGAGTAGATGAGGGCGCTGTAAACAAATGGTCCATGAGTCCATTCGACGAGTATGCACTTGAAGCAGCCTTGTCGTTGGGCGGTTCAATTACTGCGATTACCTGCGGGCCAGATAGGGCCAAGAAAATGCTGACCGATGCAGCAGCGGTCGGAGCAAGTAATCTTCTCCATGTCCAAGTCAATGATTTGACAACACTTGATTCTAACCAACTTTCAACCATTCTCGCAGCAGCAGTGGGTAGAACTGGGGCAAGTGTTGTTTTCTGTGGCAAGCAGGCTGCAGATACCAATTCAGGATCCACTGGCCCTGGAGTTGCCGAGAAAATGGGAGCTGCTTGTGTGACTATGGTAAGCGAGCTAACAGGTGATTCTTCTGAGTTCATGGCATTACGTCCAGCAACTGATGGTATGGAGCGCATCAGCGTGTCTGCACCATGTGTTTTGTCATTTGACAAAATGGCTGCAGAATTGCGCCGGCCTAACGTAAAGGGAATCATGATGGCAAAGAAAAAGGCGATTGAATCAATCACAGTAGAAGATTTGGGAGTAGATATTGGTTCATCATCAGTTAGTATGGATGGCCAGTCACCTCCTCCAGAGAAGCCAGCAGGGCAGAAATTTGAAGGTGCAGATAGCGTTTCTACAGTAGTTAGTAAATTAAGAGACGAAGCAAAGGTGATCTAGGGGGTAAGAAGAATGGTAACAGTAATTGCAGAGATTTCAGGAGATAGTCTACATCCAGTTACAGCCCAATTGGTTGGTGCTGTTGGTGGTGGAGTTACAGTGGTTTGTCCAGGTGGAATTGGGGCGAATGATGCAGCCTCATTAGCAGGTGTCGATCAAGTCATCGCAGTAGAAGGCGATTGTTTTTCATCCTTCGATGGCGGGGCTTGGGCATCAGCATTAGCACCACATTGTTCTGGACGTGTCATTACAGCGTCTACACCACGTGGAAGAGAAATAGCTGCACGCATGGGTGCATCTCGAGGCGTTGCAGTAGTGCAAGATGTCACAGAGATGGATGGTAATTCAGTATCACGACCGATATATTCTGGGAAAGCAATGGAATCTCTGACTTTGTCAGATGACGTGATTCTAACTCTAAGGCCTAATACATTCGCGGCTGCAGGCGGCGGAGGTAGTGCAGGGGTAAACACAGTCAACCAGAGTGCTGATGTTGCAACATCTGTCAAGGAAGCAATTGCAAAGGCAAGCGAACGTCTTGATGTTGCTGATGCAAATGTAATCATTGCAGGCGGAAGAGGCATGGGAAGCATCGAAAATTGGGGCGAGTTGGAGAAGGTTGCTGACAAATTAGGTGCTGCAGTAGGTGCATCACGTGCTGTTGTCGATGAATGGGGCCTATCTCACAGTATTCAAGTTGGACAAACAGGCAAGACCGTCAATCCAAGTCTGTATATCGCTGTTGGTATTTCTGGGGCGATACAGCACCTTGCAGGAATGCGTTCTTCGAAGTATATAGTGGCAATTAACAAAGATTCAGATGCACCAATTTTTGGTGTCGCGGATTATGGTATAGTTGCAACTTGGGAAGAGGCTTTACCGGCCCTTTCTGATGCTTTATCCAACCTTTGAGTTGTTCAAATGCGTGACCCCCTAGTGGTCGAACCCTCTGGTGAGCATGATTCCTCAATTATTTGGATGCATGGCTTGGGTGCTAGCGCTTTTGATTTCTACGATATGCCGCGAATTATTCAACGGCCTGGTACTCGTTGGATTTTTCCAAACGCTCCAGTAAGACCAGTGACTCTGAATAATGGTTGGAAAATGCCTTCATGGTTTGACATCCGCTTTCTTGCAGAGTCTCCAGAGGACAGAGGTAGGGAATGTCCAGTTGAAGCAGAAGAATCTTCCCAGATTATCCGTTCTCTTATCCAGAGTGAGCATGAAAAAGGTATACCCTACGATCGAATAGTTCTGGTTGGATTTAGTCAAGGAGGGGCGATGTCCCTTTACACTGGTTGCAGATATCCAAACCGTTTGGGTGGAATGATTTGCCTATCTGGCTATTTGTTATTCCATGATACACATATGGGCGATTCTAATGATGCAAATAGAAACACTCCGATATTGATCTGTCATGGGAACCGGGATGATATGGTTCCTTTTTGGGCTGCCCAAGAATCATTCCATTTTCTGAAAGAAGGTGGTTGGCCTGTTGATTTCGAAGAGTATCCGATATTCCATGAAATTTCAATGTCTGAAATTGAGAAGGTTGGAAATTTCCTCTCTGATATCCTCGATTAGTCTTCCAGAAGAGAGAAGGAATCGTCTGTTACATCACCTTGGATTTGGACAGTGATTGTATCTGTACTGCTTTCTCTACCAGAGTCTGTTACAGTTAGCGTAAATGTGTAGTTGCCGATAGGCAATCTGACTTTGATTTTTGGTGTTTTACCAATCTGTTTTGAGTCACCATCTCTCCAACTCCATTGTTCAATATTCTGGCTACCTGCAGTTGTTGCTGTCCCATCAAGGATAACAATGGCGGTTCCATCATCTGAGGCTCCCATCACTTGATCTGAACCTGCATCAGCAGTTGGTGGTATATGTGTCACAAATCCATCATCTGACAAGTCAGCAAGAATATCTGCTTCATCCTCATCTTCAAAATTAGCCATTTTTTCTATTTCATCATCGAGCATGTCGAATAGTTCAGAATCATCAAATTTAGTTGGAGCTTTACTGAGCATTTCCTGCTCTTCTGCAGTGAGGAGTCCGGCGATATCTCCATCATTTGCGTAGATGTCATCATCAGCTCCAGCAACTGGTGGTTTGAGTTCACTTCCTTCGGTAAATGCCAACAAATCATCATCAATTTCGGATTCAGATGATAGGGCGTAAGGAGTGGAATCAGGATTAATCCAAAATATTCGGTTTTCTCTCGTGTAATCATTTTGGTTGTCACCACTTATCACAATTCTACTTCCATCTGAATTTGCTACAATCCTTTCAACAAGACCAGTGTGTTCACATCTCCAAACTTCCCCTTCACTAGGGGATATTCGATACAAGTAGAACCATGATGCGACCAAGATATCTTCGCCATGCCTCCGAATATCGCTTATTGAGTACATTGATTTCCACATCACTTCTTGGTTTAATTCTGAATCAAGCATCATTACAGTGCCGTCAAAGTGGCCGCATATTGCCCCCATTCGATCAGGGATTAAGCGAACACATCTAGAATCAATTTCTTCTGAATGCGTTCTTTCACCAATCGAAGACCAACGTTCAATCGCAATTTGTGGAATCTCACTAGGTGTTATGCCTAGTACTTCTCTACACAATATGAGGGAACCATCATGCATGAAACACATGGCTGAAATAGTTTCACCGTCTTCTGATTCTGCTAATCTAGACCAGCGCAGATTTCCATTGGAGTCGAGTACACGAACATTACCACTATCGTCTGCAACGGCAAGGCCTGTGCCATCTCTAGCAATTGCTAGAAGCACCAATTCTCCAGATGAAAATTTACCCCTCAATAATCCATTTTCACTGTATATGTGCAAATTTCTTGCCCCATCTATACAGCCGATTATTGTCCCATCTCCTGACATTTCAAGGTGATCACAACCACCGCCTATGCTCTGCGACCAGCGATGTCCACCTAGACGTTCATGGCCATGTATGTCACCTGTGTGGGTTCCTATGACAATCATGTTGCCATGAGCAATTCTGATTTTCGTCACAGAATCTTCAACATTAAACGGTTCTAATTGCTTAGGTTGTTCGGTTAGGTCGATAATGCGAATCTCCCCATCTTCTCCACCCCATGCCAACCATGTTCCATCAGGCGAGACGTCAATTCCTTGGACAACTGCCGAACATTCAATCTCCGCGACAGGGTCAATGACCATCGGCATGTTTGCGCACTATTCGACAAGGTCTTGATATTGACCCCAACGGGCATCAAGAAAAAACTTTCATTCTAAGGTTGGCAATTTCCTCTTCAGACCACCCTACTAGAGGTTCTAAGTTAGCAATTGGAACTAGGACATCATCTTCAGTACTAACTGATGTTGGCGCGTTATCAATGCGATGCCCTACAATGCCCCATGATTCGATACCTTCCCTTTGGGCAGGACCTGAGCGGAATCTCCTTGCCATGTCTGGTGAAGCCAACGCCGGATCCCATTGTTTCAAAATTTCGGGTGTATCAGATAGAGGATTAATTCTGCAACCCCTGTGCATCATTAGCCAAGCACTAAGGATATCTAATTCACAATCTAGTTGTGCATCCACGATGCCCTGCACGCCAATTGGCAACCCTCCGGGGCCATGAAACCTCGTTCCCAACAAACGAGCATTATCTGGAAAAAGAGCAACTCGTATTTGCCAATCTGGTTCACTCAGGTTTACTTTCAATTCAACCCTTTCAAGTACAGAGGAACCTACTTCAGCAGCGAAAATCTGACTTGTCCAATTTCCCTTTTCACCATGCCTTTTGCATCGTACAGCGAAACTTCCGGAGGGATTTTGATTCTCTTCCAAGGCAGCAATTGCAACAGCTTCAGGTGATGGTTCTAAATCGGTATACGGGTCAACTGCATACACTCCAAACGAATGCTGCAATGCATCTTCAATCACAGAATCTTCATCGCCGTGAACGAAAATGATTCCTCCACTCGCTCGTAATTCAACAGATGCACCTCTTAACTCACACTGCGCCTCTATAGTACGAATAATCACTCGAGTAAATTGCCGTCGAACGGGTCTCGATTTGAGCATCGATTCACCGATGCGGACCATCCATTGCCCGATTGAATCACCTCAGGGTTCATTGTGAATCTCAATGATCTCGTCATTCTTAATTTGCGAAGTTTTTGCTGAATCGTTGCGCGTTTGTTCTAGTTCATCGAGATATGCTTGATCAATATCGCCAGTAACATATTCACCATCAAAGCAAGAGGTGTCGAATTCAATTACTCCACAACTGCCTCCTGTACATGCATCAATTAGGTCCTCTAGTTTTTGATATATCAACCAGTCAGAACCAATTTCTTCACTAATCTGTTCTGTTGTTCGTCCATATGCAATGTACTCACTCTTTGCAGGCATATCGATACCGTACACATTTGGGTGAATTACAGGAGGTGCAGCACTCGCAAAGAAAACCTTCGTTGCACCCGCATCTCTTGCCATTTGCACTATTCTAGCGCTGGTATTCCCCCTTACAATACTGTCATCTACAATTAGGACATTTTTGCCATTAAATTCGTATGGTATTGGATTTAATTTTTTGCGCACACTATCTTTCCTCATGGCTTGTCCAGGCATGATGAAAGTCCGACCAACATAGCGATTTTTCACAAATCCTTCTCTAAATGGGATATCTAAATCCTTAGCCAATTCCATCGCAGATATTCGGCCACTATCTGGAACTGGTATTACGACATCAATTTTTGAATCAGAGAATTCTTCCATTATTCTAGATGCGAGTTTCCGTCCCATCTTTAATCGGGCCCTGTGGACACTAATTCCATCAATTACAGAATCTGGCCTAGCGAAATAGACATGCTCGAAGATACAAGGGGAATAATTTGGATCTACAGAACACTGTTTCTCATACAATTGCCCTCCTGCTGTTATGAAAACAGCTTCTCCTGGCCCTACATCACGGACAATTTCACAACCTAGGGCGATAAGTGCCACCGATTCGGAAGCCAATACCCACTCATCCAAACCATCGGGCCCTTTTCGCTTACCAAGGATGAGTGGCCGGATGCCCCATGGGTCTCGGAAGCCAACAATGCCATAACCAGTAATCATCGAAATAACAGCATAACCGCCACGACATCTTTCATGGACTCTAGAAACAGCGTGAAAAACGTCATCAACATTAACATGCAACTGCTTTTCAATGTACATTTTACCCCGCTTATGCAACTCATGTGCAAAAATGTTCATCAAAACCTCTGAATCACTACTTGTGTTGACATGTCTGAGATCCTCGTTATACAACTGCTTAGTGAGTTCATCTGAATTAGTGAGGTTTCCATTATGTGCCAAAGATATTCCATATGGTGAATTTGTATAGAATGGTTGTGCCTCTGCACAAGATGAAGTTCCAGCAGTCGGGTACCTAACATGGCCCACACCCATGTTACCGAGTAGGGTATCCATATGCCGCTGTTGGAATACATCTCGCACGAGTCCATTCGATTTACGTTGATACAATTGTTCGCCGTCACAGGTTACAATTCCAGCAGCATCTTGCCCCCTATGTTGTAGAACAGTCAAGCCATCATAGATGGTAGGGGCAACCAATTCCTCTTGCCGAGCAACCACACCAATGATACCACACATAGCGCAGAGCCCGAACCTCCGTTCATTACAGGGGTCTTAGACTTTGACGCCGTGGAGTGGCCTCGTAAAGGCCCTCATTTCTTTCTGTACATGCGCCTATTTCGCTTATTCCAGCGATAACCACGCATTGTTGAAGTTGAGTTGAATCCGCAAGAAGCACACTGCCTCTTTTGCTTGTGATAACTGTGGCGTCCGCAGCGTCTACAGCGTATGTGGGTGGACTTCTGTCGCTTGCCCATACTCGGTGTGCCCTTACTCACATTCTCACCTCAGCGAGCCGCCGACCGACCGTCTCTATATCAGGGTTACTTCACAACAGATGGGCTTAGATTCATGCTTCTAACTCAATTTCCACGTCGCCATCAGTTGATTTCAGTGAAATAAGTAGGTCCGGTTCATGTGTCCTGCCAGTGATTAATGCCAAAAGTAAACCAAACACTAATCCGATCGCCGCCAACATCGCAATCAAACCCGCGATTAGAATTGCTCCGTTTTCTCTTAATGATTGAGTGGACTCCTCTAGTGACCAGTATGCAAGACTGATTCCAAGTATGGTGAATACGGCCAAACCCAGGACTTGTTCCTGCCATCGCATGTGTTTGTGCACCGCAGATAGGCTAACCACCAATAGGGCCAAACTTGTCATTCCGAAGGCGAGCGTGAATCCAATAATCATATTCTGAACTATAGAATATATCTCTACTCCGCCTGAGAAGTTCCACACCAACAAGTCCATGCCGATTGCTATGAGGAATAGAAGCAGGCCGATGGGGCCCCACCATGAATCCTTATTTCCAGACATTACTCATCCTCCAAATTGTCCAGGTGTAGCCTTAGGACTGCATCAACTACTGATTTTTCTTCTTCAGATAGTGGTGCTACGACATCGGGGTCAGGTTGACGACGTTCAGCCATAACTACCAGGTACACAAATCCAATACTAGCAGTTATCATTCCAAACAGGCCACCAATCACGACCATCATTTGATTCCAATGGATTTCATGCCAACCTGCGGCATCTAACCCTCCTGATCCATCTTTCATTATAGTCCAAAACATGAAACCTCCAGCAATTGTTAGTGCTGCAAGAATGGTCGCTTCCTTTTGTCTTCTTTCACCCATTACTATGCAAAAGGAACCTGCCAGAGCAGAAACCAAAATCATCATACTCAAAAACACATTGACCCAAGTACTCCAAATTATTTCGCCAATGCCATTGGCAATGGCTGACGAAGGTTTACTGATTAGAATCCAACCAACCCAAAACAATCCGCCATAGGCCAGTAGAAAACCCATTGGTCTCAGGAACTTTGGCAGGGGGCCTACGGGCGATGGCCCCGAGAATATCGCAATCAGTGAACCTAATGCCATCATTGAAACAGGTCCCGCAATTCTGAGAAGAACAGCTAGCAAAGCGGTTTCGGGAGAATCCTCGCCCCTAGTCGTTGCACCATGTATGCCAATTATTGACAGGGCTGTTATGGAAGTAAGTATGGGTAATCTGTGCCGCCAATCTTTTCGATCGGTTAACCAAAACCCAACCGATATGCACAGTATGGCTATCGGTAACCAGAAGCCAAGCCAAGGCTCCTCAAGTACCGACATACACGCATGCGTGTCAATGTGGTACATCAAATTTGAGTGTTTATACTGCGCAGTCGCTTGATTCACTACCGCTTTCACGCGCGACACCCTCATATACGGGTCGATGGTCGCAGGCTCGCACCCAACGGTGAGGAGACTCAAGCATGGTCAAGATGCCACGTCAAGTTAAGCGTTACAGTCCAAAGGCTGGTCGTCATACACTCCACACAGTTGAGCGTGTAAAGAAGCGTCGTGCAAGCGAACTCAAATGGGGTCAGAGGCGTTTCCGAAGAGTAACAGCAGGATACCGTGGTTTCCCGCGTCCTAAACCCGAGGGTCGTGAAAAACCAACAAAGCGCGTCAATATTCTATATCGGTGTACTGAAACTGGTAAGGCTCACACTCCTCCTTGCAAGAGAGCGAAGAAGTTTGAGCTTGTTGACAAGTGATTACAGGTGATACAATGTCCGAAAGCAGATTCCTAAGAGTACATTGCCGTGATTGTGGTAATGAACAGATTCTATTCGAGCGCGCAACTACTCAAATCAACTGTGAAGTATGTGGCTCAGTCCTTGCCCGCCCGGCAGGCGGCAAAGCAAAACTCACAGGAGCCACAGTTGCTGAGATCCTCGAGTGAAGAGGGGGTCTCAATAATGTCGGATGATAATTGGCCTGAAATGGGCGAATTTTTAGTCTGCACTATTACAACAGTAAAACAAAACGGTGTTTACGTCGAACTTGACGGTTACGATGGGCGAGAGGGTTTCGTATTCATAGGCGAAGTGGCCTCAGGTTGGGTCAAGAATATCAAGTCATATGTCCGCGAAGGGCAACGAGTTGTTGCAAAGACTCTGAAAGTACGAAAAGACAAGAAGAGTGTAGAACTGAGTATCAAATCTGTTAGTGAGGAGCGTCGTCGAGACACCCTCCAGAAGTGGAAAAATAAGCAGAGAGCAAGTCAACTTCTCCGCATTGTTGGCGAGCGCTCAGATTGGGGCGAAGAAAAAACACAAGAAATGTCAGAATTATTGGTGGATACTTTTGGTGGCCTTTATGCAGCATTCGAGGAAACTGCAATTGATAATACTGCATTAAGTAATGAAGGAATAGATGGGGAATGGACCAAAGTTTTCATAGAAATTGCAATTGAGAACATCATACCTGAGTTTGTAAACATCAGGGCTGTTGCAAATATTCAGATTCATGGAAGTGAAGGAATTGAAGTCATAAGGACAGCACTTTCTGCAGTAGAAGATTGTTCTTCGAAGTCGGAAGAAGTCGAAGTGGAAACATTCTATGATGGTGCACCAGAATATCGAATAGAACTCAAAGCACCAGATTGGGATATTGCAGAATCACATTGGGATAAAGTAGAATCTGCTCTTATTGGGAACATTGGCGAAGAAATTGGTGTGGTTGAAATCTCGCGTGTATAACCGTTTTTTTTGGGTCAGATTCAAAGGCCTCTTCTTCAGGGTTTGACCTATGGCTAGGACCCTATTACAGAAATGCACAGCATGTGGATCCTATGGTTTATCAGAAACCTGTGGTGAATGTGGTGGGAAGGCAGAAGCAGCAGGTCCTTTGAAATTCTCTCCAGAAGATGCACGAGCTAATCTGCGTAGGAAGTTGAAGAAAGTCGGAACAAAGGAGTGGACCGATTCACTACCCTCTCCGGAGGCTGATTCTGAATGAGCACGATATTACATTGGATCAATAAAGAAGGTTTCACTGAAGATGCAATGGTCCTAGTTGCGGTTCCAGGTGTTGGGAACGTTGGAAAGCTTGTGATTGAGACGATTAATCGTGTTGAGGGTACAAAATTAATCGCAAGAATTCTTCATCCTGATTTGCCACCACATTCTGTCATGGAGGACGGATTACTTGTGCCACCCCATCTAAGCGTCCATAGTGTCCCAATAGAAGATGGTAAGAATTTACTGACCATCACAGGTAATGGGCAACCAATGACTCCACGTGGCCAACATGAAATGGCTGAAACAATTCTGAAACTTTCAAAGAAATCGAATGCCCCGCTTGTGCTGGTACTGGCTGGTTTGAGTGCCAATCCTGGCGAGGATCAAATCCATTTAACTTGCTCATCTAATGATGTATTAGATTCTCTCACAAGTCGAGGTGTGATTGTTAGCGTCGAGCAACCATCAGGTGGAATGCTTGGTATGGCGGGCTTGGTAGTTTCACTAGCCCCCATTCATGGTGTCCAAAGTGCGGCATACTGTGCTGAAACTGTTGGGTTAAGTGTTGATGTTGTTACAGCAGATAGACTAGCAAGTCGATTGAGTGAAGATTTCGAGATGGGACTAGATCTTCCCATTGACAATACGAGTGAAACTGCGGCCCGGTT
>PBMO01000047.1 GCA_002722595.1 Methanobacteriota archaeon | reverse complement strand
TCGGAAGTTTCCTGCATGATATTGCGAACATCGAACGGTGAGAGTTCAGGGTTAGCTTGGTACATCAATGCGGCAACACCTGCGGCACCCGGTGTAGCCATGCTGGTTCCAGAGAAATCCACGTAACCATCTCCTGTGTTCGATGCTACAGACATTACATTAGAACCAACAAATGCAATGTTTGGTTTAATTCGACCTTCTTCAGTGGGTCCTTGACTTGAGTAAATCGCAATCCCCGGATCATCTCCCTTGTCAAGCGCACCTACTGTAATGACATCTTCAGCACTACCAGGGGTTCCAATCTGGGCACTGAATGCACTGTTCCCTGCTGCGATAAATAGAGCAATGCCGGAACGAACCATTTCATTGGCCATTCGCGCTACACTCTCTTCTTCAGCACTGGTCATTTCAATCAAACCAGGTCCGCCCAAACTCATGCTGGCTGCACGGATATTGAACTCGTGGCGCTTCTCCACCGTCCATTCCATACCCATCATGACGCCTGAGAATGAACCTGAACCACCCTCATCCAGAACCTTGACGCCAACCAACTGTGCTTGAGGTGCCATTCCTGTGTGCTCGTAGGTAGGAGCCCCCGTTCCTGCAGTTGTACCGGCACAATGTGAGCCATGCCCTTGGTCATCATAGGGGGAAATTTCCGAACCATTGGTGAGGCCCGGATTGTTCACAACATCGTAGAAGGCGATAATCTTTGGATCATCCGTACTATTGTCGTCGTCCAAGTCATCAAGGCCCACGTGGAGTCCATCAATGCCGGTGTCGATGATGGCAACAACACTGCCAGCACCATCGTATCCAGTGGCCTCGTAGACATCCCATACGCCATGAGTATCCTTGACGTCTGAGTTCATGATTTGTAGTACACTGTCCAATTCAACCATGACCACACCAGGAAGCCGTGACATAGGGACGATGTCCTCGACTGCAACTGAACCAGCGATACTGTCAATCAAGTGGAATGTGTGTAGGTGAACGAAATCGAGTTCATTTTCCAATAGAGTAACATCATCTTCGGTCGGTAAATGATCCAAGTTTACAATGACGTCAATGTGACCATTTTCATCGACCCACTCGAAATCTGTGTTGTTTAAAGCAACCCATATGTCGTCGTCGATTCCATCCTTGTCCTTGTCCATGAGCGTATCTTCCCACCAATGTACCTCTTCCTGAGGTTGCGGCATGGTCGGGGTTGCAACTGCTGCGACCGTTACAGGGAATACAAACAACCCAATTGCGGCGATAGCGAGGATGGCGCGATAGCGATTCTCAGACATGGTATCACCCTACGGGTGACGGGTCTGATTATTCAATCAAACGGTTCCATGGAATGGGTTCTATTGAAGGACTCGACAACTAGTCGGGGTTCATGCGCCGAGGATTTGTGGTGGGCATAGCCCTCACCCTTATGGCGCCAATGATTGGTGCTGAAATAATAATTTCACAACCTCAATACAGTGAAGGGGACTGGTTTGAATACGATGGTTGGACTGCCTCTGTATTCGCCCAATATGAAACAAAAATGGTTACTGAAAGTGCTGATTTTGAGTTTTTGAGTCTCACTGAAGATGTGCCGATGCGAATCACATTTGAGGCGAATGAAAATGCCAACCTTGGCGGGCAAGATGTGAATTGTAGAGTAAGTCAAATTGATCACTCGGTAAATATGACTGTCCACTTCACCGAGGGGACAACCGACTATGTTGATGATATGATGACACTAAATGTTAGCACGACCATCAAAGTTTGGATGCCGACTGGTGCAAGTGGATATGAGAAACGTGTTGAAACTATACTTGTAGAATCATGGTTCAGTGGTGGAGGAGAGGACAATTACATTGAATCAAAGTTGACGACTGAAGAGATAATCAACAGGGATGGGCTATGGCCCAACGAAATAGAAGTGGGGGATGAATGGGATTTTGCAGAGACAATATCCAGAACAACCGTACATGAAGAACGGGTGAATAGGGCCCTTTGGAATGAAACTAGTAGGACTACCCAAGACCTCTCAAGACAGGTGACTTGGACTGCACTCGAGGAAACTACAATTTCGACTGGAGACGATAACCTCGATGACACTTCAACACTCAAAATGGAGCAACAAATTGTTGGCGAAGCGAGACACAGTCTAGATTGGTATCACGAAGAGGGATTCCTTGTCAAAACTCAGCACTTCGACAACGATACGCTGGTATTATCTGCAACCCTAACGGATCGAAGTTATGCTTCCGAAAATGTTGTCAATACTGTTGTGACAGATAACGGAATACCCTCGATATCATTACTAGCAACTCTAGTAATCATTGGTTTTGCAGCCACGAAAAAGCTAGAATCGGAAAGATAATCCCAATCTCTGAGCAGTTTCATGACCAACATCCAGAATGAGTGGTGTCCGATCGATTACATCTTGCCGCAATAAACCTCCAATCGCACTACCTTCCAAAGTCAGAGTCGAAACGCTACATGTCATCGCCATTCCCTCAGTATCTATACAGGCAACAATGCCATGTGTTGCCCAATCAATACTGGTCGGAGTATCGTCCATCCGGTTGCCGACAGGGATTGAAACTGTAGCCATTCCATCCAGCAGTGTGAAATTGAACATGTTTTCATGGTACCAAATTGTTCCAGATTCACCCGATGGACCGGTAATTGAAACATTGATTTCGGAGTTCAGTGCAGAAATCTCCGAACTTAATGTGACATTCAAAATGGTTGACTCAACGGGAGAATATGAAGTCAACCAAAATTCACCATCGACACCAGACAAAGCAATGTCATCAGTCCACCAATGAACATCATAACGAACTGCCGGACACCACCAGTGATCTTCGATTAAATCACCATTGGTGTTGTTCCACCAAATCCTGTAAGAATCCTCACATCCCGGATAAACAGCAGGGCTTTGCCCAACTTCTGGTATGCTGTAGATTATGACATCCTCGGTAACTTGCGTGGGTGGATCAGGGAATGCCACCGGCCCCCCATCTCCAGTCCATGTTTGCGTATGCTCGGAAACACTGTTCCAAGTTTCATTGAGTCTCAAGGGGAAATCATGGATTTCTTGTGGTGGATTGTATTCATGGGCATGGTCGAAATCCGCAATCCCTGTCGTCCATATACCAAATGCATCGAAGTCAAGATCCAAGGATTGTATTCGATAGATTATGGCTAAATCTGACACCCTCACCCAACGTGTTTCATGGTAATCAACTAACAATTCTCCAGTTGCAAAAATACCAGTATTGGGTTCAGGAAATCTGCCATCTCCCGTAGCCTCTGCATGTAACTCTAACCGATAAGCTGGGACCATGTCGCCTGAAATGTTGTAAAGCGTTACTGATGCAACTTCAATGGTCGCTGTACCATCCAATATTTCGAGCGAAGAACCTGAAAGATCAGGGCTATCTTCAACCAAAGATACTGCATCAAGACGGATATCATAACTCCAAGTATCGCCAACATTCCAAGCAGTGACATTTGCTTGGTGTACAATACTCTCCGTACCTCGGAAGGTCATGGAAGTTAGAGTCATCTGCGTGGGAGATATACTCAGTACCAGCGCAATTACAACCCATGGCAACAGTCTAGGCACAAACTACCCACGTCAGGTCAGGCAGATTAGACCACCGGCCTCCTTGGCAAGGTTCATCCCTTTGGGATGATACGCCAGTTCATGTCGAAGATGTGGGCTGCCTTCTTCCTGTCTGTACTCTTGGTATCAACATTGAACTTTTACGCAGTGGTTAGAGAACCAGATCGTGTTGAAATAGAAGATGTTCACGAACATCTCTCAGAGACAATAAAGGTAGAAGGGACTCTGATTTCTTGGGTAAGAGACCCATATACTGATGGCTCTGATAGAGTCGATTTACAAGTCGAAGATGCACCAAATGTGGTCAAGGTTCGATGGTATGACACTAGCGATGTCCCACCCGTTGGTTCGACCGTTGTTGTCGAAGGAGAGGTTGTCCAATACAATGGGAAGATATGGTTGAATGCGAAAGGAATGGGAGCCATTACAGAAAAGGCAGGTGCTGAAGTCGTAATGATGGATACCACCCTGAATGATATTTCTGCTAATGCCACTTCATTCGAATCGAAAATCGTGAATCTCTCTGGATATCTCTCCGATGCGCTACAGCCGAATGTCACTTGGCAATCATTCACCCTGATAGACAACCCATCCTATATGGACAGTGACCACCGTCTTTACGTGTCACTCCAAGGTAGAGTTACCGACTGGGTTGAAGCCGGTTCAAAAGTAAATCTGACTGGCTGGGTTCAATGGGACGAGAGGAATTATCGATGGTCAATTGTAGTCCAATCCTCAACCATTGAAGTTACACACCCAGCAGGCGCAAAGAGGCTTTCTTGGGCTGTTCCAGCCGAAACCTGGTCGTATGACATTGGTAAATTGGTATACGTCGAAGGTCAATACCTGTGGACTGAAGATGGCGAATGGATTGTTGCACCTGGTGGAGAAAATGTAGGAATTATTTGCCTAATTCCAAATCTCGAATTGAGTGTTAATGGAACACTACCCGAAACAGGATTCTCTGGAAGATTAATCTGGTCGGAAGACCGCGCACAAATTTGTCTCGAAATGAGTGATGAGGACCATGTCGTGAACCCAGTAGGAATCCTCATTGGTGATTTTACAAGTTTAGCAACAATAGCAGCCAATCCATCAGATTGGATTGGGAAAGAGGTGAATGTAGCGGGATGGACTACTGGTTCAGTATCTCCAGACTATGACAAGGGATATTTGGGTGATGGAAAGGACTACTTTGAACGTTCCACTACACTGAGATTCCAACTTTCAGGAGCCCATGCAGCTTGGATTGAGAAGGGGACATACCTTGAGTTCTATAACGCAACCGTTGTTTGGAATGAAGCAGAAGGACGCATTCTGATAGAGGTCCCGCTATATGCCGTAGGTACTGTGGATGTGCCACCCGAACCGTTCTCGTGGTCTGCTGGTTGGGATGCTTGGACATGGCAAGTTAACACACTCGTCACAGTCAATGGAGAACTAAACCAAACTGATGACATGCAACTATGGATTGTGGCATCAGGTACCAGTAATCGGATATGTCTGGAAGATGATGGAAGTGCAATTGAAACCGGTTTTGATACCGGTGGAAACAGCACTGGTGTGCAAGTTTGGTCAGGGAGATTAATTGCAATGGATACACAAGGTGATCCTGGTGTACAACTCTGTTTAGCACTTTGAGGAAGTGATCCAATGCTAGAGGAATTTATGGCCGATTGGTTGTGGCTTATGGCCTCATTTTTCGTTGGTGTTTTTCTCGGTTGTATGACTGGCCTGATTCCTGGGTTTCACGTCAACAACGTTGCTTTGCTTGCGTTGTCAGTATCTCCATTGGCAGTTGCAGCAGGCATACCTCTTTCATCCGTTGCTGCGATTATTGTGTCTATGGGCACGGTCCATACTTTCCTCAATTACATCCCTAGTGCATTGATAGGTGCACCAGACGGTGATACTGCCCTAGCCTTGCTTCCAGGGCATCGGATGCTGATTTCTGGACATGCAGCACAAGGTGTCGCTTATTCTGCAAGAGGGAGTCAACTTGGATTACTTCTGAGTATCCCACTTCTTATTGTAGCTCGGTTGCTCTTTGGAACGAATCCAGGTCTCGGGCTCTATGAACTCAGTCGTGATATCCTCCCATGGCTCCTTCTTGCCATCTCGATTTTTCTGATTCTCACCGAAACAACTCGTTTACCATGGCCACGATGGATGCAAATTGCCACATCATGGGCCTACATTCCTCTGCCCAAAACAATTGAGTTTACAATACCAATTGGGCGTTGGCGTATTCACAGAAAATACGAGGCGATTGATTTCCGGCTTGGTGATAATTCAAGAGGTGCGGGGATGTTGGTAGCAACTGCTTTCTTCATACTTGCAGGCTACTACGGTTGGGCCGTTTTCGAACTCCCAGGTCGAAGCCCTGTGGGTATGCCGTCAGCAACCTTGCTAATGCCTGCGCTTGCGGGACTTTTTGGAATTGCAAATCTGATAGACATTTACGTTACAACCTCAGAAATGCCACCGCAGGAACAAAACTGGGAACTGCCTCCAGTTAAACCTCTAATCGTGCCATGTTTCCTTTCATCTTGTTGTGCCGCAGTCATGGCAATCTTACCGGGAATGACTGCAGCGCAGGCCACTGTTGTTGTGATGAGTGCAAGAAATTTCTGGGGACGTATCACTGATCCAGATTATATTCCTGCTGATTTTGAATATGGACCTGGTGGAATCAATGACCCCGCGGCACAAGCCCGTATTGCAGCCTATCGTGCAGAGACTGCAAAATTACATGGTTTACCAGAGCCGGAGCTTACAGAAACGGCTGCGTCAATGATTGTTGAGGAAATCGACGATTGGGATGCTGTCGTTGGCGATAATATTGAGACTATTAGTGGTCAAGACATCGGTGAACATGATCAGGAATTGCTGGATGAAGAAATGCTTGCAAAGGCTCGTGAAGTAAAAGCCGCCAGCCCAGACTTGGATCTCGATGCGCAAACTCGCCAGCAAGATCTCGAAGTTATCGCTGTATTGTCTGCCACAAACACAGCTGTAACTGTAATGGTTCTAACATTCCTATATCTGGTATTACGGCCACGCTCAGGTGCTGCACTTGCATTGAATATGATGTACCCTATCGATCAGTGGACCGGACTAGAACCACCCTCTGATTATATTCGTTTGATGGCAATTACAATCGGCGCTGGTCTGTTTGCAGTCCCTGTTATGGTGAAAGTAGGACAAGGAATGCTCAAACTGCACGAATTGATTCCACTAAGAAGCATGGTCATGGGTGTGATTGCATTTGTTAGCATCCTAGTTTGGCTTTCAACAGGATGGATTGGAATGGGTGTTCTGATTGTAGGTACTGCAATGGGACTAATGCCGCCCAGAATTGGAATACGTCGGAGCCATGGAATGGGAATTATTCTAGTCCCAATAATGATATACACATTTGCTCAGAAATTGGATGGTTTCGGTTTCATCTAAAGAGCGGAGGCACTAAGGAGGAGACTTCCTCACGCATGTACGCAGGGCTACGCCCTGCGGTGGCTTGAATGAAAAGCAAAGCACTTCTATTGACTGCGATAATGATTGCAATGAGTATGGCACCTATGGCACAGGCAACTGAGGCAAGGTCAACCGCCTGTAGTGGAAACATCTGTATCAACGAATTGATGCCTAACCCAATGGGTACGGATACTGGGACATATCCTGCTTGTGAATGGGTTGAACTTTACAACAGCGGAAATACCGACATTAATCTCCAAGGTTGGACTCTCGTCGATGCGGCACAATATTCACACCCTATCGATGCAAACACGTGGGTGGACTTCGCAAACTTGGCCACACCTTACGTCCTAGCTGCCGGAGACTATGCAATTATCGCTGAAAATAATCAAAACACTCTCAAACTGAATAATGCGGGTGAAACACTGGATCTTTTCGATGCCACTGGGGCTTCGGTTCACACAGTCACAACAGCACAATCTAGCAGTGACATCAGCAAAATACCTGGGAGCCTGCCAACTGATGATTATGTTGACTCCAATGCCAATACACCTGGTGCAGTAAATACTGGTGGCGCCACAGGTGGACCTACATTTGTTGAGAGCGAAATTAGAATTACAGAAGTCATGCCTGACCCCTATTGGACGAATGACAATGGGACGTGGCCCGGTGGCGAATGGATAGAAATTGTGAATTCAGGACAAAGTCCCATTGATTTAGCAGGCTGGACTGTAGAAGATGCAGCCGGTAACATGCTGCAGATGAATACCACTCACCTTGTTGGCAGTGGCACCATGATTCAAGCTGGCGAGCACAGAATTGTCGCCGTTAATGGAACTCGCGCATATGGCATGCTAAACAATGGACAAGGTACTGAGAAGGTCAAATTGAAAATGCCTAGTGGAGAAATTACTCATCAAATTGAGTATAATGGACCAACACACCCAGGTCATAGCTATGTCAACACATCAGGGATGTTGCCCCATTGGGGTAGGAATTCTATTCCCCTGAACACTGCTGCATGGCCCACTCCCGGGGGACTCAATCCACCAATCAACCTAATTCCTGATAACCAAATTGTGGTGAATGAAATTATGGTTAATGCTAGCATGGAAGGTGCAGTAGGTGGTTCGTGGGTAGAATTGTATTATCCTGCAATCGTTGGTGATGTAGATGTCAGCACTTTTGCTAGCGATTACACAATCATAACCGGAACTGGAATGGAATCTGATCCTGCACAAACTTGGACGACTGATGAAAATTTCATCGTGTTTGATTCTCTAGAAATGCTCAACACATTCGATTCAATATCACTAGTTGGCAATGATGGGAACATCAGGCAAACAATCCAATGGAATATGCCTCATGAGTATAACCGAAGCATCATCCCTTCAGACTCATTATCAATTGAACCGCTCTGGTCCACATCCCCATACAATACACCTGGGACGTTTAACCCCGGTCAAAGCGGAGATAATGGAGACAA
Source organism: Methanobacteriota archaeon (assembly GCA_002722595.1). Classification (GTDB taxonomy): domain Archaea; phylum Thermoplasmatota; class Poseidoniia; order Poseidoniales; family Thalassarchaeaceae; genus MGIIb-P. The sequence goes on along the minus strand of PBMO01000047.1, from coordinate 11,133 downwards.
CCAAACTACTATCGATTTAGGTGTGAAAATCTCGGAGTTTATGCCAGATCCAACTGGTTCAGATTCCCAAATGGGTCCCGACGGAGAATGGGTTGAAATCAAGAATGTAGGGAACTATTCGATTGATTTGAGTGGATGGGAGTTACGGACCAACTCTGGATTTTCATTGCCATCCGATACAATTTATCCTGGCGAATATCTAGTATACCACCTTGGGGGCGAAGGAGTTTCACTCTCAAATGGACAAGGTACACTACAATTGAACGACCCTCAGGGAGAAACTGTTGACATGGCAATCTGGACCTATACAGCATATGGCATGAGCATGGTTAAGGACAACGCTCAGATGAATTGGGTGCACAGTGCTTGGCCAAGTCCTGGTGAAGAAAATCCGGCAATGGAACAACCATACGGGGGCCCTCTTGATGTGCAGATTACAGAATTGAGTCCACAATGCTCTGAACAAGAACAGAGTTTGACAAGTGAGTGGATTGAATTGCATAACTTTGGTGACGAATCTGTGAACATTTCCCGATGGAGTATTCGAGACTCTTCTGATGATCGTGTCGCTGTAGCACCGGGTCGACTTTGGAATCAGACATCGGAAACAATGTTGCTAGAAAGTGGAGAATATGCTGTTCTCAAAATCGAAATTAATATGCTGGCAAATCAGGGTGAATCTGTACAATTACTAGACCCTGATGGATTTATCACACAAAGTTTGGCTTGGACTACAAGTACAAACTGCATTAGTCTTGAACCATCTGATATCAATTCAGACTCACGAGAGACTCTCTGGCCTACACCCGGCAAAGAAAACCCTCTCATCGAACCATATGATGGAGCCATGACTCTCAAATTCACACGTGTTATGCCGGTAGAGATATCAGGGCATGCAAATGATTGGTTTGAGATAACCAATGTAGGTCAAACATGGGTTGACCTTGCTGGCTGGGGAATTGTCAGACATACATCCGATAGTCATTCAGACTCAACGTTCCTTTCTCTGAATCTTGAGCCTGGACAATCTGCTGTAATTACCGAAGAACCGGCGAACTTGCTAGCCGACGGTGGACCGGTGGCAATAGATGCCCACGATATATTCACCAATTCTCCACCTTGGCTAATTAATGCGGGTGGAGCCCTACAACTCGTTGCACCGGATGGAACAATTGTTGATGCCTTCGTCTATGGATCAGGTTATGCTGGAATTGATGGATGGGATGGACTAGCCCTAGAGGGGCCTCCCACTAGTTCAGAAGGTCTAATTTACATGCGTGGAGATGGATGTGGAGATTTCCCAGATACAGACACATCAATGGATTGGCAACATCGCTGGCTGCGGTTAGGGGCTAGCTTACATTGTGATGGACAATATATGAGCACAACGGGAACTCTAATTCCTGTGAATTCTCCAACAGGATCATTGCAACAAATGCTCGATTGGATTGATGGAGCCACTACTTCTTTGCATCTACATGTCTACCAATTCAGCTCACCCGAACTATTCGATGCAATTTCTTCCGCTACAGAACGAGGAGTAGAATGCACTGTTCTTCTTGAAGGGCAAATTCTTGGAGATTCGAGTGATCATGAAAACCAGCGAGGGTGGGCTGCAGAACTAAATGACATAGGATGTAATGTTCTGTGGATGATTGACTCATCGGAAAGTGGAACACCTTCACCTTACAGATACATCCACTCAAAGGTCGCAGTGAAAGATGGAGAGAGTGTATGGATTGGCAGTGGCAACTGGAAACGCTCAACATTCCCTCTACAAGGGGATGCTGGAAATAGAGATTCAGGAATAATTGTCAATAGTCAAGATGTAGCAGATTTGGTTTTATCCCGTATGGAATGGGATGAAAATGAGAGTCGAAACTACATCGTTAGCTTTGAAGATGCGCCAATCAACATGGGTCGTCCAACTGGTTGGATACGGCCGACTGCATCAACAGATGTTGGAATGTACACTGAAAACGTCAGCTTCGATGGAGTATTTGGATCTCGTCTATTGACTTGCCCAGATGATTGTATACAGTCACTGGTTTGGATGATAGATCAATCTACTGAAACCCTTGAGATTGGAGTTCAGTATTTTGATTTGAATTGGCATTGGGGTTATGGTGAGAACCCACTGATTGCTGCTGTAGAACGAGCAGCAGAGAGGGGAGTCCAAGTACGTCTACTGATTAATGGGTATTATGCTGATGAGGATGGAGGAATCCAAGAAACTGTCAACCATTTCAACCACCGTCTAAACATGACTGATGGTTTAGATGTTGAAGCCAGAATGATGGCATCTTCAGAAAATATCACAAAATTGCATGACAAGAGTCTGATTGTCGATGGTGAATGGAGTCTATTCAGCAGCATAAACTGGGGAAGTAATAGTGCATTAAGGAACAGAGAAATGGGCATTGCTATACAACACCAAGGACTCGCGATACATCAAAAAAGCGTGTTTGAAAATGACTGGAATAGATTGGATTACTCAACCGATACTGATGGCGATGGTATGCCAGATTATTGGGAGGCTGCAAATGGACTTAATCGTGCGATGTCAGCAGTCTTAGGGTCAACCAATTCCGAACAGGGCTTGGATCCTGATGGAGACGGTCTAGCTAACTTGCAAGAGTACCTGTATGGAGGCGACCCGCATAACCCTGATACTGATGGCGATTGTATACACGACGAAGATGAGGTTTTGTGGGCATGGGATTCGAATAATTTTGGAATGAGTGCTGGTCAATGTGGTGAGTGCTTAGCTGTCCAAACTACAGATGCAGATTTGGATGGAGTTCCTGATAATGAAACAGTTGCTTGTACACTCACGCAGCAACCAGTTACTCCAACGACAAATAATACAACTGACAATACATTGGAGGAAGGGGAGGGTGATTCAGGTCCATTCAGGGAGAACGCTATGGAAAGAACCTCAGCCAGAGTTCTTCTCGCATTGGTGATAATTGCAGCAATTTGCCTATGTGGCGCACTTGGTATGATGTTCCTCAATACAAGGAATACATCTGCTGGAAAATTCCTCGTCGATGATGTAGGAGACATTAGTGGTGAAATTTGGTCCGAGCAGGACGATATGACTCAATCTGGTGCAGTTATCCTAGATGGCACCAGTGTTGGCCCAAATGCAACGAGTGAAGCAAGAGAGGTTTCTGTTGGGAGGGACGATGGCGTATTTGGTGCACCTCAATTGGATGGATATGATTTCCCTGGTTGGTCTCCACAAAAAGTTCAGGAGTCACTCGATGCGGGCTGGACATTGGAACAATTGCGAGAAAAATACGATTCAGGCGAATGATGGACGAAGGATTCATGGGTAAACCATTCGGCTAACCAATTATGGCAAGAGATTCGATACCAACACTTGACCTCCGAGAATACACTGATGGGGATCCAGAAAGTCGCACTAAGTTCGTCCAGAAAATGGGTGAGGCACTAGAAGACATTGGATTCTTTGCACTTACAGGGCATGGGATTCCTCTTGAGGACATAGACAAGGCATATGCAGTTAGCGAGACTTTTTTCAACCTTGATGATGATACAAAAATGAAGTGGAATCAGACTACAAATCAACGTGGATATGTCCCCTTTGGTGTTGAGCATGCTAAAGATAACCCTGCACCCGATCTGAAAGAATTCTGGCAGACTGGGAGAACACTACCAGAAAATCATCCTCTGAAAAATGAATATGCGACCAATATATGGCCTGATGAAGACTGTTCAGAATTTGGGCCAGCAATTGATGGATTATACATCCAGATGGAAGAATTGAGTAGAACATTGTTAGAAGTTTGTTCGGTTTATTTGGACAAGGGTCCTGATTGGCTCCCTGATATGGCTATGGATGGTAACACAATTCTAAGGGTTCTGCACTATCCTGCATTGGGTGCAGACGTACCCGAAGGTGCGGTTCGCAGCGCACAACACGAGGATATCAATTTCATCACACTTCTTGTGGGCGCTACCGCTGATGGATTGGAAGTTATGGATCATGATGGAGAATGGATTACTGTTCAAGGAAATCATGAACATATAATTGTTGATTCAGGAGATATGCTTCAGAACCTTACGAATGGCCTTTTCAATGCAGTAACACATCGTGTTGTCAACCCGCCAGATGCTACTAGCGATCGTTATTCCATGCCATTGTTCACACACCCGCGTGACGATGTGGACTTGACACCTCTGCCTGAATTCATACAAAGGACTGGAGGAGAGGCACTTTTCCCAAGTATTACTGCGGGTGAATTCCTAAGGCAACGACTCATCGAAATCGGATTGATTGATGATGATGAGTGATATTCAGAAATTCGTTGATGGCGTGGTTGATGGGACACTAGATGACGCCAAAGTCGAGGCTTGGATGCGGAGTGTTTTCGAGCATGGACTTTCACCGGAAAAAACCGTACAACTTACTCATTCAATGATACATTCCGGAACTGTTCTCGAATGGCCTGAAGAATGGAAACATCTGGTTGTTGACAAACATAGTACTGGAGGGATTGGCGACAAAGTTAGCCTTGTCCTTGCTCCTGCCCTTGCAGCTTGTGGGCTTCGTTGTCCAATGATTGCAGGAAGGGGGCTTGCACATACTGGGGGAACATTGGATAAATTGGAATCTTTACCTGGTTATGACGTGGTTGTATCACCAGAGAAAGCGTTCTCAATGGTTAGCAATATTGGTTGCATGATTGGAGGGCAAACAGGAGAACTCGCACCTGCCGACAAACGAATGTACGCAATACGCGATGTTACTGGACTAATTGCGTCCGTCCCCCTAATTACTGGCTCAATAGTTTCCAAGAAAGCAGCAGAAGGACTTGCGGCTCTTGTTATGGACATCAAAGTTGGAAAAGCCGCATTTATGCAGGACTTAGATTCAGCAAGAGAACTCGCAGAATCGATTGTATCCACAGGAGAGGGATTGGGAATATCTACGCATGTGACTCTGACCGAGATGGATACACCAATTGGGTATGCTGCTGGTAATGCAGTTGAAATCGTAGAATCAATTGAAACACTGAAAGGCGCTGGACCCGCAGACCTTGAAGAATTGGTTTGTATTCAAGGAGGTGTGTTACTGCATGCAACAGGACTCTGTGAAACTGTCGACGAAGGCGCATTCCGAATACATGACTCTCTAATAGATGGGAGCGCATTAACAAAATTTGAGGAAATGTGTGTTGCACAGGGAGTGGATGGAAATTTATTCAAAAGTGAGGAGAATCTGATTTCTGCAATAGGACTTCTGGAGAATGGGTTAAATTCTACACAGTTCAAAATCGAAAAACCTGGGTGGATCTCAGGCATCGATGCAATGGCACTCGGCAAATTGGTGCTAGATCTGGGGGGTGGACGCAAGAATCTGGGTGATGACATTGATCATGGAGTCGGGTTCATCCTAGATGCACATGTGGGTTCGTTGATGGTAAGTGGAGAAACTTGGATAACAGTATATCATCGCGGCAACCTAACAGAAATACAACAGGAAATTGTAGCCACATCCATCACAATGAGCAATGACCCGGTTGACCCTGAAAGTCGTGTCATTGATATATTGTGACAACTTATTGGCGCTTCTATGAAATAGAAGCAGGACTCATTTAGTCCCATGCTGAGGAGGCGCCGCTTTTTTGCGATGGCGATTGTAACACTCTTATTGTTGGTCCCGCATACCGTAATGGGTGAATCAAATACCCGTGATGGATCCGTTGTTGCAACTGCAATATCGATAACAACCTCAGTGGATGAAGTCGAATCTAGTCTTGAATATGAGATTGAATTTGGAGAACTCTCTGCAAACATGAGTTACAATTATCAAATCTGGTTCACACGAGTTGATCCCGATTTTGTTCATGAGAGGATTCAGAATAGTTTCACAGCAGAAGACAACGTCCACACTATTTCTTCATCATGGTCTCCACCACAGGATGGACCTTGGACAATACACGCAGAACTACTCAACGACTATGGGGCAGCAATTGATAGCAATACTGGACTATTTGACTGGGGTGACTTGTGGAATAATAGCGATAGCGTGCAACTGAATATCAGTCCTGAGCCAGAATTAACCCATTATGATTTATTTGAAAACGAGAGTTTGAGAGAAAATGTATCTGTAACTTTTGATTTTGCAAATTACGAAAGTGGTGCTGATTACAAATTACGCTGGAAATTATATCGTGGCATTGGTATCAATGATCAAGAGTTTATTGTTGGCGAAGGACCCAGTTCATGGTACAGCCGATCTGTCGCATTTTCTTCGTTACAAAATTATTGGGAAAATAACACAAACTTCACAATAGCAACTTGGTTATACAGAGTTGATAATATTGGTGACCAGGATGTGTTGGTGGAAATCGATTCTAAAAATTGGACGTTTGCTATTGGTAAAGGCCCTGAAATCATAATTGCACCAATTGTCCAAGGATGTATGAATCCAAATGCCAATAACTACAATCCACAAGCTACTGTAGATGATGGCAGTTGTAAATTCGATGATACTGATGGGGATGGAGTATACGATTATCTGGAAATAGAAGGCTGTATGGATGAAAATGCAACCAATTATAATCTTGAGGCAACTGATGATGATGGATCCTGTGAATATTCGGATCAAGATGGGGATGGTGTTTTTGACCATCTAGAAGTGGAAGGTTGCATGGATAAAAATGCAACTAATTATGATTTGAATGCAACTGATGATGATGACTCCTGTGAATATGCAGACCAAGATGGAGATGGTGTTTTTGACCATCTCGAAGTGGAGGGGTGTACTGATGAAAATGCACTGAATTATGACTCAGAATCTACTGATGACGATGGTTCCTGTGAATACCCTCCATTGTTGAGGGCAGAGATTGTTTCCAACCAAACGACTGGAGAGGGGCCCTTGTCAATACAATTCTCTGCCAACATATCAGGCGGAGTTGCGAACTATGAGATAGAGTGGGTTTTCGGAGATGGTGAAATCTCAAATCTGAAAAATCCAACACATGTATTCGCACCGGGGGTCTACAATGTCGCCCTCCAGGTCAGAGACAGTAGAAATTCAACCGCAATGGACAGTATACAAATTGTTGTTGAAGAACCCGAAATAGTCGAAGAATTGAGTGGTTATATTAGCCACTCTGCTCAATTAGAACCCATTACATTGGGCATGGCAGGCGCATTAGAGTTTACTGCAATTATCACAGGTGGCGTTGCACCGTATACGTTCGCTTGGGACTTTGGAGATGGGAATACTGCAGATGGAGATATTGTGTTGCATGAATATTCTGAGTTCAAAACATATGCTGTCAAAATCAGAATTTCCGACTCAGAAAATCGAGAAATAGAATACGATCTCGATGTAGAAATTATTGAACGCGATGATCCACTGACAAACGCAACATCGGATATTGTAGACGGTGGAGAAATTAGTGACTTGGGGATTTATGTTACATCTGCTAGCGCTGCTGGCTTGTTACTCATATTCGGATTATTCGGGCGAAAGCGACGAGAAAATTTCCTAGATGCAGAGAGAAGAATGTCTCTTGGGGGTCCATCAATTTGGGACGACTAATTCAAGTCCCCAACTGACTCAAAAAGACTAGGGCCACTTGTAAGATAGCACATTACACCACGTCTACTTCGTGAATCTTCAGGTTGCGGGTTTTCCTTTGTCGCACACTCACCAAAGCATCCATCTGTGAAGGCCATGTAAACGCGACCCTCTCGATCAATATGTAAATCATTGAAGTCGAGTAGGTTTCGATTTGAGCCACCAATATCTCGGCAATCTCCACTGTTCAGGCAAATGCTCCCAACTTGTACAGGGTCGTCTGTGACCCGCATAGTATGGAACACTGGATTCTCATCCAAGGCATTCAAGCTGTAGGTGATATACAGGTGGTACGAGACATTCGAATTCGCATAATGGGCATTCCCATCCCAAGGACTTCCGTCTAAGTTGGATTGGCCCAATTCACTTGCATTTTCACTACCCAAGTACATGACCGCAATTCGACCAGGGTCACCCGCATCGATTTGTGGGAAAGCGTAGGAGACTACCTCAATCGGACTTATTCGGATGCTGTCTTGCTCCCAAGTTTCTCCAGAATCCGTACTTCTAGACATGTAGATTCCTTCACCGTAATAGACGCCCTCTCCACCCGCTGTCCCACCTGGGCCCGTCCAAACGTGGTAAGCGTTCGAATCAGTGTCAGCTGCAACTTCAGAATTCTTGCGTGGATAAGGAGTGCCTACATCTTCACCCATGGTTCTCTCAAACCAACTCAAACCGTTGTCTTTGGAGACTATGACTGTGGGAGTTTCTACACGAGGCGTGACATACACAGTCCCATCTGGTGCAGATGAAATAGCACCATGGAGACCGCCATTGGTTGTAGCAAGTCCAACTATTTGGCCACCGGCTTCGAAAGTGGCACCACCATCAAAACTTGTGAAGCAGAAAATACCTGCCAATTTATTGTAGCAATAGTAGACTGCGGTCTCATAGAATGTTTGGGATATACCTCCGACCAGCCCATATCCACTACTTGTCCATGGACCAGTGGCCAGTTTTATGTGATCATTAATTGGAGTTGTACCGGAATCATGAGGATTGCCAAGCCATGTTTCGCCATCATCATCGCTCCAGCAAATCCAAGATGTTTCCAGCCCAATCATTTGAACGTTGAATATACGATCTGTGATTGGGTCAACCCAACCATACGGGTCACTGGTTGTTGGTGAACATTCAGGGCCTTGGACTTCTTCCCAAGTTTGTCCAAAATCACATGACCTCATGACTTTTTCAAGGGCAATGAAGAAAATACATCCACTTGAGGTGACGCCAATACTGGGTTCAGGACCATCTTCACCAACATCACTGAAATTAAATTCGAAAGGCAACAATGGGATATCAACGGGTAAACCATCTGGACCCGTCACGAAAGTACGCGCATCCTGCACCAAGTCATCCTCAACCGAGACGACCTCCTCCTTTCCAAAGCAGCCACTCAATGCGGCAGAAAACAAGAGGAAACACATCAGTAGTGCTTGAGCGCGCATGTACGCGCGAATAGGTTATACGGATTATTCCTTCCTTCGTATCTACAACGGATAACCACTGGCTTCTTCTTCATTGAAACAATAACGAATCACTTGGAATCTACTCTTGAGGGCTGCGACATCGTTGCCTACAGAGGTGGGATCTTCACCTTTCAAAAGCACTCGCGAATACAATCTTGCAACATCCTCCATTTCTCCAACTCCCATGCCTACACGAGTTAATTCTTGGACGCCAAGCCGTAACCCACTCGGAGTCATCGCCTTTGTATCTCCTGGCAACATATTCATGTTGGTAATTATCCCTGCAGCCTCAAGCAATTGGGCCGCCTTTGCACCAGCACCGGAATCGGTTTCACCGTGACGTGTCAATATTTGGTGAGATGCAGTATAACCCCTTCCTTCAGCAAGGACATCAAAGCCTTCTGCCGCCATTGCTTCTCCAAACGCTTTTGCATTACGGACAATGTCCTCTGCATAAGCCGCCCCATATTCTGCAAACTCAGCAAGAGCGATTACTTTGCCTGCAACATGATGCAAATGATATGATGAACACACACCTGGGAATATTGCATTGTTGAGTTTGCGATGGAATTTTTCATCGGCACTATCGGACAACAAGAATCCACCCTGTGGGCCTGGGAATGTTTTGTGACTAGAACCAGTCATAATATCAGCTCCTTCTTTGAGAGGATCCTGGAATTGACCACCTGCAATCAGTCCAAGGACATGGGCGCCGTCATACATCACTTTTGCACCTACTTCATGGGCTGCATCAGCCATTTCTTGAAGTGGAGTGGGGAACAAAAATACAGACTGCCCAACCAGTGCCAAAGTAGGTTCGACATCCCGTATCATTGCACAAGCAGCATCTACATCCGGTTCCATCCTGTCTTCGTCCCATGGGTATGTCGTTAGGTCAAGTCCACGTAAACCAACAGCGCCCATTCGAGCATGAGAAATATGGCCTCCGTCAGCGGTAGAAACTGCTGTAATTTTGTCTCCTGGTTTAGCGAGCGCTTTCAGGGCCCCAATATTTGAGACTGTGCCAGACGTAGATTGGATGTTCGCGTAATTGCAACTAAATACCTGTTGAGCCAATGAAATACCCAGTGACTCAATGTCGTCAAAGTCGCCACAGCCTTGGTAGTAGCGCTTGCCGGGCAAACCCTCAGCATAGCGGCCATGCAAATCACTAGTGATTACTTCTTGGACGCGGGGGCTGACTATATTTTCACTCGCAATCATGCCTAATCCATTTCGATACAAATTGCCACTCGCAACTGTTGCTTGGAGAACTGTATCCGCATAAACCAAATTCTCACTTGACGGTTTTCCGACACCACCAGTTCCACTCATAGGCCCAATGCAGTCGAAACCGCCCTTAGTATTGACCATCGATAACCCTGTTAAATCTTACAGACTGGACCCGATTCATTCTTGAATGAGGTGCAAGTCGGCAGGGCACGAGCCGTGTTAGCTTAGTTGGTGGAGCGGCGGACTGTTAATCCGCAGGTCGTGGGTTCAAATCCCCCACACGGCGCCAATTACTGAACATACCATTGTGGGTCAAATTTGATTCAGGGAGGGGCCCCCAAAGACTTCAAGTTGTTTGCCTAGAACCAATTTGCATGACGAGAGGTTTGGCACTTACTTTTTCGCTCCTGATGGTGACTGTTTCACTTGCTGGATGCCTAGGTGATGATTCGGATGAGGGAGACTTTGATGAAATCTATTTCGACCATAGAGACGTGGATTTGGAAATAACGCACGATGGTTCAAATTACGAAATCACGATTCAGCTGAATTACTCAGCAGCGCCGATCCACAGTGAGAATTTCGCCGTGCATGTTGAAGAGGGACACTACGACGGTACAATCTTTCACCGTATCATTGATGATTTTATGATTCAAGGTGGAGATTACACCAACTATGATGGTACAGGTGGAAACGCTGCATCATTTTACGACTACTGTAATGGACAAGCCTCCGATGACCCCTCATGTAATGGAGAAGGGCAATCCGCTTGGACAATCCCTGATGAAGCAGACAATGGCCTTA
>PBMO01000046.1 GCA_002722595.1 Methanobacteriota archaeon | reverse complement strand
GTACCCGAAAATGTTGCAGGGACCCGAAGACTTTGATCACATGCTGGGCATGATACTTCCACCTTTTCTTCAACCTGCTTGGATTTCTTAGAAGCTGGGGCCCGGGTTCGCTGCTCACGTATCGGTAATATTGACTCTCCAGCTCTTGCACGCATAACTGTTCGAGTGGCCAATCCAATTAGCAAACCGAATAAGGCACCGTAAACAATTGCTAGCCAATCGATTTCTAAATCATCGCTACCTTCGGCCTCAGATTGAGAAAGAATTGAACTTGTTGTTTCAGCGCTCGTATGGGGAGTTTCCCAAAACATAGTTATGTCTACAACATTATAATCTGGCCACTCAGAAATGGAGAAAGATGCAGTCGTTGACTCACCACTAGGGATTGCTTGAGAAGACTGTGTCCACAGAATTTCTCCATCCTTGTTGTCGATTAATGTCAACTGGCCGGTTAGAACATCTCCACCTCCCTCATTAACCAAAGTGTATGTTATGGTAGCAGATTCTCCTCGGACTGGATTTGTGGGCTCGACTGAATCGATTGAAAGTACAGCCCTTGGTTCTGGGCGTACAATCGTTGTACTATCTTCGGCGACTGTAGATGAAGTCCAGTCAACTGGTATCAATCGGGCCCAAACGTTGGATGATGCAGTTGGTTGGCCAAGGTTATATGTCAACGTCCTTTGACCAGGTGAAAGGAGAATGTTAGCTGAAATCTGCTCAACTTCACCCGATGTACCTTCGGTACCAACAGATAGTGTTACCTCTCGAGATTCTCCATTCGATAGTGATGTTGTAATCTCTACTTCCAGACCTTCACTAAGCGTCCAAGACCAGGAAGATATTGCTGTAGACAGAGCCTGTGATGGTTGCACTGCGACACTGATTGAACCCGATAAATCATTGGAAACTAGGCTGTCTGAACTCATTATTCTCCACTCAATTTCTCGTTCACCCGAAGAAATTGGGAAATGGTTCGCCCCTAATTCGAGGCTACTTCCAACCTCTAAATTTCTCTGCTCAAGTGTAGCCCATTGCCCCATTTCTGAACCATCAAGGTTGGATTCTCGCACCTCTAAAGATGCGCTTCCAGTAAAGTCTCCTCCATTGTGAATCAATATCGCTAATGGGATGGGATCGCCAACGTGAAATGGGCCTCCTGAAATCGTCAACCCATCACTTCCAGCACGCATTAGGTGTCCAGCGGACATGGTATAATCGTGACTTGAGTTAGTCAGAGAATCGTCATGCATACGCTGTTCAAATTGTGCATAACAGAGTATTGTACCTGGTCGAACTGTGATTTGTAGACTACTATTCCAAATGGATTGTGGAGGAATTGATACAGTTGTGTTAATTATTTCAACCGCGCTAGGAAAATTGCATATAACATCTCCATTAAATGCAATCTCACCTGTATTTTCAACACTGATATTCCACTGCACCAAATTGCCTAATTCATGCGCAGTTGGATTAGAATCTAAATTGAACACTACCCTGGGTAGCGGAGGAGGGCCAATTGTTAGATTAGTTGAAACAGAAGATATTGAAGTGCCATTTTCATCTAGTATCGCAGTGATTATTGCAGCGCCTTCAGTGAATGGACCCAATGAAACATTTGCGTAGAAAGTAGAATCTCCGAAAATAGTTACAGGTTGCTGTAATTGTTGAATTCCATCAATCAGAATTTTGAGATTTCCGTCCCACGATACATCTCCTGTATTAACCAGTCCTATTTCTGCAAAAATTCCATCCCCATCACGAATTGATTCATTTCCACTAGGCTGGTTATTCGAACTATTGATTGGTGTTAAAGTCCAACTTTGAGGCTGTGACACCACTGCATCGGCAGGAGAATATTTGTGGACATAAATCTGAATCTCACTGAGGTTGTTTTCAAACTCAACGCCCACATCACCCCAGAGTCTTAAGACCAATACATGTGTGCCAATTGGGACTGCTTGAATATCAAAAACTTCTGTAACCGACTCGTCCGCGAGTAGTGAAATTGAACGATTATCTGATGCTAATTGTGTATTCGACTCCGATGTAAGGACCATTTCCAAATTTCCTGATGATGAAGAATCATGCGAAACTACGACTGCTGTTACATTGATATCGCCAGAACCAACTTGCTGATCGCCTTCCACTATGAATTGATCTCCATCCAAAAGGAGTCCTTGTCCTGAAGCCGAAACAAATGGTAAGAATATTGGCATAAGGAGTACTATCACCACTCGCAAAGTACCCGCATGACCCTTGGTCATGAGTGCTGTTGAACAGTTCCGGTTCAAGACCCTTGCCTTTCTCAAGGCGGTTTTTCGCTCAACCTTTATGCAGAACCTGCGACTCGGCGAGTCGTTAACATGGGAATCGACGAATTACTTTCCGTGACTCCGGAGGCGATGGCATTGGCCATACTGGAGCGACGGAGGGTTCTGGCCAAGATACTCCCTGATGTTGAGAAAAAAATGAGTGAAGAAGCTGATCAATTGGCACCCTTAGTGGAGAAACTGAGATTGAAACGCGATGCTGAATCAAATAAAGTCGCTGAACTGAAAAAAATTCGAGATGATGCACAAATAGAGGCAAGAAAATTGCTCAAGCAAACTAGGGACCTGCGCAACAAGTTAGAGACGGAGGGTGGACTGAAGAGCTTGGATCCGAAATGGGCTAAGGAACAACTCGAAGAAGCACTCGAAGAAGTCGAGAACAAAATCGAGAAACAAGCACTCACATTAGAGGATGAAAGAAAATTAATTGAACAGCGTAAAAGCCTCCTCAAAAAGAATCAAGATTGGTTGGAGAAACGTCGTAAGAACAACCCCCAAATGGCAGAATACATAGCATCAAGTAAAAAAATGCAGAAATTATTCATATTGGCAGATAAATGTCATCAAGAAATGCTTGCACATGCTACAAAAAGTGAACCAATCCATGCAGATTTTATTGAGAAAAGAACTGAGTTGAAGAATACTATGCGCCAGTTAGAAAGGGCAAGGGCACTTATTCAGCAATCCGAGAACACGGTTACTTACTGGGAGAAAATCTCCAAGAGCGGTGCAGGGACACTCCTTTCTGATTCAAAAAACGTACAACAAGGTGGTAAATCTACAATCAAAAGGAAAAATGCGGATCTACCACTATCTCCTAACTCAAAAAAGGAGGAAGGAGCATGAGTCAGGATAAACCGAAAAGATCGGTGAAAAACAATTCTGGATTATTTGATGATTTAGAAGATATTCCTACTCAAGAACTAGCAGAAAAATGTAATTCGATAAGGGCGAATCTAAAAGCTGCAGAAAGGCAGAAAACAACCGCCCAAGAAGAAAGACAAGCTGAGATTTCAATAGTTCAATCAATGCGCGCCATGCATGAAACTACCAAAGGGATGAACAAAGAGAGAAATTCAATACTGGGCAAATTCCGGGCAACTCGAGATGAAGCCAATCGATTGAAGGGACAGCGTGACCAGATCAACGAAAATGTCCCACCTCCTCTCGAAATAATAGAGGAGCGGTTGGGCCAAACATATGCACGATTATCTACGATGCCGAGTGACTTGTCGATGATGCCTAATCAGAATCATGAGGTGAAATTATTTTCGTTCTTTTTCGAGTTACAGGCCATGTATGTGAAGAAGAAATTAGGAAATGATTTACATCAAAAATACATTGATCTACTGCGACAACAAGGTGAAATGCTGAAGGACCTTGATCAACTCAAATTAGAAACAGGTAATGCTGAAAATGCTGATGGCGAAAAAACAGTCGAAAAAGGCCCCAATCCAAAGGATATTCGAAAGCAAAATGATCGCATATCAGAGATGTTAGACGACATCAAAAAACAGAGCTCCGCAATTAAGAAAATGCGGAAAGAAGTTGGTAGAATCGAAGCCTACTTGAGATTGCGGAAAAAATCTGAGCGAGGACATAAGGGTCGGAAAATTGGTCCACGTATTGAAGATGTAAAGGCAAAGGCAGTTAGTGGCGAATCGCTTTCAATAGAAGAGATGTCTGCACTTCTCAAGGCTGGAAATATATCTGCAATATCCGAGCAGCAAGAAGCGGAGGGAGGTTCTGTATCTCAACCGACAAAAAAGCGGCGGCGAAAGTCGGGGGCAGCGCGTGGTAAGCGGAGAACTCTGGGCTCTGGTGAGAGAGATTCACGCTAGGGGTGATTCTATCCAATTGTACTGGTCAATTAGTCCAGAAATCCGCCAATGGGAAGAATCACGTGTCGAAAAAGTTCGCAAATTAATTCAATCCACAACTGGCGAATCATATGATATTGAAAGATTGAAAATGTTGCCATTAGATCCGAAATTTGGTCGCTTTATCCTGACTGATGGAGAAATTGACTACGGTATTCTTTGGGCAATGAAGATGAGTGGGGAATGTGCTCGAGTACTGGCATTTTCAATCCACACAAATCTCCAAGGGAAGGGGCTAGGCCACACAGGGTGGAAGAAATTTGCAGATGAGGCGATTCGGATGGGAATCAAAGAAGTGCAACTAGAAGTTCGACAAGATAACGATTCTGCGATTCGCTTGTATAAGCGGAGAGGGTTGAAAATACGGGGCCAAATTATTGGATTTTATCGTGGCAAAAAGGGATGGTTGATGTTCGGCCCCTTGAATTCAGAACCATCGCCACAATGATGCCCTTCCTCTGCATCCCGCCAATTATGAGAGAGGAAATATTGGCTGGAATCTCTAGTTTAAATGGCGTGAAATGTGCAGTAATAATCGGCCCCGATGCATTATCAATCGAATACTCGCCCACCGATATTGATGCAGAAAAATTTGTCGCGAATTGGCATGCATTAGAGTCTATAGCGCCGGAGAATGCAACAAAAATATTCATCAGAACATCAGATTCGTTTCTGTTCTCACAGCGAATAGATGAAGGACACACACTTTTGATACAAACTGATATTGAATGTAATGTGGGTTCTATGCGATCAATAATAGCTAAAGAAATACCCAAATTGGTTCCTTTTCTCTAATCAAACAATGGGCCCAATAGAGAAACACCTGCACCTGTAACTTCCATTGCTTGCTTTTCCATGGAATGCCTAACGTGACGCATCTTCTCAATTTGTAGTGTCCTTACAATCTGCCCATTTCGTCGGTCAAGTCCCAAATTGAGAATTGCATCTGCAAGGAATCCTTCGTTACCTTCTAGTTCAGCACTTTCACCTTTTTGTCGTTCAGTGATTACAAAGGTGTGTAAATTCTGACTCCGGCAGAACTCGAAGAATCTGAACATTCGCTTTCTCATTTCCTCATCTACTTTTGTAAGGCTATAAATTGCACCAAGTGAATCAAGTATGAAAACGGAAAACGCGTCACCACGCTCTCGTTTGAAGTGCTCAATCATTTTTTGTGTGAATTTGAGGTAATCCATGGCCTCATTTTCATTTCGAAGTTCTGTGAAATCTGTTATTTGGAGGTTTGGTGGAAGAGATAATCCAAGTGACTGGGATGCACGGAGAAGACTACTGGTGGTCTCCTCTACAGTACAATAAAGTCCAAAGCCTCCCGACTGGCGCAAATGATTCGATATCATCGAAAGACAAAACGAGGATTTCATTGAACCAGGTGGACCTGTTACTAGTGTCAAATATGGCGGATTAACATCATTTGTCAGTACTCTATCCATCCCCGGCATTCCATCAATGAACATGATAATCATACCGGGGTTTAGCCGGCAGGGCTTAATCGTTATCTAATTTCAAGTCTCGAACGATGCGCCCCCTATGGGGGCGATGCCTGAGAGTAGCGATTATATGCAACACCTATGTGGCCGAGTTGTTGAAAGACTAGGCTGACATCGCCAGGTGATAATATGAGTGACTATTTGACTAACCTCGATGGATTGCGAACAACCATTGACAAGAAGGTCAAGAAGAGTCGTGATCACCGTGAAAACTGGAATTCTAAGACACGAGAGCATTTGGGTACAAGAAACACATTCAATAGTCAAGTACGGGAATTGATTACAGAAGTACAGCGCCAGAAAGTTATCCGAGATGAGGCTAATGCTGCTGTGCGTGAAGCAAAAGATCTCCGTGCGCAGAAAAATGCCCAAGTGAAAGAGGCAAAGGAGCAACTTCGCCAGTTATCTGGCGGTGAACCAGAACAACAAGAAAGAGGCGGTCGAAGAGGAAAGCGTGATCGGCCTGATACTCCTGCCATGCTACGACGTAAGATTGAAGTTCTCGAACGAGAATTCGAAATGGGCAAGCATACTGGAAAGAACGAGAAGAAGGCAATGCATAGGATGCAAATGATGAAAAGAAAACTACGTGATATGGCTGAAAAAGAGGACTCTAATGTCGACTTAAAGGATGCACGTGTCAAACTAAGAACAGCCATTGATGAGCAGGAAGAAGCTCACAATGCGGTTACTACTGCTGCCGATAACGCTCAGCAGGCCCACGATTTGATGATAAAAATCAGCGAAGAGGTTGATCGACTAAGAGAAAAGGCAGATTCTAGTCAATCGCAAGTCCGCAGATCGAAAAAAGAAGCAGACAATGCACATCAGACCTATATCGTCAGTCTTCGCTGCTTACATTCAATTCAGGATATATTGAGGGCAAAGAAAAACAAGGATTCTGGTATTTCAGAAACATCTTCTAGCGATTCGGGTGCAAGAGTAGAGGTTCAAGATTTGATGTCCAAGCTCATGTCAGGTGAAAAACTGACTACTGATGAACTGATGGCACTTCAGCGCGGCGGTTGAGCACATGATTTCGTCTACCGACATCCAAGAGATTCTAGAAGATTATGATCGCCTCAAATTACGTATTGGGATGACGGCGAGCCACAGTGCATTGGACATTTGTGATGGAGCTATTGAAGAAGGGTTCCCGACTGTCGCATATTGCCAAAAAGGGCGTGAAAAGACATATTCAGAGTATTATAGGACTCGCCGTAATTCATCCGGAAGGGTTACCCGTGGGATGGTTGACAAAGCAATTGTTTTGGACTCCTTCAACGATGTTATGGAGCCAAATTTTCAGCAACAAATGAGAGATAGGAATGTCGTATATGTCCCAAACAGATCATTCACATCCTACAGCCCAATCGAGAGTATTGAGAATGACTTCCGAGTGCCGATGTTCGGCAGTAGAAATATGCTGCGTATGGAAGAAAGGACTGAAGAACAGGATTACTACTGGATACTTGACAAAGCAGGTCTACCGTATCCAGAATCCATTGATAATCCAGAAGACATTGACTGCCTAGTAATTGTAAAGTTGCACCATGCCCAGAAAAAACTCGAGAGGGGATTTTTCACTTGCTCTTCCCATGATGAATATGTCGAAAAATCCGAATCTCTTCTCAAAGAGGGAATTATTGACCAAGAAAGTCTAGATGGTGCACGTATTGAAAGATACGTCATTGGCCCCGTGTTCAATCTGAACTTTTTCTACAGCCCACTTGAGGAAGAAATGCCCAAACTCGAATTACTCGGGGTTGATTGGCGATTTGAATCGTCGTTGGATGGACATGTTCGACTACCAGCCCCACAACAGTTGACTATGCCTGCACATCAGCAGATTCCTGAGATGACTGTAGTTGGCCACAATACTGCAACAATACGAGAAAGTTTGCTTGAAAGTGCCTTTGAACTCGGCGAGAAGTTCATTGATGCAAGCAAGGAGCATTATGACCCGGGAATCATTGGGCCCTTTTGTCTACAAACCTGCATTGATAAAGATATGAATTACTACATTTACGATGTTGCACCACGTTTGGGTGGTGGAACAAATGTCCATGTTAATGTGGGGCACCCCTATGGAAATGCAACATGGAGGAAGCCAATGAGCAGTGGTCGCAGAATTGCGATGGAAATTCGTCGAGCTGTGGAACAAGATCGGCTTGATGAAGTACTAACTTAATCTTGTCAATGGAATAAGAGAACCTGTTAATCCATGCACAACTGCAGTATAATCTGGTAATCTTATTTGCCATGCAGGCAAAAGAGCAAGACGAGGGCTCATTTCAGCACTGGAAGGATCTAATTTCCACCAATGCAAAATGCTGCCTGTAACTTTCTGTCCTGCAGCAGATTCTGTGATAACTGAATGCCTTCGTTCTTCACAAAGCCCTGCAATTTGAGGTATTATATCGCTTTCTACTGCCCATGAATTGGGCGATAAATGTTCTAATTCAGGAATGAAATCCAGAGTTTCAACAGATTCTAACCGAACGATTTCTCCTGTGAAAGAATCCTCTAAAAATGTCCACCATTGTCTCTGAGCCGCATCGTCTGGGCCTCGTAAAATTCCTGTAACTGACCAAATTCTAGACCGAAGGAGGACTGGGCGTGGTTGAACATTCCGCAGATTCAACTTATCCAATATATCCTCCAGATTTATCTGCGGACGCAGTGCACATGGACCTTCATCCACAGTTTCAGGGGGGGGTGTCATTACATTCGTAGTGTCATCTGTGTTATCTGAAGTGATTTTTCGAGGGATACTCGCAACAAGATCACCATTCAATATTGCATCACCCAGCCATTGACCGAATTTTTCAGGCCCCCACAATTGGTAATCAACTCCCTGTTTCATAGGTTTTTTTTCAATGCGGAGGGGGCGCTCGGACAATAGCCAGTGATCGCCAGCAGATACATCAACTAACCATCTCTCAATCTCTAGGTTGTCCAATGGAGCCCAGCCATCATGTGCATGCCAAACCAATGTGCCCGTTTTCAGTGAAGAACCACTCCTTGTCCTAGGTGGGTTCGTGAGTACACCCAATAGAGAAATTCCTGGACAGGGTTGGTGAATTGGAGGAGGGTCCAATGAAGCACCAAGTTGCGATAATAAATCGCGGATTAGTGACTCCATATCCTCACGGCGGCAATAAGTGCCTTGAACACTACGTTCAATCCAGCCATGTAAAGGTTGATTTCAGAGCTTCAATCCAAATTCGACTGGAGGCTCAGCAATTCGCTGCTTCCTTCTGAATGAACACATATTGTACTGATTGCAAAAGGCTTAGCACAAGCAGCGCCAAGTTCACGATTCACCAGTTCAGACTGATACATCGGCACATCAGGATGGCGTGCTCGGAGAGATTCTATGTAACTCTGCGGACAATTTGCTGCGAATATCAGCATTTTTGCCAGTCCATTAGCACAGGCATCTGCTGCCTGATTTTGTCCAAATGTTAGTTCTCCACTTTTTATTGCGGTCTTCAATTGTCTGCTTAGATCCAAATTAATTCCTCCATTCTCCACTGTTGCTTCTCATGGAATGTTATATCACTCATTTTCCGGGATGTAGAATAGTTCAACACTACCAGTCCCTAGTGCAACTGGTTGACCGACAATAATATTCTCAGCCACACCTGTCAAATTATCTCGCTCACCGATAATACCTGCATTTAGTAGGTGATTAACCGTTACTTCGAAAGCAGCACGAGCCAATATACTGTGTTTAGTACCCGATACACCGTGGCGTCCAATGGCTCTAACTTCTCCTTCGCTGGTCATTACATCTGAAACCATGAGTAGGTGGCGGACATCAACGTCAAGACGTGCACCTTCAAGCGTTAGTACCAATTCATTGATGATTGCTTGTCTTGCAGCTTCAATACCTAAGTAATCTTGTATTTCCATGATGTTGTTAGTGTATGTCCTTGCACGATCTATTCCTGCAAAATCAGATACTTTAGCGAGGTTGGAACCAATCGTAGAGATGTAGAACTCACCATCTGTGTTCTTCTGAACATTAGCACGCTCAATATCTTTGACACCCTTAAGCCGCAAAATTTTGATTTTCTCTTCCAATTGAAGTAGTTCAGTATAAGTGGGCGGGTTTACATCCGTTTCCTTAAGATCGTCTTCCTTAGCAACACCTGGCACGATTTTCAATTCTTTAGGTCGTGCTTCTGAACCCTCATGCACTGCAATGTACAAACGAAGAGCGCGTGAAAGTTTATCTCGCACTTCGGCACCAGTCATGTTCTTCAATTTTAGATGGGAATTTTTCAGTTTGAGTACAATGTATCGTTGTGCAACTTCAACATCGATATCTGCAATGTCTTTTGTCGTAGTAGTTTCCAATGATGCCGCAATTTTTTGGACTGCATCTTCGTTTGTTGCAAGAGGCTTCCCATTAGCATCCTCATCTTCAAGATAGATGTTCATCGTTGGAGTCTCTGGGACCTTACGGGCATCGACAATTTCGATAATCCTCGGTAGACCTTGTGTCACGTTGACTGTTGCTACACCTGCATAGTGGAAAGTACGCATAGTCATCTGAGTACCTGGTTCACCAATTGATTGAGCCGTGACAATACCAACTGCCTCAAAGGGGTCGACACTAGCATTCGAAAATTGGTCATTTGCCTGAACAACTATTTTCTTAGCCTGAGCTGGTGTCAATTTGTCCTTCCCACGTGCTGAGATGCCAGTGGTTAAATCCTGGAATAAACGAGGAGTAAGGCTGATAGATTCTTTTTCAGCCGCTTTGACAAGAGCCATGAAAATGGGATTTGATTCATCTAAATCTCGAGAGATATTCTCCATTTTTCCGTCCACATCATAACTCTGAAGGGCAAGTTCCTGGCGTGCACCACGGCGTCTAGCAACACGTCGTCGAACGACAGTGGTTGTCGCACCACCATCTGCACCAGATTTCGAGCCACCAAATGTCTGAAGGATATTGTGTATTGCGGTTGCTTCATCGGATGCCAAACCACATATTTGCGCAATTTCTCCAGGTGTCAATATCTTGACGTCGTCCCACTTCCGATCATCCGCAAGTTTGTGAGAGAACTCTTCTTGGACTCCCATATCCATTAACTTCTTTTTAGTTGCTGACTTAACTACCATCAGTTTCCACCTCCAATTACGTCATCGAGAATCTGTTCGACATTAATCGGCTCACCCTTAAGAGATCTACAAGGATCTACACCGTCTTCACCATACTGGAATTGGATAATCCGATTTGCAGTGTTCCTAACAGAGGACTTGCCATCATTCCAAACCTTGAGATCATCCATTGCATTGATTAGACGCCTCTGCATATAACCTGACTTGCTAGTTCGGACCGCAGTATCCACAAGTGATTCACGGCCGGATACAGAGAGCATAAAGAACTCCGTTGGTTCCAAACCACGCTTGAATGAAGATGCTACGAATCCCTTTTCTTTAGCACCCTTAACACCTCGACGGAAATGTGCCAAAACTCGATCATTGTATCCACGTTCTAGGCGCTTACCACGAACTTTTGGTTGACCAATTGATCCAGCCATCATCGCCAGATTGTCCATCGAACCACGTGCACCTGAAACTGCCATCATTACGGCGGGGTTGTGGTCAGCAAGGTGCTCTTTTGCGACGGTTCCCGTTTCAGCCTTACACTGATCCAATATTTGCAAAATATTTTCTTCAAGAGTTTCAAGAGGTGTTCGACCAGGGCGAGTTTCATATTTCCGGCCATCGGCACCGAATTTTTCTAACTCCGCATCTACTGCCTCACTCGCCTCAGCATTTCTTTGTGCAATTAAATCGAGAGCTTCAGGAGGAAGGTCTTCATCATCAATCCCTGTCGTAAAGCCCATTGCTGTACAAATACCAATTGTCAATTTAGTCATGTGATTTAGGAATCTCGCGCCGACTGCGGTACCGTGAGTTTGTACAACTGCATCTAGGAGTCTTCCGTCCTCTGCACCGATTGCGCGCTTGTCCAATGTTCCACTGATAATATTTCCACCCTCAACACTCACCTCATCTTGACTTCGGCTCGTGTATCTAAGGCTGAAACCTGCGGGGACAATCAGACTGAACAAGTCACGGCCATAATAACCAGAACTTCCGTCTACATTATGTTCCTTGGGTAATTCACCAGACCAACCGATTTGTCCTAATACGTCAAGAGCTATTGCCTTGGGGACAAATGGATTCTCGTGTGTCAAAAGGTATGCGCCCGAAATGTGGTCGTGGATACCACCAATCACAGACCCACCATATCTCGGTGTGATAATGTGTTCTTGTACCCTCATCAGAATCTTAGCCTCTGCACGAGCCTCTTCGGACTGAATTACGTGGAGGTTCATTTCGTCACCATCAAAATCTGCGTTATATGGCGTACAAACTGCTAGATTGAACCTGAAAGTCTTGCCCTGCATTACTCGAACTTCGTGGACCATCATTGACATCCTGTGCAGAGATGGTTGACGATTGAAAATGGCGACATCTCCATCAATCAGGTGGCGTTCAACGACCATCCCTGGTTTTGGGTTTCCGTCTAAATCAACAGTTGCCAATCGATCCTCAACCTTACTCCTTTGGTCTTCAGATATTTCTGGACTGCCACAGTGCGGACAATGTACTTCTAGTTCTGAAGGGAAGGGTTTTCCAGGGTTTTCTCTTTCAAACACCCATCTTTGGTGCATAACAGCCCTAGGATCGCCATCACCTAGTGGCTTACCATTCATATCTTCGCCACGCATATTGGCAATGGTTCGATCTATATCGACAATATATGTGTCAATAGTAGACCCATCTGCTTGACGAACGGTCTCTGTTTCAATCTCCATCCCTGGCATGAAATTTGGTGCGTGTAGAACCTCATTCAAATCAGGTCGCATCCCGGGATAGGGTTCGCCTCGTTCAACATCTCCTGAATGACACTCTGGATTATGGCAGCGGAAACCTGCCCACATGTACTTTGTTTTGTCAGTGATTCTGACTCGAAGGTTATCGCCTCGAACGATGTAGTTTACACCGGGGTGGATGTCAGGACCACGAAGAATCATTTGACGTAATTGCTCTCTGTTTCTTCCTGTAACCCGAATTGGTACAGTTAGTTCCTTAGCTGACTGTACAGGTACACCGACCGCATTGATTCCCAAATTGGGGTCTGGACTAATCACAGTTCGTGCACAGAAATTAACACGCTTTCCAGAAAGATTGCTGCGGAAACGCCCTTCTTTACCCTTCAAACGCTGAGTTAGGGTCTTCAGAGGTCGTCCTGAACGGTGTCGAGCAGGAGGGATACCTGCTGTTTGATTGTCGAAATAGGTTGTAATGTGATACTGCAGAAGTTCCCAAAGATCCTCTACAATCAGTTGTGGTGCACCAGCATCGCGATTTTCACGCAAGCGCTGATTAATACGAAGTACATCAACCAACTTGTGAGTAAGGTCGTCTTCACTACGGTCTCCACTGTCTAATGTGATAGACGGACGGACTGTGATAGGTGGAACAGGTAGTACTCGCATAATCACCCATTCTGGACGACTGGATTTCATATCCATTCCAACAAATATTAGGTCATCATCTGGAATACGCTCAAGCCATTCACGAATATCACGTGCATTCAATTTGTGCTCACCCTTGTCCATCTTCTTTTCCTTGAAGGTAGTAGGCTTATCGAGCATAATCTTGCCCTGTTCCGCGCCACAGTGCATGCAAACTGCACGCTTGGCACTTGAACAAATCTTAGTAATTTCTTTGATGATTTTCTTGAATTCAGTTGAACCGACACCGTGTTTTTGGATTACATCATAAACTCGTGCACGGTAATAGTCTTGCTCTGATTTGGTCTCATCAATAGGATGAGTTCCTTCTTGTGCATGTAAAAGGATACGACTGCAGGTATTGCAAGTAGATTTCAGACTTGTTTTGAGCAAATTCGCAAAACCAATGTGGACTACGGGTAACTCAAGTTGAATGTGTCCAAAGTGACTTGGACATTTGTCCTGTTTATTTCCACATGTTTCACAGCGAACACCAGGCTCTATTACACCCATTCTCGGGTCCATAAGTCCTTGACGATATGCGTGACCATCGTCTTTGTAAGTATCTGCCGTCTTTACTTCAACTGCAGACATCTTGCGTATTTCATTGGGATCCATCAAACTGAATTTGATGGAAGCAATTCGCTTCGGGATTGTTGCAACGTCTCTGTTCATCTCTTGTCCTCCAGTTCGAGTCTCATAGCCACACCAAGTGATTTCATTTCATCCAGTAGAAGCTTGAAAGCGTAGGATGTTGATACGGGGAATACTTCTGCCTTGTCACCATGTATTGGGCTAACATAACATCTCTTGCGCCAATCCCAATAAGCAATATGACCACTATCTGCACACACAAATAGTTCCCATCCGTCAGATTCATCCAATAATCTATCTTTGATTACCATAGACGCGCCGTGTGCAATCAAACAATCGCGCTCCATTTCACCAAATCGAAGTCCACCCTGGCGGGCACGACCTTCGGTAGGTTGACGGGTTAGAATCTGCACTCTACCGCGACTTCTAGCGTGTATCTTACCACTAACCATGTGGTGTAATTTCTGGTAATAGATTACACCCACGAATGTTTGTGCAGGGAATTCTTCCCCAGTTTCACCATTAATCATTGTCTCACGGCCAGTGTGGGCAAAGCCGTGACGAAGAAGGCCTTCTCTCAGACTGTCTTCTTTCTCTCCATTAAATGCAGTTCCATCAATTAAGCGACCTTCCATGGAGCCAACCTTACCGCCAATCATCTCAAGGATGTGTGCTACAGTCATGCGTGAAGGAATGGCGTGTGGGTTGATTAACAAATCAGGGACTACTCCATCAACAGTGAATGGCATATCTTCCGGATCTACTAAACGCCCAATTACTCCTTTCTGCCCGTGACGACTGGCAAACTTGTCACCCAATTCGGGTATCCTGTTTGTACGAAGTGTGATTCGAACAAGGCGATTGGAGTCAAGTGATTCCGTAACGAAAACATTGTCAACGAATCCACCCTCTCCATGTCGTACATTCATACTCGATTCACGTCTCTCCTGTGCTTGCAAGAAAGCACCATGGGATTCTTCAAGGAATCTTGGGGGGCTTGTCTTACCAACTAGCACTTGTGGGACTCTATCCCTGTCTTCTGGTTTACTGCTTATTTCAGTTTCAGGAGTGGGTAGACCGTCGCCTTCGAGATGTGCATACGCCTCTGGCGCTTTGAGACCCTTTACTTCATCTAGGCCTGTTCCAGGAACCTCAATCTCATCGACCTGTCCACCTGGGAATCTCTTTCTTTCAGCATTGTATGTACGAATAAATGTAGAGCGCCCCAGTGCCCTATCAACACTGCCTCTGTTCATAATTACTGCATCCTGCATGTTGTAACCATGATGACTTAAAATTGCCACAACAAAATTCTGACCTGCAGGACGGCGGAGGAAATTGGTTGCTTCCATGGCCCGGGTGCCGGTCATCGAATTCTGTGCGTAATGCAAAACATGCTGTCGAGTATCTGGCCTCAATCGGCCATTCGCCGCAGGCAAACCAAGGGATTGCTTGACCATTGCAGTTCCACCAGTTACACGTGGAGTGGAATTGTGTTCTGGATACGGTACCAACGCTGCACAAACTCCCAATATTAACTGTGGATCAATTTCAACGTGTGTGTAAATTAGTACATCACCTGTCTTCTTAGCCCTGCGAGCTAATTTGTCGGTCTCTTCTTGATAGTAATTCAAAGGTACTTTGAAAGTTTCTTCAGCCTTGTCACCATTTGGCATTATGATTTGGGCTGTTAGTTTAGCATGAGTAATTCCTTCTTCGCCCATGTTAATCCATTCAACATTCGATGGAGACAGTGGTCGCTTGTTCTTTGGACTGACTGCTGGAAGATCGTATGGTCTTGGAGCAATAAGTAGGTCTTCTTCTTCCTCTGCATCCACCCATTCTACAACCCCCTCATTAACCAAATCCTGGAAACGGATTTCTTGTGACCGCAACCCATCAAGGTATTCTTTGGAAAGAACTAGGGAACCATTGTCCAATACTAAGAGCGGGCGTAAAATACGGCCTTTGTCAGTATTGATGAATATATCACGATTGACTGAATCATGTCGTATGCTGACCTCTGGTCGTATTCTTCCACGGCGACGGCTGCGCTTGATATGGTCAACCAGTTTATGTGGATTCATGTGCAAACCAAAGATATCTCCATTGACGTGAACACGAGCGCCTTCAGACCATCCGGATGGACGAGGATCAACACCTGCCTCAGCAAGAAGTCCCTTCACATCGTCTTCAGGTACTGCTTCAGAAATGTCAATCATTTGAGCAGCATTCTTTACAAGGCCGCAATTTTGACCCTCGGGAGTTTCGTTTGGACAAAGTCGGCCCCATTGTGTAGGGTGCAAATCTCGTGCTTCGAAATGCGGTTGGCTTCGAACAAGTGGACTCGTAACTCTGCGCATGTGCGAAAGAGCGGCGAGGTAGGTCGTTCGATCGAGTAATTGGCTTACACCACTCCGTCCTCCGACCCAATTGCCTGTGGCTAATGCATGCATAATCTTTGATGTCAAAACGTCGGGACGCAAACAGGATGTTATCTTTAGGTCACGCTTTCGATTGTGATGTCTTTCAAGTTGATACTTGAGATCTCGTGCCAACTGTTGTAGTGAAACACGGAATAAGTCTTCAATTAAATCTCCTGCCAATCTAACACGCTTGTTAGCATAGTGATCCTTGTCATTGGGCTCCTTGTCATTAATCGCCATTTCAAGGACTTGACGAACTATTCTGCCAAGGAATACTGCCTTCTTCTTACGATCCTCTTCGGAGTCACTCCCAAGGTGGGGTAGCAATTCTTTGTCCAGCAAATTCTGAATTCTCTGTTCACGGTATTCCTTTTGCTGACCTGCTGCAAATTTCTTCTCAAGCCACTGCATAGCTTCTTCCTGATTTTCTACACCATATTCCTCGTTGTCCTTAACCTCGTTAATGTTGGCTACGATGAATTTGAATGTCGCAGTAGGACCTGCGATTGCTTGGAATATCTCTTGGTCGTTGTCAATTCCAAGAGCTCTCATCAAGAGAACCACAGGGATTGCAGTAGTTCCAGCACTACTGATTTTAACCATCAACATTCCATCTTTTCGCTTCTCGACTGTAAGTGGTTTTCGTACACCGTCTTTCTGTGAGAAAATCTTAGCAACTTCTGTTTTTCTTGCATATCGCTTGTTCATCTCAACTGTGACGCGGTTAGGAGCAAGATCTTCCATCGATATGAGTACCCTTTCGGTACCGTTAATGATGAAATACCCACCTGGGTCGAATGGATCTTCACCTTTGCCTTCAAGTAGACGACGATAATGCAGTTCATCCTCTTTCACTTGATTAGGATTCAACTTTCTGTTTGGATCAACGTGGGCCGGATTCAGATTGCACCGGCGACTTTTTACCATAATTGGAATATTCCCAATTTGGACCTTTTCTTCAATAATTGGTTGCGGTAAGTCGTCGCGATGAATGGTGAAATCAAGGAAAACTGGAGACATGTAGGTTAATTTCCGTAGCCTGCATTCAAGAGGTGAGGAATCATGACGTGAACCATTTGCTTCCTTTATCTTAGGATTTCCAATTGTCATGTTTTTCATGCGCACATGGATTTCATGATCTAGAACGTCGAGTTTGATGATTCCTCCCTCACCATCGTCAAGTACTTCATCTGTACCAATTCTGATGTTTCTTACTATTTCCTCGAAACGACTGCTCTGTGAATCCGCTGATGGAATACAGTCGTTGTATGATGCCAGCTGGTGATTAACAAGACTGCGATCTCGAAAGTAACTCTCAATTATTTCCTTCATACTCATTCCTCCTCAGTTTTCCTCTACAATCAGCCGGTAAGCCGTAGTTGTTCCTGAAGCCTTACTGTACCGAACAACACGTACAACACGATTGGTCAGCCAACCAGCAGGCAACTCATCATCTTCAAGTTCAGTCATTTCTTTCAAGACCTGAACTGCAGGATCGGTAATCAATATTTTAGGAAGTAGTTCCTTAGCCAAGCGTGTGCCATCGGACGCCAAATCTGCTTCTTCAAGACCCCAAGGCTCTAGCGTTTTAGCCTCTTCATCAACTGGAATCAGTTCATGGTGAGGGACAAGGTGGTGATTTAGCACATTGAATCGGTCTGAACCTTTTGGTGCATCATCATCATCATCAATTGCTTTCTGAGAAATTGTAATTCGGCGGGAACGTGTTCTCTTACGTGTCCCCTGTTCACGGATGATACCCATGATTTTCTCAATCTCAGCACTGTCAGAATCGATACCGATTTTCTTTGCAACCTGCTCGACACTCATTTGCTTAATAGCATCCATATTGGCGTCGTCTGCAAGCTTGTGTGCATGCTCTTCCTGCACACCAAGTTCAACTAGCCTCTTTTTTGTGGAACTCTTAACAACCAATTTCTTCACCCGCGCCGTGCCCAAAGACTGCCTGTAAATTAGCAAAGGAGAGCGGGCCTGAAGGGATTCGAACCCTTGGCCAACGGGTTAAAAGCCCGTCGCTCTACCTTGCTAAGCTACAGGCCCATGGATATCTCTGGGCCACCCGCGGACCGAGGGGGTGTTTTAAAGGGTTACGGAATACAACAAACCTATCGCGGTTGGCTGTATATGTGACTTGTCAGAACGAGCCACGAACCTCCGGTATGATAAAATCGACATAAAGGTTTGCAGAATATTCATCAAACTAGACTCCACCCGGGTGGCATAAACAGGGTAGTGAGGCGTTTTTGGACGTAAAAAGAGAAATTGAATACCTCAAATCTGAGGCCACCAGAATATCTTGGTCACCTCATGAACTGCCAGATATCAATCTGCAAATTCCCCCTACTGTCTATCCCCCGAGAGAGGATACCAGTCTTCTTGATCAAGTCGTCGCCGAGATACCTTTCAAGCCGGGTCAGAAGGTGCTTGAGATAGGCTGTGGAAGTGGTGCCATATCGATAAGTTCCCGGCTAAGAGGTTGGGAAGTATTCTGCTGTGATACAAATCCATATGCTGTTTCAGCGACGCTTGGTAATGCATCATTGAATGGGATAAAATGGAGTGGAGAAAACGTCATTGAAGGAGGGCCAGGAGATGATTACTTTGCGCAAATATCAGAGGATAATTTCGACTTGATTATCTGGAACCTCCCTTATCTCGACACACCTCCAGAAAAATCACCCCGACTCGGCCCACTAGAAGAATCAGGGTTGATCGAAAATAATCAGTGCCAGGAATTGATCTCATTGCTCGAACAGAGACCAGGACTGCTCAACAAGAAAGGTGTGGTACTTCTCCTCCATAGCTCAAACCAATTGGGCCATTTAATTCCAAAACTTTGGCGAAGTGGTGGATGGGCTACAAGGCCAGTAGCATGGACCAATATTGGTGATGAAAAACTGACAGTTATAGCATGCTGGAGGCCCTTTGAAGAGGCAATAAAAATTCACCTGGAAAAGTGTGAGTCAACTAATAGTGTGGCTATGGAATTGGAAAATGCACCCACAGGTTCACTTGTTACGACAAGTCATCAAACCAAGGGAAGGGGTTTCTCAGGAAACAATTGGGACAATCCAAAAGAAGGTTTCATGGGCAGTTGGGTATTTGGTCGAAAATCTATAGAGAAGGGTGCAGAATGGCTCCAGATTGCTTCATCAGTAGCAGTTATCGATTCTATTTCAACGGCCCTTATGGAAGGACTCCCTAGCCACTGTTGGACAAATTCTTCAATTTTGGAAGACATGGGTGTTAGAATAAAATGGCCAAATGACATATGGTACATTGGAAGGGCTGGGCTTGGGAAAATGGCTGGGACCTTGGTTGAAGGCAAAACACAAGGCGAAGATGTTCGTGTAGTCATTGGCATTGGTTTCAATAAAATCCCACCTAATGGAAAATGCTTTGAAGGGTGGAATTCGATTACTGACATCCATTCAGATTTGATGGCAATAATACTGAATGCATCTATTGCATCCATTATTGAAGAACAGCCGAAACTACCACCTATTGAAATAGAGAGAATATATTCTGTAGCTTACAGCGCCATGAGGTGCAGTCTATGTGAAACGAGATCGCTTTTCTATGGATTGTCCAGCAAAGGAAACATAATCTCTGACACAGGAATTATCGATACAACAACTGGCGGACGTCGCTGGGAATGGGTTTAGCATTATTCGTGCTGTTTTCTCCATATGCCCCATATTAGTAACAAACTACCCACTATAGCAGGTAGGTATTCATGCGGCAGCGTGCGATGAACAGTTGTTTCAAATGTATAGCTACCAGTGCCGTCTAGGATAATTCGATATTCTCCCGAAGTAAGTGCACCATCCATGTCGGTAGAAACTGAATTCGAATCTTGATCAAGCAATTCAACCTCCTGCGCATCACTTAGTCCGCCATCCCAACTTTCCAAACCATCGTGTGGAATAATCCATACTGATAATGGATCACATTCCTCACCTGTGCACTTTGCTTTGAAACTCAACGTAGCTTCGGAGAGTCCAGTATGTATAACGAGTATCTCCTTTGGTCCATCCAATTCATACTGAACAGGCTGAGTCCAGGCCACGATGACCATGGTTGATGCCAATAATACTGCTCCAGCAAGTATTGCCATGTCCCAAACTGGTACACTAGGAGCATCACCACCACCGGCCATGTGGTTGCCAAACCAGAGGAGCAAATGAATGTGGTCATTAGAAAATGTCAAATTAGAATCCTAAATAATCTATAAATCAATTAACTAAAGACCTAAACGATCTCTAACAAGTCGTATTTTACCTGAAGTTGTTACCGAGCGAATCTGGCCTCCTTCGACATCGAGTATTGGTCTCCACAATGGTTGATCTCTAAGCAATATTCTTATGATTGCAATATTATCTTTGAAATCGTACAATTTCCAATCCTCGGTGGGTGCCAATTGGGATATCAAATGTTCCAAATCTTTGCGCTCAACGACTCCGTTGACTGTTATGCCAACCCAGCGTCTCTTTTCACGGAGAGCCTTTGTCAAACGCTTTGCCATAACTACTCGGACAAGAGGCGGACTTAACAGGCCTCGCACGCTCGCATTGTCGTCGGAGGTGAATCAGATATGGTAGAAGATAAACCAAGAATAGTCGATATTTTCCTGAATTTGGTCAGTCCATCCACTCTCCCACACGTGTTACTACTCGCACTTGCAGGCACACTTTTCTACCTTCTTTCTGCTTCTGATTCGGATGCACTTTTCGCCATAGGGATATCAGGATACATTGCTCTTTCGACAGGTTATGCACTTACGGCTTGGCTCAACAAAATCGACATAGTGCACAAATATAGTCACTTCCAGCCAATCGAAAAAAATCAAGCCTTGCGAGGCTGGGGTTTTTCGTTTATTGTCAATACAGTATCGACATGGATTTCGCCCATTATCCTAGGGATGGTGCCATTCTTACTAATTGCCATATTCTTGAACACAGAAATGGGGCGCAGTCAATTAGAATATTGGGCGATGGCCATAGGGAGTCTATTCATTGTCTGGTCATTGGCCCAAGGTAGAGCATTGGCAAAGAGTTTGCAAGTATTTGCAGAAAATAGGGTCGCCAAGGTTGCCGCAGTTAACGGCAAAACTTCGCGACTAACATCGACCACTGCACACATTTTGATCATAGGCCTTTTTGCAGCCATTACATACTGGGCATTGGTTCTTGGCGTCAAGGAACAAGAAGATATCAAAGCGATTGACAGATTAGGCCCTGTTATTTTTGCACTTTTTGCAATATCGCTACAACTTGCTCTTTTCAGATTTACAAAAAAACGACGCTCAATTGATATGCAGCGTAAGGATACTGCCGCACTTTCATACTCCTGGGGACTCCTTATGCAACTGTTTGTCACGTGGCATTTACTAAGTGCGTATCGGAGATTTGTCAATGATGAATGGGGTGTTGGTTTGGTAGTAGAGGAGTTAATATTGATGCTTTTCACTGTTATTGCAGCAATATGGAGCCTAGCAAGAGATTCACACCTCAGTGGCTTCAAGTTATTCAGAAAGGATAATGCCATATTCTGGGGGTTATCATTCGGGATAGCATATTCAGGTTCAATCGCAATGATCTCCGTACTTGGGGCTAAGCTTACTGAAGGAACTGTTGGCACAATAGGAATGTCTGCCTCAATCGGAATTGGGCACATAGTGACCGCAGCCACGATGCTTTGGATTTATTCATGGACTACTGGTAATATAGCGAAATGGGTCGAAGTGGGAGATTATGTCGAAAGTGATTCTGAGGAATTAGATGACACTGAAGTAGAGATTCCTGAAGAAGTCTCTGATTCGAAGGTCGATGCGAAAACCAAGGAGGCGACTGAATTAGATATACCTCCGCCAGTAACTGCTGAAGATTCTTAATACGATTAAACGAGTCCATCAGATTGGATTCGCGGCAAGCCACTGACTACAGCGACTACTCGCATTCTTTCACCGAGATCTGGAGAAACTCGAGCGCCGATAATCACTTGGGCGTCCATCGCTAAACCGTCAGTGAATGCAGATGCCACTGATTCAACCTGTTTGAGAGTCATATGTGGGCCGCCTTCTACTTGTAACAAACAACCAGTTGCACCACCAACTGACATGGCTGCAAGTGGTGAAGAACGTGCCCGCTCGTAAAGCTGTACTGAGTCGTCACAATGTCCCTCGGCAACAAGCAAAGTTGACCCTCCCGATTTAGAAACTATTGACCTTAAATCCATCAAATCAAGATTAATCAAACCGACATTGGCCAATGTTCGAATAAGCCCTTCACAAAGCTCCTCTACCCATGCAGATCCTTGTTCCCAATCAACGCCCCTCTCACGTGCTTGCCAAGCCATTCTATCGAGACTCAGTTCTACGCAAACATGACTATATTTGGACAAACGCGGGAGGGCTGATTCAGCAATCCTTTGCCTCTCAAATTGTGCACTGAATGGCATCGCTGCCACAGTAATCACCAAGCAACCTGATTGTGCAGCTTGGCGGGCAAATTCAACAGATGCCCCAGAACCTGAACCACCACCCAATCCTGTAAGAAGAACCAATAGTTCAGCATCGCCTAGAAAATGATCAGTTATTGGCTGTAGTGAGCGCATTCTAGCCTCGGCCAATTGTGGCATTCCGGCGCAACCGACTTCCGATGTTGAATCCCCTAAAATGAGACAGTTGGCATGCTTAGCCCCATCCATCGACCGAGCGTCGGCATCAACAAGT
The DNA here is from genome assembly GCA_002722595.1 of Methanobacteriota archaeon. Lineage (GTDB taxonomy): Archaea > Thermoplasmatota > Poseidoniia > Poseidoniales > Thalassarchaeaceae > MGIIb-P. The sequence continues at coordinate 27,697 of PBMO01000046.1, read as the reverse complement.
GCTAAATCTACCCAATCCGATACCCTCGAATGAGCGGCTCTAGCCCATCTGCAACCCAGACTGCCGACACCCGCGATGAGTAACTTGCCATCCTCCATGAGATAGCAAAGAACGAGAGGGGTCATGATGGTTGTGCGAGTTAGTCACGTCCAATGTATCGAGAATACCTTCTCCGGGCATCCCTAGCCCATGCATTATCCGGTTCAATCTCGAGTACTTTTTCGTAATAAGATACTGCTGTCTCAAACTCCGAGAGGTGTTTGCCATACAAATGGCCCAAGTTTGAGAGTACAGGAACACAATCTGGATTAGTTTCCAACATTTCCAAAAGAAGGTTTTCTGCACTACTCAAATCCATTTTCTCCATCATCGTCTCGGCTGTATCAAGATGGGCTAATTGCTCATCGGTCAAGTTGTATGTGTTTTCCCATGTCCTCTCGCCCATGCCATTGCGAACAGATTATGGCTATTCACAACTGCGCATCGACGTTCTCCAAGAGTTTTGTAAAATCGTTGTACTGCTAGGCTTTTTTCTCGCATTCGACAGGGAACGTTTATGGTGGTCACTCAAGTGGACAAACTCACCGTAGGTGAGGCTTGGCTATGGCGGCATCCAATAAGCGACTATTACGCGTCCTTACTGGAGTTTTGATTGTGATTCTGGTCGCCGGCTCAAGTCAAGGTAGACCTGGTGGAATCTATGGAGATGAAGCCGAAGGTGGCACGGATGTAGCCAAGAATGGTTGTACCTGTCACTCTGGAAATGCTGTGGCGCCCGACGACACAGTGACTGTGATGATTGTTGACGTCCCATACCAGTACTCATCAGGTACAAGTTACTCTCTGAAAATACAAATTATTGGTGGGCCAGAAATAGGAGGCGTGTCCTCTGCTGGATTCTCAATGAGGGTAGAGGCAGGAGAGTTAACGGGTGATGCTGGTTATGAGTCAATGGTTCAAAACGGAGATGATGGCACTACATTAACTCATACGGAAGAGGGTAGCAACCCAAGCGATCGTGCATGGGATATTGTTTGGATAGCTCCTGAATCAGGGACTGGAGATGTGACATTTTGGCTCGCAGGGAATAGCGTAAATGGCGACGGCGCACCTACCGGTGATGCGTGGAACCGTTTGTCCTTCACACTTGGAGAGGGCGAAGATAATGGAAATACACGAACAATTTTCGCAGGGAATGGAGATGTGAAACCACCAGAAGCGGACGGCGGACATGTCGATTTGCACCACATGGGAGCTCCATTCAGAGCACACTGGCTTGGACTTCTTGGCTTTGGGGCTGTTGTACTAGTCATCCTATTCTGTGGATTTTTCTTACGCTATGGCTTTAGCCGACACTATGAAGGGAGATCCAATCTAATCCGACTCCGAATGAAGCATCTAAGAAGGGGTGACCAACTATGAATGAAGACATTGTAATGCGTCTTCTCAAGCAGGTCAAGTCTGGCGAAGTTAGCATCGAAGATGCGAGGTCGGCCTTAGATGGCGTCAACCTAACTGAGGAAGAATACATCACAGCAGTAGACCATGGGGTATTCAATGCGCCGAAACCAGGGACTATTGTGCGATCTAGTATATCTCCAAGTGCAACATCTTGGTTAGTCACCATTGTGTTTGCATGGGGTCTCTTCTGGACTATCTATTGGGCAGGAGGGCTTTCCTATGGATTATTCAATTATTGGGATCAACAGATACTATCATTCTTCTTAGCAATGATGCTAACAACTTTGATTATAATGGGTATCGTGTACTTGAAATGGGTAATGCCTGATACATTGATAGTCAAGCATAGAAGGAATAAATTCATTCCAGCAAAAGACCCAGAGAGCTGGAAAAAATATGAGGTGTAATCATGGGTAGACAGTTCAGACTCAGACCTGCACCAGGTAAAACCACCCATGATAATGCAGAAGGAGTTTCTACTGTATTGGACAGGAGACTGTTCATGAAATACACATTCAATGCAGCAGGTGGCGCCATTGCATTAGCAAGTTTGGGGTCCGTTGGATTTGCTTCATTCCTAATGGGTCAAGCAAGTACTGGCGGCGAAGACACGGGTGTGAAATATTGGGTGCCAAAAGGACAAGAAGACGCTGTGTGGTATGGTGCAATGCATGAACAAGAAATGCAGAAATCACATCTAGAGGCTGAGGCTGCAAAATCCAATACCGGAATGGCTGGAGCACAGGGTGTTTGGAGTGGTATGCCAGTCAATATCGTATACATACCACATGAAGAAAATGAATCGAAGCCTCCCGCAGAAGGTTTGCCTAGGATCCAATATGGTGAAGGATATGACTCAGGAGGAGCATTCATTGGCCATGGAAGAGAAATATTTGATGTCGTTTTGGAAGATGGGACACCTGACCTTGCCCTACAGCCACATGACAACATTCTCTTGATGTTCAGTCGATGCCCACACCTATGCTGTATACCTGGTTGGCAACTTGTGGCTAATGATTTCACGGCAGATACATGGCTACCAGGTGGTGTAGATGCAGGTGGAAACAAATTGTTCTGTATCTGTCACTCCTCACGCTATGACCCAACAATGTTGGAGAAAAATCGGAACAGGAATCGGAGCAATGGTTCCACATTTGATTACTTTGGAGTGCGCTTAACTGGTGGCCCTGCTCCAGTTGGCCTGCCATTAATCCCATTCGTTGTTGAGGATGATATAATCAAGGGATTGAGTACATACCAGGAGTGGTACACGTTCTGTGATTGAGGTGAAAGAAAAATGTTGCAAGTTTGGTTATTAGGACTCTTTATTGCGATTATTACGGTAATCGTTGCTTTCACACTTCGAAAGGAAAATGAGGAAATGCCGCGTAAGGAAATTCTGCGAGCAGTCGAGTCAACAGGCAAACTAGGATTAGTTGAGAAAATTTTCCTGTGGGCATTTTCATGGCTTGATACAAGATTTAGGGTCCAAGATTACTGGGCTATGTCACGCGATGCTTACCACAGCATGCATCGCCAAATGCCTCTAACACATGCTGAAAAATACAAACTCCGCATCATCTGGTATTGGTATCCTCTCTACTGCTTGGGCGGGATATCCTTCCTTGCATTCATCATTCTCGTAATTACAGGTACAATTCTTGGAATCTACTATGTCCCTGGCGGACAGGGTGACCCTACACCGGCCTACTCCAGCATGGAATTCATCATGACACAATTGCCATTTGGATATATCATTCGATCAATCCACCACTGGACTACTCACTTCATGGTCGCTGCTGTATTCTTACACATGTGCCGAGTATATTTCACAGGAGCATACAGAAACCCTCGTGAATTAAATTGGTTGATTGGAGTTGCATTGATGTTCTTCGTCATATTTTTCGGTTATTCTGGATATCTATTGCCATGGGATAGTTTGGCATTTGGTGCAGCTACAATTGGAATAAACATGGCTAATAGTACACCACTAATCGGGCCTTGGGTTGCAAATGCTATGTTCGGAGGAACTAGTTTGACCTACCAAGCGGTGACTCGTATGTATTTCCTGCACGTATTTATCTTGCCAGTAATTGTCACCACATTGATTTTGATTCACTTGTTTATTGTTTGGGTACAAGGCATCGCTGAGCCGCATTGAGGAGGGATATAGAATGGGCTTAATAGAAAGTCTTGGCAAAATCGCGGATACATATGTCCGTGAAAAAGAAAGCCTCCAAAGTGCTGACAAAGAGCGAAGGCGAGTATTTGTTGGTCACGCATTTTGGCCACATGAAGTTCTGCGTGACGGAATTATATTTGCCGCAATGGTCGCGGTTCTTTGTTTCTATTCTTGGTTAATTCCACCCCCTCTGCATGGTGCAGCTGATCCATATGCACAAGCCGGATTCGTATTCCCTGACTGGTACGTTCTATTCAGTTATGGTTACCTCCGATGGGGCGAGTATTTACCACAATTCGATATTCCTGCAGGTCCAATCGGAGCATTCTTTGGACAGCCTGTCATCTCATGGAACGCAGCATGGTGGGGTGCGGCAATTACTGGACTACCAGTAACAATCCTAGCACTCCCGCCATTCCTAGGTGGCCGTGAAAAGCGTGGTGTTGAAGATCCATGGTTTGCTACAGCTGGAGCGATATACCTTGCTCACGTCTGGTTTATCTCTGTATTTTCAATTAATATCTTCCTTGAATTATATGGTAAAAATAGAACTGATTTCTGTCAATTGAACTCTCATGCAGGGCTCAATTGTGGCGTAAGGGAACCTTGGATTGCTGATATATTCAACACGATACCGTGGGTATTAACTGGAATTTTCATATGGGTTGCATTGTATATGGGAATTCGTTGGTTCTTAGTGAAATCAATTGGCGCAAGAACCTCGCCCAAACTTGGCAAACAGGTATCCATGGGAACACTAATCGTGACCATATTACTCTGTACAGTAACATGGCCAGTTTATGACAATGGTTTCTGGGACCAAGGTGGACTCGGAGCAATGGATGAAATTAGTGCATTGGAAGAGTTGAGATCACAACCAGGAGATACACTTGTAGCCATAAACGAGGGCCATCATTGGGAAGACATTCATGCAGACTGTTTGACATACGAGGAAAGTATGGCAAATGAGGTTTGGATGAGTTCGAAATTTGAAGGGGAAGATGCGTATAGTAGATCCGATTTCTGTCTTGTTACAGCGAGTCAGTTCATGAATTGGGGCATATACCAACCCGTGCAAGAACGTCTGATCGATTTCGCAGGAGCGAACAACCATTTCGACAATCAAACTCGAAGAAATGGCATCACATGGGACTGGAATCCAATGGGTAATGATGTCGATGAGACTGTGTCAATAGCAGGTAATTGGGACATAAGCATTGAGAACTTTGGAATCGGAGACGTGTATGTCGATATTTCCTGCTCGCAGCGCTCAAGCGAATGGGGAATTGGTACGCTTGTAGATAGTGTCTTCACGGTTACTAACTCTAACAACGACGTAGTATTCGATACACCCTGTGAAAGTGGTGTGCTTAAGCTTGCACCCGGTGATTATAATGTTGATTTCTCAACAACATGGACCGGAATTAACTCATCATATTCGATATTTGCAGGGGTAAATGTCATTGGCCACCAACCATTACTTATTGGCGATAATGGTCAAGCAATAAATAGAGCAGATACTACGAATCTGACGTTATCTGGAATTGGGATGGATATTGCCAGCCTTTCATCGTATATGAGTGAAAATCCCACTTACCACAAAAATCCAAAAGCACTAGATGCGAAACTGATTTATTCACTCTTTGTACCATGTCTTGGTGTTGGCGCTGTTGTATTCATGATGATGCGGAGTATGGCACGAGGATACGAGTACGAGATGAACAAGTGTTACGGCTGTGACCTCTGTGACGATGCATGTCCTGTGCGCTTATTCAACGCAGGTGATAAACTGAACATCATCTACAACAGTTGGAATAATGAAGACGATGGAGTGCCACTATTTTCATGCCTGACATGTACTGCTTGTACGAATGCATGCCCACAATTGGTCGACTACGATTCATATGTAGACATGCGAAGGGCGTTGGTAGTAGGTGGCCCACCCGCTTCAAACATACCACATTCCGTCCTACAATCTGTACTTGCAGCAGAGGCTGAAGAAGAATATGATTCTGAATTTGTGGCTGTTGAGGATTATCCTATCGACTCAAGTATTGGATACTATCCGGGTTGCGTCGACTACATCGATCAAGAAATGATCTTCAGCCATGTGAATGAAGGCAGCATGAATCTTGGTGATGCTACTACTTCGGCATTTACATTGTTTGAAGAGATGGGCACGGATGTATCCTACCTTGGAAGGGATTTCCTCAAGTGCTGTGGACATGACCAAAAATGGCAAGGTATGGATGAGGTCTTTGAGAAACTAAAGGCATACAACCAAAAGAAGATTCAAGCAAGTGGAATTGATACTTTGGTCTCAAGTTGTGCTGAATGCTTCCGGACCTTTGCTAAAGATTACGAATTAGAGGGTGTCAAGGTAATGCACACCACAGAATTCCTCATAGAAAATGGATTCGACATGGGATTGAAATCAGAAGAGGACGTTACTGTGACATACCATGACCCTTGTAGGCTTGGGCGCCAAATGGAAATTTATGATGAACCGAGAAACCTTGTTTCCTCTGTCGAAGGTGTCGATCTGGTCGAAATGGAGCATCATGGTGAAGATGCACTTTGTTGTGGTGTTTCGAGCATGATGGGTTGTAATGAAGAAAGTCGAGCTCTTAGAGTACAGAGATTTGATGAAGTTCGTGCAACTGGTGCAGATATAATGCTAACATCTTGTCCCAAGTGTGTCTCGCATTTTGAATGCCTAAAGTTTGAGGGTGATCCAAAGCACGACTTTGAGATTCTCGATGTTGTGTCATTCCTAGCACGCCAAGTAGAAGCTAAGAAACAGGCGTGAATTGAATGCGCACCATTGACCGAGATTGGCTCGGTGGTTTTTCCATAGGCCCGTTAGCAACAATATCCACTGCAGTTTTATTATCTTGGAAAGCAGCGTGGATTGGCATGGTCTGTGATTTGATAATCGGATTTTTCCTAATCCTAATTGCTCTTGGATATAACCGCCCTAACATGGCAAAAGGGACTCTTTGCGGATTTGCTGTTGCCGTTTTAATTTCATTACATCCACTATGGTTGACATTCGTTGCTTAGTAAGATTTGAGAACATAGTCGTCCTGCGACATATATGACCTCACTCGACGAGTTGGCAAAACGTCGGGCGGAAGATGCGGAGAGAATAAGACTCGCACTAAACAAAATGCGTGGTGAAGCCCGGCTAAAAGTCAAGGGGGGACCCGGTACTGTCGCATTCGTCAAAGAGGATTTGTGCATCGGTTGCGATCAATGCACATTAGTGTGTGATGATAATGCTATTGAGTTGTATGATGTTCCTTTAAGGAGTCCAATCCTTGATATAGAAAATAATCGCAAAGCGAGGATTCTCCGAGATGATTGTACGGGTTGCCGACTATGTGTCCTTTCATGTCCTACTGATGCAATACTCATGATTGACCGTTGAAAATACTGATTACTGAGGTGTTGAACGCAATTCCATGGCGAGTGAAAAGCCGATTCGCTTTGGTGCTGAATTCGGCCCAGAATCTATATCTGGGACGACTAAGGGAGTTGGACTTTCGACTTTCAAGCGACTTGTCTGGATATCCAACCTAGGTGGACTTGCCCTAGTCGCAATTGCCCTCGAAATGGCGATAAAATACCAGATGTTCTGGTGGGCACTGGTAACTGGAATTGCAGGTGTAGTTGTTGCCCTTTTCCCTTCGAATTATGAGATCACTGGAATGGATGAACCACCAAAGATGCAGGGTAATGATTCAGAGGAATGAATCTGTTTCACTGGCCATTCCAAGCATAGAAATCTCAGCGACAAGTGTATGCCAATGATTACGCCTTGATGAAATCAGAGTATCAGATATATCAGATGGTGGAATGAATAACGAGGAAGGACTGTTCAAATTTTCCATCGGCCCTTTCCTCGAATTAGCACGATAAAACCAACCACCAACGCGGCCATTTGCACAGTATGCTACGGGTTCAACAACCATCTGGTCCCAAAAAAGTGCAGTTGGGACCCCTTCCTGGAGGAGGAAATCCTCAGCATCAGAACCTCCTTTTCCATACGTGAGTTTATTCATTTTCCGATTTGAAAGATTGAGAAGTTGCTCTCCAGAATTGATTTCAAGAATGCCAAGGCCATAGGTGCCCGAATTATTCTTCATGAAAATTTTAGGCTTACCCAGTACACCCAAATCATCATACTTTTCTTGAATGGAATGGAGAAAATTATCCACTTCTGCAGCTAAAAGTGTTCGACAAGTTTCCTTTTCCAGGCACTTCTCCTCGGAAACAAACCAACTTGTACTCAATAACCAGGGATCCACTCCTAATATTTCTGCTGCTTCATCAATAAAAGGTTGTAATGCCTCAAAATGCGAGGATTTTTTCCGTTGATACCACCCCATTTCTTGAGGGGGGAGGACCGGTACACCAAGTGTACCGATTGGACCATCCGTGAGATCATTGTTCAGTAAGACCAAATCAGGCACAGAACCGTTAATGGAAATTGGGCCTGATGACTCTAATTCAATTATCCCATTAGTCACCTTGTATCCTTGTCTTTCAAGTATTTTTGATAATGCAGATATATTATCCAAGTAGGGTTGATTACGTGTATGTTTTTCCGGCCAAATATGGACATGTTTGACATCGCCGATGGCATCACTAAGATGCTCTCCAATACTAGATTGGCTGAGGTTATTGAATCCTGCAGGGTACTGATTGGCATCTACAGCTGCAACCTTCCAATGTGAATCACGAATATCTACTGACCCATAAATTGGCATCGTCAAATTAGATCGGTGTCCAGCGAACCAATTACGCAAAGAATCCTCACATTGCACAATTGTGGATTCCAATTTTGAAAGGAAATTAGGCCCACTATATTCCATTAATCCACATCCTCTAGTAGTGTAAGTAAGTCCTTACATTCTCGACCTACGCCCCCATCAGTCAAGTGTAAAGATCGGAATAATCGGAGTCCAATTGATATTTCGGGTTGACCATTGAACATCTTTGATACCATCGGAATATCATTTGAATATTCTTGAGCGTGACCTTTCAGTTCATCAAGGAGATTATCAATTAGTGTTGGAGAAGTTGCTCGCCCTGCAGGCAATTTAGGACGATTCACTATATCAATTGGAAGTTTAGTCAAACGTGCAGCCTCCCTTAGACCCAACTTTTCTGAACCACTTGATAACTTCCATGTAGTTGGTATTTGACTAGAGGCAGTTACATGGGTTTCCCCCAAAAAAGGCACCCTTACTTCAAGACCATGCGCCATACTGTGTCTATCTACTAATCGCAACTGGAAGTTGGTCAATTGTCCATTATTCAACTCATAATTCAAAGTAGACCCCAAATCTGCGAACACCAGATCGGGATTGTGTCCCTGCCGCCAGCCAGGGCTGATGAAATTCTCGCTCAATATTTGGTCTGAAAATGGATGCTTGCAAGAGTCGAGACGCTTCGATATCAACTCACAATGACTCCTCAAATTTTTGTAACGCGGATAACCGGCATGAAGTTCATCGGCCCCCTGTCCACAAAGACCAACTTTTACTGATTGGGACATCTTTTCAAAAAGGGGTTGGAAAAAGAGTACTGTGACATCAAGGTCCTCGCCATGCCAGCCAAGTTTTGGGAGGGAATTTTCGAAGGCATTCTCACTGATTAAATGTTGATGGTGTTGAAGTTCTAAACTCTGGCATACATTCTCTGCGGCAATCCAATCAGGATTATCCTCAGATTCTGCGACTGTCCAGCATGCAGGAAGGGGATATCCTGTACGTTGAGACGCCTCATTAGATATTGCAGCAATGAGAGCCGAATCAAGCCCCCCGCTCAAAATAATCCCGAGGGGTACATCAGACATCAATCGGTCTGCAACAGCAGAAGTTAGTGACTCAAGTAAGGACTCTGCATGTGTCTTCGGCGACCATTTTCCATATGGAATTGGGAAATCAGATGCCCAAATAGACCGATTTTGAAGCTTGGCTTTTCCATTCGAAATATCCCATGTTTCTATCGTACCGGGACTTATAGAGTGGACATCTTCAAACAATGTTGTGTCATCTAATGAGTATTCAAATGCAATACGACCAATGAGGGCACGAATATCCAATTCTGGAGAATATTCAGGGTGTAACCTGAGACATTTCGCTTCTGAACCAAATAGTAAATTCCCTTGTTCTGTACAATTACGCAGTAAGGGTTTGACACCAAATCTATCCCTTGACAAAATCAGCCTTTCCAATTGTGGATCCCATAATGCAAAGGCCCATACTCCATCCAAATCGCGCACCCATCCAATATCATCACTCCTATTAGCATAAGCCGCTAAAATCGCCTCACCATCGCCGTTCGTGCGGAAACTATAACTGGAATTTACTTTTCGAATTTCTCGATGATTGTAGATTTCACCATTGAAAATTAGTACACAACCATTGTCGGAAAAAAGAGGTTGGTTTGAGCCATCAATATCCACAATAGAAAGACGCGTGTGTCCAAAACTCACACCACCAGTCTTGAACTGCTCAGACCAAGCCGCCGTCCCATTGGGACCCCTATGTCCAATAATTCTAGCCATTTTGTGAACTGTAGAGCAGTCGTCCCCATTGGGTCCGAAGATTCCTGCTATTCCACACATGATATTCGATCAACCAATTATTGAACTGTTAAATTACAACTCAAGAATAAAGAAACATTACAACTGCAAGAGCGAGCATCGAAGAAAGATATGCGAAAATGTACAATCCTTGGCTAGGGGCATCGTCAGATAATGGTCCAGCGTCCTCGGACATGAATCTACCCACTCATACCCACCTTGTAAACGTAGCGTGAGATATTGTTTCTCTCAAAGGAATGGTGAAAACATTAGTACTGCAGCGAGAGGGAGTAGGACCATGGTCGCATTGTCATCAATCCACTTTAGTTTAGGCCATTCAGATGCTGCAGTCAAAGGACCCATAATCAATGCAAGCCAGTATGGTGTACCAAAGAAATAGCCACATAGTATCCAAGTGAGGGCACACACTGACGAACCTATCAAAAATACTGACTTGTTATCGAATTTATACCTGCGAGCTTCGCCCATTGCCGGATCACCGAATGTTAGTGAAAGGATGATTGGTATTGTTAGCCAACCTGCATGCGCTCCAGATGGGACCTCCCATGGTGACAGGGCAACGAAGGTTAGCATGATTGATAGGCAACCCCAAGCGACTGCGCTGAATTGATACCTCTCATACTCTCGTTGACCTACGATGACTATACCTGCCTTCAATCGAATTAATTCGAAAATGAAACTGATGATACCTATGGCCGCAATTAGTTGAATTGGCGTGAGGGAAACCAAATCTGCTGCTGTGTTTCCATATTGGTAGTATGCCCAAGGAATAATAGCCATCCCAATATGAAATGCACGACGGAAAATATGCCCTCCTCGTCCACCAATACTGTGCTTTGTATGATCTGCCTCATATTCAAAATCTGACATTTTCATGCACCCTTAAGCAACGCCATTGCGTCTGCAATTGATATCTCGTCAGCAACCAAGGATTTGAGAACATCGGAAAAATCTGGATGGTTGAGCAGAATTTCTTGATTTGCAGAAAGAAGCCGTTCCCTTGCCTTAGCGATTGAAGGACCCTTGGCATTAGGTAGGTCATTGATGGTTTCAATAAGTTCAGATATGCCATCCCCAGATTCGGCAGAACACAGCAATATTGCAGGAGGTTTGGTGTCTGACATTTCAAGTGATAACTTGATTTCTTGTGCCACTTTTTCAGCACCAGGCAAATCTGATTTATTTACGGCAATTATATCTGAAAGTTCGATTATCCCTGCCTTTTCTGCCTGTATGATGTCACCGCGCCCAGGACCTTCGACCAACAAGATACGGTCTGCAACAGCGACAACGCGAACTTCTGATTGACCAGAACCAACTGTTTCAATTATGATTTTCCTCCATCCTTCATGAAATAGGAGGTCGATCATTCTATCCAACATTGCAGGGATTCCTCCTGGTACATTCCTAGTTGCTATTGAACGGAAGAAGACTGAATCGTTTGCGTCGACTGAGGACATCCGCATTCTGTCTCCAAGTAAAGCGCCACCAGTTACTGGCGATGAGGGATCAATAGCAAGAACTGCAACTTTATCACCTTCGTCAACCCAACTCTTGACAATCTTATCGACGATACATGATTTCCCTACCCCTGGAGAACCTGTTACCCCCAAGACACTCCAAGGTTCCCTTATTCTAGGTGGGCAAGAAATATCTTGAGGATTTGACAAAGCCCGCGCCAATTCGCGCCTTTCCATTGTCATACCTCCAATGAATCCAAGAAATCTACCATTTCTGTAGATGTTGTGCCGGGTCCAAATATCGCAGATACTCCGGAATCTAGTAGGGCACTTCTATCACGCTCTGGGATAATGCCTCCTCCAAACACAATTACATCATCCAGTCCTGCCTCATTGAGCAACTCGCAAACCCTAGGAAACAAAAAACCATGTGCACCAGATAAAGATGAGAGGCCCAAAACTTGTGCATCCTCATCCATCACGATCCGGACGATTTGTTCAGGAGTCCGGCGTAATCCAGTATAGATTACCTCGTGACCTGCATCTCTAAGGGCCCTAGCTACAACCTTCGCTCCACGGTCATGGCCATCGAGACCTGGCTTGGCTATCACTATCCGAAGGGAACCGGGCATGGTTAGGTCGACGGGAGAAGGGGATTTGAACCCAACGCATGCGAAAAGGAGCCCCCATAGGGGGCTATCTTCAAGGGCGGGCTGCTGTAAGGTGGGCTCTGAGGGCAATGAAGACCGCCGACGAGAAGTTCGATGATTTGCGGCGCCGTAAGGCTCAATCAGAGGCAGGGGGCGGGTCTCAAAGAGTTCAATCACAGCATAACCGCGGAAAAATGACTGCTAGAGAACGAATCGAAGTTCTACTTGATGAAGGTTCATTCCAAGAGATTGATGCACTTGTTGAGCATAGATGCACAGATTTCGGAATGGAAAAAAATGTGATTCCAGGAGACGGAGTAGTCTGTGGCCACGGCACTATTGATGGCAAAGCAGTTCACTGTTTTGCACAGGACTTCACAGTATATGGTGGAAGCCTGGGGGAAATGCATGGGTTGAAGATTTGCAAAATCCTAGACATGGCACTCAAAGCCGGTACTCCCGTAATAGGTTTGAACGATTCCGGAGGAGCGCGAATCCAAGAGGGTGTGGCCAGCCTTGGATCGTATGCTGAAATTTTCTTCCGGAATGTGAGGGCTAGTGGTGTAATACCACAAATCAGTGTAATCATGGGCCCATGTGCTGGTGGAGCAGTATATAGTCCCGCAATAACTGATTTCATCATCATGGTTGATCAAACCGCTCACATGTTCATCACCGGGCCAGAAGTTATCAAAACAGTGACCAATGAGGAAGTCAGTTTCGAAGACCTAGGAGGTGCACTGACACATGGTAGTAAATCAGGAGTAACTCATTTCACAGCAGAAAGTGATGAAGATGCAATCGAATTGACTCGGGAACTTGTAGGATTACTGCCATCCAATAATCTATCAGAGGTACCACGGAAATCAATGGGAGATTCACCAGACAGACTTTGTGAGGCTCTAGACTCAATTGTTCCCGATGACCCCAACAAACCATATGATGTCAATGATGTGATTTGTGAAATAATGGATTCAGGGGCCTTCTTAGAAGTTCAATCAGAATTTGCGAAAAATATTGTTGTAGGATTTGGAAGAATGGATGGTATAACAATTGGAATTGTTGCAAATCAACCAAATTTCTTAGCAGGCTGCCTAGATATCGATGCATCAACAAAGGCAGCCAGGTTTGTCCGCTTTTGTGACGCATTTGGAATTCCAATTGTTACACTGGTTGATGTACCTGGATTCTTGCCTGGTGCGAATCAAGAATGGGGAGGGATAATTCGACACGGTGCCAAATTGTTATACGCATATTCAGAAGCTACAGTCCCTAAAATGACTGTGATAATGCGGAAAGCGTATGGTGGTGCCTATGATGTGATGTGTTCGAAACACATTCGTTCTGACTATAATGTGGCATGGCCAACAGCAGAACTTGCGGTCATGGGAGCAGATGGGGCTGTACAAATTATACACAGGAAACGTATCCAATCTGCAGGCAATCCAGAACAAGAACGCCAGCGACTCGTTGACGAATATACTGAGCGATTTGCAAATCCATATCAGGCTGCATCAATGGGTTACATTGATGACGTGATTGAACCAAGTGATACACGTATTCGACTAATTAAAGCACTCGGGATGCTAATCGACAAAGAAGAAACAAGACCTGCTAGAAAGCACGGAAATATTCCACTATGAGGTGATTTATTGACAGATTCATATGCAGAGTCACTTGAGGATTTACTCCGTTCTGCAAGGGATCTAGAAACAGAGATGGAGGAGGTCACTGAAATCCCTAAATCATCCCAAACTGCTGTTCTTAGAGCCGCTGCTCTTGTCGCTGTTTTATCGATGCTAAAAGAAACTGATGAAAGATCTGTAATTGGTCGACAACTTGGATCCGATTGGAGCCAAGATCACAGACGTGTGAGAATGGGGTATACTGGATTAATGAAGGAAAGGCAAAAACGCTCGACATGGAGGTGAATAATTGACAGATATTCGCACAGTCATCATAGATGGAGAAGAATTCTCTGTTGAAATTGAAACTGATGGAGACAAATACCTCGCAACCATTGATGGACAAACTTTCTCTTTTTCGATACCAGATGCAAAAAACAACGCCCCTCGTAAAAGAGGTAGTGGGGGAAAGCGAAAGCGAAGTGGTACTGTAAGCGCAAGTATGCCTGGAAAAGTTGTAACTGTAGAGGTTCGGGTTGGTGATAAGGTACAAGAAGGTCAAACAATACTTATTCTTGAGGCGATGAAAATGCAAAACGAAGTTGCGGCACCAATAACAGGTATCGTGAGTAAAGTCTCCTGCGAAGATGGAATGAGTGTTGAAGCAAATGTGCCTCTAGTTGTAATCGACCCTATTGACGAAAATGAGGACTAAAATTTGGATGTGAGATGATTTCAGTAAAGCCTAACCCCAGATGCGATTATCCTGGATGTGATTCTGATGGGACAACCATTTCTCGTTTATCTCCAGAAGGGTATTTGGTTGCCACGGGAAAAAAAGCATACTCATTCAGGGAGGCATATCGGCGATTCCACTACTGTGAAAAGCATCATGCAGAACTAATGTCTGGTGTTTGGAATCGTGTACGTGACCCCGATGATAAAGACGACGATCATGTCGCTCCGACTGCAATATAGGCTTTCTTGTATTCACGATTTTCCTCGACGTAATCGGGATTTAATCAAACAATCCCTTGCGCCATCATTGCTTCTGCTACTTTGAGGAATCCTGCTATGTTTGCTCCAAATACATAGTTACCTGGCTTGCCATATTTCTCAGCTGTTTCAAATGCATTTTTGTGGATGTTTACCATTATACCTTCTAGCTTCTGATCAACCTCTTCACGAGTCCAATTCATTCTCAAACTGTTTTGACTCATTTCTAATCCAGAGGTAGCGACCCCGCCTGCATTACTTGCCTTTCCTGGTGCGAAAAGTAGGCCATTGTTTTGGAATACTTCAACAGCTTCAGGTGTGCAAGGCATGTTAGCACCTTCTGCAACTGCTGAGCAACCACCCTCAACGAGTGCTTGAGCCTCGGCTGCATTGAGTTCATTTTGAGTTGCACAAGGTAGTGCTACATCGACCTTAACTGACCAAAGCCCATTTACTGACGGATCTGGTTGCGCCTTTGTGTAAGTTACACCATCAAAATGATCTGCATACTCGCTTATCCGACCTCTTCGATTGTTCTTCAAATCCATAACCCAAGCAAGTTTCTCCCTATCAATTCCGGCAGGATCGTGAATCCATCCACTTGAGTCACTCATTGTAACTGGTTTTCCACCTAGATCGAGTACCTTTTCACATGCGAATTGAGCCACGTTTCCGGAACCGCTGATTGAGACACTGGCACCTTCGAAAGACATGCCCTTAGTTGCAAGCATCTCGCGCGCGAAATATACTAGCCCATATCCTGTTGCTTCTGGGCGAATTAAAGAACCACCATAGGCCATCCCCTTACCAGTTAGGACTCCAGCCTCGAAATCATTTCGCAATTTCTTATACATTCCGAATAGATAACCAATTTCTCTTCCACCAACACCGATATCTCCTGCAGGTACATCGAGGTTATGCCCGATATGTCTCCACAACTCCATCATGAAGGATTGGCAGAAACGCATTACTTCTGAATCAGATTTACCCTTTGGATCAAAGTCAGAACCACCTTTCCCCCCACCCATTGGAAGGCCTGTAAGGCTGTTTTTGAAAATCTGCTCAAATGCCAGGAACTTGAGGACGCTTTGGTTAACAGTAGGGTGGAAACGAAGTCCTCCTTTGTAAGGGCCAATTGCACCATTATACTGAATTCTAAAACCCCTATTGACATGCTCATTTCCCTGATCATCTACCCATGGAACTCGGAATTGAATAATTCTCTCAGGTTCACAAAGCCGTTCTGCAATTGGAATATATTCGGGATGGGCATCGATTGCGGGGCCGAGTGTCTCCAATACTTCCAAGCAAGCTTGCTGGAATTCAGGCTGGTTTGGATCTCTAGCAACTACTTTGTCAAAAATTCGCTTCATTTCAGGATGCATATTTTCACCATTTAAGATTCCACAGGACATTGGGCCTTTGGGTTGTCGCGGCCACAAGAGAACCCCTTTTCAAAGGTCCGCAAGTAAAAACTCATACACTACATTTTGATACATGATATGTAAACGCTGTTTTTACAAAAAAATAGCACTGCTCATTTGCTCTAAATTGACAGAGAATAATGGTGGAATGATTTTATTTTTAGTGTTGATTGGGCTATTTTGTGCTCAATTGAGCAATGAACACTTGAAAATGTAAACTATTAACCAATTTATTGCCCAGTAAATGTTCAATACGACAAATAATATACTGTCTCGACAGCGGGTGGTTCGGTATTTATGATAACACACGCCAAACTGGAATACATATGGCTGGACGGTTACGAACCGACACAGAATATGCGAAGCAAGACATTGATCAAGAAAAATTTCTCAGGAGATATAGGGGATTGTCCCATGTGGTCTTTTGATGGTTCATCCACAAAACAAGCAGAAGGGGGCGATTCCGATTGTCTACTGAAACCTGTTGCAATTTACCCAGACCCTCAGCGACTCGATGGTTTCCTCGTAATGTGTGAAGTTTTGAATGCAGATGGTACACCCCATCCAAGTAATGGAAGGGCGACGATAACAGAAGATGATGATGATTTTTGGTTTGGTTATGAGCAAGAGTATTTCATCATGGATGTTGATACACAACTTCCGTTAGGCTTCCCAGTTGGTGGTTATCCTGGCCCTCAGGGACTTTACTACTGTTCAGTCGGAGGTAGGAACACGCATGGCAGAGACTTAGTCGAAGAGCATGCTGATTTATGCCTTGATGCAGGAATTAATTTTGAGGGGATAAACCAAGAAGTAGCATGTGGCCAATGGGAATTTCAGATTTTTGCTAAGGGCGCGAAGCAAGCTGGTGATGAGCTATGGGTCGCACGATATCTATTAGATAGATTGACTGAGAAGTATGGCTATTACATTGAATACCACCCTAAGCCTATCACTGGAGATTGGAATGGATCTGGAATGCACGTTAACTTTAGTGATGGCAGAATGAGAGATGAAGGTGGTGAGGCTCTTTTCACCAGTATTTGCGAAGCCTTTGGTAAAAATATTGAAGCACACATGTCTGTTTATGGTGCACATAATGAGATGCGGCTTACAGGTTTGCATGAGACTCAATCAATCGATCAATTCTCTTATGGTGTATCTGACAGAGGCGCATCTATTAGAATCCCAATCGGAACTATCGAAGATGGTTGGAAAGGTAGACTTGAGGATAGGCGACCTGCATCGAATGGTGACCCATACAAAATTGGAGCAGTTGTAATTAGTACAACGAAATCTGCCTACAACTGAAGTCACAGCGAATAGGCCATTCCAGGCAAACAATGCCTAGCGAGGTGGGAAGAACGTAGAGGTATGAATATGGGTGAAATCATCAAACCCAAGAATTGGTGGGTGAAACCACTTGTTGCACTAATTACCCTGTATGCTTTAACTGGTATTTTTGCGATGTTGTATTCGAATGAATTTGGAATGGGTACAACAAGTGGTAATCTTGTAATTGGCATATTTATGATCATCTCCTATACAATAGGCTCAATACTTGGAAAAGACATCATAATGCACGAAAAATTCGGTTGGCAAGCAACTGCTTCAGTACCGGTATTTTGGGTTTTGATGATTGATTGGGTCTTCAAGCTAGGATTTCTTTTCTAAATGATTGCTGTGAAAATCATATAATGATTATATGATGCCTATAGCATTAATAGTTTGATTACAATGCAGATGTCCCCATTCGAGTTTGTCACTATTTTTTGCTCTCTTATACTTGGGTTAGCCCTAACACACATTTTCCGTGCAGTGTCTGATCTGTACGAAATTCGTGACCGAGTCAAGACATATTGGCTCAATTCCCTATGGGTAGTCACTGTGACTATGTGGGCGATTTATGCTTGGTGGGGCCTGTGGAGCCTTTCCATCAATATGGAATCGTGGAATTATGCCCAATACTGGTTTCTTGTAATCAATCTTTCATCCATATATTTCTTCACAACTCTAGTGTTACCTAAAGCAACAGATGAGGGCACCATCGACTTGGAGAAACATTACTTTTCGGTTCACAAGGCATTTTTCTCCATTGTTGCATTTTCCCTCTTTAGTTCAGTTGCAGTCAATTATTCACTCTTCGGAGAACCAATGATTGGGCCAATGACAATCATGCCGACGATCGTTGGATTTGTTGCCCTTGGTGCTGCCTTCACCGAATCGGGTAAATATCACAAGGGAATTGGTGTATTCATATTCCTAATGTTCATCGCATTCCAACTAACTGATGTCAATCTCATCAATTACGAAGTTTGAAATTGATTCTACACTTCATCCTTGTCCAAGTAGGCAGAAACTGTACCTTCGTATAACTGCCGAAATGGCCAATCAACCTAGAGGGACCCAGTTGCCATCAGCATCGTAGTAACCACCCCACTGCTTTGCCTCTGCATACCATGCTTGTTGCTCAGGAGTCCATTTTGTCTGATCACCCCAAGATCCAACTTTTCCATGTTGCTCAATCATCGCCAAGTCAGTATCTGTTTCTGAACTTGGAGTCATACCTGGGTGGTTTGCTGCACCGGACAAATCATCTTCTAATGCGAATTTACGCGATTCAATTTTATCCTTGAGAAGCAGTCCTTGACCTGCCCCTAATCTGTTAGACTCTAGCATCTCATCGAGCTCTCTTTCAACTTCTGACAAACCTGCAAAGCCTTCTGCACTTTCAATCAGAAGAGACATTTCATCGTAACCCCTCTTCTTATTCTTGCCTGAGGTGAATAATGTCCATGCCATAATCACTGTAATCAAGAAACCGCTGGCCAAAACCGCAATAACACCTTGAATGACAGGGTCTTGAACAGTTGATTTTTCAATTATCTCTTCATGGTCGGCAACAAAGTCCCCGTCAACATCCAAAGGTACAGACATTGGATCCAACGGATCAGAGGCAGGGTCGGCTGAAAGTTCAGTAACATCCGAATACCCATCTCCATCCGTGTCAGAATCCTTCATGTCAGGCCATCCATCACCATCCATATCTGCGCACCCATAATACAAGCGATTACTCGTACCATAAACATCGATACAATCATCCGAGATACCTTCTTGATCACTTCTTTGATCAGCATATCCATCATTATCCATATCTGACCACAATTGTCCATCGGCATTCCACAAATCAATGTGATCAGCCCATCCATCTCCATCTCCATCTGCGCATCCAAATACGTCTCCTTGGTTGGATGTTCCTGCCCAATTCAAGCAGTCATCTGCTTGATTTCCACCAGGTTCATCACCAAAACCATCACCATCTTCATCCGACCATTGGGTCGGATCTAGTGGAAACGGATCATTCTCATCAGATGTGCCATCATTGTCGGCATCAAGACAACCCTTGAGATCTACCGTAGATGTGCCCCACTGCTCAGGACAGTCATCGATGTTGTCTCCATCTCCTTCATCGACCCAACCATCCCCATCCGAGTCTGGACATCCGCCATCAATAGAACTCCAAAGTGCAGGGCAATCGTCATTGTCATTTGACCAACCATCGCCATCATTGTCTGGACACCCAAATCTATCCAATGTCGAGGTACCTGGACGATCCATACAGGAATCCCATTGATTTCCTGCTGGATTATCACCAAACCCATCACCATCAAAATCCTCCCACTGAGTAGGGTCATTATCAATTGCATCACCCTCATCAGACCATCCGTCGCCATCGGCATCAGGACAGCCTACAGAATCGCGTATAGAAGTGCCATATACATACACACAGTCATCATATGGCCCCCATGGCCCACCGGCACTGTAATCCTCAAAACCATCGCCATCAAAATCCAATGGGGATGGGTCAGATATTGTTGCATTTTCAACCCAAATCCCTGGCCAATGGCTTGATCTTGACTCATTCCAAGTTATATCTCCCCAATTATCTCCTAAACCGTCGTTATCTGAATCGGACCATTGTGTTGGATTAATCATGAAATAGTCATTCAAGTCTGATTGCCCATCAGAATCTAAATCCCTACAACCTAGCCTATCACGCCATGAATTACCCCATTCATTTGGACAGGAATCTGGAGTCACCCCATCAGGATTCTCTCCAAACCCATCTCCATCCTCATCAACCCATTGTGTTGGTTCGTTGGGCAAATCGTCACCATAATTTGACCAGCCATCACCATCATCATCTGGACATCCGTAGATATCCATAGTTGAAGTGCCAAATACAGTTGGACAGTGGTCCCCTTGCCATCCGTCGACATTATCTCCGAAACCATCGCCATCTGTATCCCTAGATTGGGATGGCTCCCATGGGAAGTCATCGACTTGATCGCCAATACCATCGCCATCTTGATCCGCCCCAAACATGATTATGAATCCGTCAGCACCTGATACAGAGTTTAGTGTAAATTGACCAGAACCATCGGTAGAAGAACTATGGAAATATCCACCAAATGCGAACATTCCATTGCGCATGGCTACAGAATACCCATATTCTGTGCTCGAACCGCCAAATTTCTTCATCCAGTCCCATCCCCCTGATGTGGGCACGTGTGCAATGAAAGCGTCATAAGAACCAGATGATGTTAGTTGGTTATTTGCAAACCATGCTGTCCCGTAGTACATCCCTGCAATTGTGATATTCCCTGTAGATTTATCCAGTGCTAAATCATAGCAATAATCTGTATTCGAACCACCTGCATTTTGGGCCCACTGATATGTACCTGAAGAATCCCATTTTGCTAAGAAACAATCCCAGTTGCTTGATTGTTGATATGCAAACATCCGATTGTTATTGTTGCTATCGAAATCCATTAGATACTGGAAACGACCACTCACTGCAACACTTCCATTGTCGTCAATTCCTACTCCTTCACCGTATGAACTGTATGAAGATTGTAGGTAACCAGCCATACGGGCCCAAGAAACTTGTCCAGAGTTCGTGAATTTTGCCACCCACACACGATAGTAGCTACTCGATTGGTAGCTGGGAGTAAGTTCTGGACCGCCTGATTCACCGAAATTAATTCGGTAACTGAATTCACCAGTTACTGCGATGTCTCCATTTGCATTGACATCAACATCTCTCCCCCTTTGGTAATAAGAACCATAGAAACGCTTGGCCCAAACAAAGTTACCAGTATTGTCAAGTTTAGCCAAAAATGCTTCTTGATAACTGTATGAGTTAAGAGTGATTGAACCAAAGTAGGATGTACTGTAATATTCGCCAGTCACATATGCGTTGCCGGAATCATCCATAGCAACACCATGGCCATAGTCAGAACTACTACTCCCGGCAGATTTTGCCCAAAGCCAATTACCACTGCTATCCAATCGCGCTACGAAAATATCATTGCTACCACGGCCAGATATCGACTGAGAGCCAAATGTGGCGGAGCCAGAGGAGTAGTAATATCCTGTGATGGTGACATTGCCCCCATCATCGACAGCAATATCTTTGCATTGATCGCTGGATGTTGTTCCTGCCTTCTCAACCCAATCCCATACGCCATTACTCAACCGCCCAACGAATATGTCATAACTCCCATATGCACTCAAGGTGAAATTTCCAAATGTTGCAGTATTGTAGAAGTATCCGCAAACATAAGTTCTACCCAAAGCATCCATTTCGATGCCCATGACTGAATCTGTGCTACTTGATCCAGCTACATGTGCACCCCACAGTAATGCATTGTTGGATGAACGTGAAGAAGTTGACTTCATTTCATTACTTTCGACCAATGAATCCGTGAAACAAATAGCAGGTGCAAGCAGCATTATCCCCACAAGAATCAGTGCTAGGTGCCTAGGTGACATGAACTGACGAATCAATCTTCAGTGATATGCGTTACTCCGCATCCCGTAGGGATGCGATTAGCGGTATGGGTGTAATGAAACGTAGCGATCTAATCGGGTTACGAATGCATCTCCATCCTCTACACTTGCTGCCATAGCTCGTACTGATTCCTCAACCATGGCGTGTTCATCAGGCTGGATCCCCATGACTCTACGCATAACATCAAGCATAGACCATTCATCCTCAGTAATCACTTCATCCTCAAGAGCGGCGATTAATGCTGTTTGATAGGTCGTAGCATCTCCAATTTGCCGTTTCTCATGTGCCGAGGACATGGTTTCATCAATTGGATTCAGATGATTGCCCCGCAAAACCCCCCACGCATCCTCAATGATATCGTCTGGTAAAGCGAAAGCTCTTGCCAGGACTGATAGTATCGACATCTCATCGTCAGTCACGATATCATCTTCAACTGCAGCCTCAAGTGTTCGAAGATACAGGTGAAGACCTCGTGTTGCTGTAAGCGCCATGTACTGTGGAATAGGTTCCCGTGTATAATACAAATCCTCTACCAATAATCTCACGTAATACACAATGTATTGCAACAATATGCAAAAAAATGTTCATTTTTGCGTTTATTGAGTCCTTTTTGGCTTGCAGCACTACACTTTTTGAAAAAATATTGCTGCAGCATATACGGCTATTTTGTATTTCAATTTGTATTTCAATTGCAATACGTTCATAAGGTAGTTCGGTAGACGACAGGTTGAGCAGAGGAGTCAGATACCATGTCAGCCAGCCAGATGACGAGTCTTCGAATCCCCGAAGATCACCTGATGTTGCTTGACCAAAGAGTGGGTTTTGATGGCATGAGGAACCGCTCAGATGTCATCCGTTCTGCAATCCAGTATTACCTTGAATCTACGCCGACAAATGCGGATGTTCAAACTATCAAATTCGAAATTGGGAGAGTAACCCTTGAGCAGCTGGAGTTGATCTATCGTCTACACGGAGATAGTGCATCAGTTGTTGCTAAGAAAGCACTTGATGAATATATCACAAAGGTGTCTGAACCCGATGAAATTACCAAGGCTCTCAGAGAGCGCTTGGAGACTGCGCGTGATAACACGCAACCACATGAGGATCACACTGCCTAAGGGCAGATGCACCAACCAGGGGCGAGAGACGTGGCAACGTACAATGATGGGATGCACAACGCAGGGGGGCGTGAAAACCCCCCTGCAACTTCTCCTAACTTCGCTACATTGAGAGCGAGGTCAAAGAGCACACACATTCGCGGAGTTGGGTTGATGGATGAAGCTGGTGTAGCTGTGTTTACACTTGGTTTCTCCAATCTACGATATCGTGCCCGAGAGACCCTGAAGAGTATATTCCGTTCAACAAATACCCCCCGCCCCCTTTCGGGGGCACCCCCCTTCACCGACACCCCCGCCTCCGCCAACGGCGGAGGCCCCCCTTCCTAGGCGAACAAAAACCGCCACCCCTCCGCCTTCGGGCGGAGCCCCCCTATGTGCTAGTATGACGCTAGTTTCTCAATCCTGAAGTGTAATCTTCAAAGGGGGCCGATTCACAGAGTGAAATCCATGCCCCCACAGAAGTTAGTCCAAGGCGTGCGATATCTCGCACATGCCGAACTTCGTGAAGGGCAAATTGGCATGATAAATGACGGCTTCAATACCATGGGAAATGGTGGTTTCCTTCTCGCAAATGCGCCAACTGGAATTGGTAAGACTGCAGCATCGCTAGCCGCTTCACTATCAATTAGCCGGGCACACCAAGGAGAGCATGTACTATTCCTAACCGGTAGACAATCGCAACACAGCATTGTTGTCGACACAGTGCAAAAGATTAATGCAAATTTGTCAGATGGTGAAATCCCAATCCGTCTAGTCGATATGATTGGTAGGGAAGCAATGTGTGAACATGTTGATCGAACCACGGGTAAGTGCTCATGTGAACAGGGAAATTCTGAGAATGAAAAGGCAAACCTCCGAGCACAATTGAGGGATGTGATTCTAGAGCGTCCTATGCATGTGGATGACATGATTGATTATGCGCGAAAACGCCGAATTTGTGCTTGGGCAACGGCGCGTATGGCAGCAACCGATGCTGACATATTAGTGTGTGATTACAACCATTTGTTCTTAGAAAATGTCCGTAAAGCTTCTCTAGGATCCATGGGTATTGAAATGGAAAGAACAATTGTGATTGTCGATGAAGCACACAACCTACCAGACCGGATTAGACGAAGTCTGAGCCGAAACCTAAATCATAAGATAATACGAGATTCGATTGCAGAATTAGAGGAATATTGCGAAGAGAATGAGAAAAAAAGAACTCAAACTCCGATACTAGCAACTGGAATCACGCGAGCAAGAGCTTGTGAAAAGGCATTGAGGAAATTCAAGAATCGGTTCTCAAAATGGACTAGGGAAATGCGAGATTTAAATTCAAATAGTCGAGATTTGGGTGCCAAAATAGAAGTGAAAGTTGATGCTGCTAAAATTCTTGACATGCTTCGTGAAGAAATACAAAGTGTTGATGAAGGCGATGAACTAAATCTGCATGTCCTAATTAGCCAACTCGAATTAGTTGAAGTAGACACTGAAGAGGATGAAGAACTCGCCTGTGACAGATTGGCACAAGTAATTGGCATACTGCAAAGATATTCTATGTCACCAGCCATGTGTGTAGTAT
This sequence comes from Methanobacteriota archaeon, assembly GCA_002722595.1. Taxonomy (GTDB): domain Archaea; phylum Thermoplasmatota; class Poseidoniia; order Poseidoniales; family Thalassarchaeaceae; genus MGIIb-P. Next base: position 2,750 of record PBMO01000046.1, on the reverse strand, counting down.
TTTACTCAAATGAGGACGAACACAGGGTGACTACCCATCTATTAGATCCATCAATTGTGAGTGAACGAGTTTTTGAAACCGTTCATTCAGGTATTTTGATGTCAGGGACACTAACACCTCCTGAGATGTACAAAGAAACATTGGGGATACCAGAAGAAAGGGCCACTGTCTGTGCATCATATCCTTCTCCTTTTCTAGCAGACCGTAGGCCTGTAATGATAGCGTCAGATGTAACGTCGAAATATACTGCACGCGGGGAGAACAACACGCGAAAAATACGCGAACACATCCGAGCTCTTCTGAAGAATACACCTGGTAATGTGGCAGTGTTTTGTCAATCATATCAAATGCTAGAAGAAGTAGTGATAGATGCAGATTGGCCAGAAGTGCATTTCCGATTAGAAGAAGAGCGAACTTGGACAAAACGAGATGTAGTTAGGAAATTGCAGATGCTCAAAGAAAAACGACAAAGTGGACACAGAGTACTAGTTGCAGGTGTCTTTGGCGGAAGATTATCAGAAGGTGTCGACTATTCGAATAACATTCTTGATGCAGTTATTTGTGTTGGAATACCCATTGCTCCACAAACTGTACCACAGACATCCTTGCGAGAATACATCGACAACAAACATGGACAAGGGAAAGGATGGAAATATGGGGTAATACAACCTGCTGTGAATAGTGTTTTACAGGGCATGGGAAGAGCGATTCGAAAAGCGGAAGATCGTGCATACATCCTTCTGTTAGACAATCGTTTACTATCTGGGCAATATCGTTCTTGCTTACCAAGTACGATGGACACATTTACAGCTGACTCTGCCAAACAGACTGCTCGTATGGTCAAGCGATTTTTCAGCCGCTTTCCTGAACCCGCCAAAGGTAACTAGTGGAATGGATGGGTTCAAGGACACCCGGGGTCGCCCCATGATGGGGAGCCTATGGAGTGGAGAGCAGTAGAACTCGAGGTTTTTGGGGTTGAAAACGAACACCCCTCGCCTGAACCTATACTAGCCGGACTATCTGCATCTCCTTCGGATTTACATGATGCATTTGTTTCTGATTTACCACATCTAGCCGAAGTTCGTTCAGCACACTCAGAGATATTGCAGACAGTAGGGCACAGTGTGGATGAACATTTTGAGGCAATTCAATCCTTCCAACCTGCCGATGTCGCTATTGGCAATCTAGGTGGGTATCGCGAAGGAGAATCCTTGGTACTCCCATTATCCGGTGCAATTCAAGAGCAGGTACAGTTAGAAATTGCATCACATGGCCAAACTACTGCAATAAGATTGTCAGTAAAGGGCGATAATGGAACTGACCTAGTAAGGACCTTCAGCCTACCTGCTGGAACACAATTAGGACAAGCAGGATGGCGAGGGGATGACCTCATCCTCGACCTTGAGTCAAACTGAATCAATTCTATGCAGCCTCTAGTGGCACTTGAGAAGCATTCTGTATCTCTGCCACTGTTCGCTGCAATGCAGCTGTCGCTTGAGACCTATGCGAATCTCCAAGTTCTTGACGACTGTATCTGGCTACCTCAAACATGTTGTCTAATGCAGTCAGAGCTTCATCGCTGAGTGCCGGCATAGCCTTCCGAATTGCCATCTCGAATTCACGCACTGTTTCGAAATCTCGTCGCAGGTGTCCGTGTGCCATTAGGACTCCACAGAGTTCCTCGTAGCAGTTGAAAATTGCTTCACGTATGGCATCTCCGGCAGCAAGAAGTTCGGCAGTGTATGAGAAAATCTCTGCCAACTCATCGATTGTATCGCGCCTTCGCGAATACAAAATCCATGCTCCGGCTCCTGCTACAACTAGGAACGCGGCAACCAGACCATACATCCAATATGATACCGAATCCGCAGTTTGTGCTTGAGGTTCGTACTCAATCGCGTAAATCTTCCGCGATAAATCACTTCGACTATCGTCAGACAATTCAGCGGAAGTACTGTTGAATCTAAGACTCATTGTACCCCAGTGATCTTGATCAGACAATGGTGGAAGGCTCTCTGGGATTTCAAACTCGAATTGCCACACTCCTGCAGCATTTGTGTATCCAGATAGGAATAATTCGAAAGGATCAACCTGCGAATCATTTCGCATATGAGCTTCGATTGCGATGTCCGGAATTATCTGACTTGTGAAATAGTCACGCACAGTGACGCTTCCATTTAGTTCATGGCCACCCCATTCAATTTCACTGAATTCAACATCGAATGTAGCCCGTACACGAAGGAACATCTCATCCGAAGTATTGCTAGGGTTGAGGTAGCGAACATCATCACGTTCACTACTCAATTCCAGAGTTAAATCGCCGGGATTGAGATACCTATCTGCCGTGAATTCTATTACAAATCCACCTGTTGAATTGTCCCAAACCAAATTCGAGGTAGGGAGGGAATTATTCCCACTCATCAGCACCAAACTTAGTTCCGTGAGCAAATTACCACTGCCTCCTACCTCATCTATTCGACCCTCTATACGAACCGGGTGAGTGGGGTCACTGCGGATTGCATTATCTGATACGAAGGTAATCTGAATGTCAACATCTGCCCAAGTAGTCACTGTCGCATTTCGTTGGCTGCCAAGCCAAGATGTATCTCCATTGTAAAGTACTGTAACAATATGGTCCCCACGTGTGCTAGACATGTCTACTGGAATCACTAGGCTGAAGTTACCATTCTCATCGGTCGTCAGAGTTGAGATAGAAGCACCATCAAGAGCAACCTGTATAGTTGCATCAG
>PBMO01000045.1 GCA_002722595.1 Methanobacteriota archaeon | reverse complement strand
GTGAATGCCCTCAGGATTCAAAGTCGATTGTGCACTCTAGGTTGAATTGAAGACGTGCATGGCTATCTGCAATCCCTACATTTGCTGAAACAGTTCTTGTACTACCATTAGAAACTACTTCGATATCTGTCAGGATAATCTCTACACCGCGTATTTCACCATGTCGCATTAAGTCATCAGAAAGAGACTCTGCCGCAGCCATAGCAGATTCTGTTTCATTGGATCCAGACTCAAACAATGCTATTGAGCGGTTTTCCAATAGTGGTTTCCAGACTGAAATTGTTTCAGTACTAGCATCCAATACAGCATCTTCATGCGCATCGTAAGGTTCACCCAAACTTGCTGTTTTGACAGTATTAAGAGACATAGTTAGAAGTGCAAACATCAGAATAAGGCCAGTCATCAACAGCATTTGGCCTGAATCGTCTTCAGATAATTGCTTGTGCATCATGAACTACCACCTGTATGCCACACTTGCAAACTTACTGTCCACGAATTTGTATTTTCATGAACAAGGTGATGAATTGTTAGTGACCTTCCTTCTGGTTTTGAAACCGAACCATAGGGCTCTAGCGAGCCTGAATCAATCGCAAGCCAACAGTTTCCACGGATTGAACTACGAAGAGCATCGAGCATATTCTGACAAACCATATCCGCTTCTTCCGTGGCCAATAACTCAGAAAGTCGAGAAGAATAATTCGTATCCTCTGGAGCTGCACCGGCTAAAGAATTGTAAGCATCTTCAGCTGCTAAATCTAGAATCCCATCACTTGCGGGAGATGTTGGATCTGGAACTTTTAGTTGCAGTATGAATGTTGCAGTCATGAAAAATAGCCAAAATAGTGTGACCATCTCTAAGATGTGCACCTGTCCGGCCGCATCACCATCCTCAAGACGCCTGCGCAATCCGTCAGCCTCCAGTTATGGGGATGTATCCAATATCTGGACTCAAACCTACTGAGGCTGGTACACCAATTAACTCAGGGGCAAATGCTGCAACATTAAACAAAACAAGACAAATTATCATCATCATGCCCGCATGTTTCATACCTGTAGACAAACGTCCTGTTGCCATGATACCAGCCATTGCTCCGTTGCCCATGGCTTGTGCGTTAACCCCATAGAAAAAGACAACAAGGAAGAAAAGAGGGTCTACTGCGTTAATTTGCATGTTACCAATCGTCTCACTCTCGCCACCGCTATTACTACTGGCAATAGCAGGGATAAATACCTTTGAAAGAACAACAATAACACCCAAGAAAACCATGAATGACACCCATATGACTGCAATATAAGAGCCGATAGCACGAGCCCTCTCACCCTTCAAAAATTGTATCTCACGACTATCATTTGCTGCAGTGACAAGGATATCAGAAATCTTACCTCCAGCTTTGTTAGCCTCACTAACTAGGCTAACTGCTCGCTTTACCAAAGGAGTCCCAACGCGTTCAGCAAACATCTCTAGAACGTCACCAAAAGCAATACCCCACGATAATTGATCTGACATTTTCTTGACTTCGGGATTTAGAGCACCATACTCAGAGTTAGCCAGCGTCCTCACTGCAAGGTTCATTGACAAACCACCCTTCCAATACTCTGCTAAATCTCGCAAAAAGTCGGGGAATTTTTCTTCAATCGCGTTTATCTTCTGCATTTGTCTATCTGAGTAAATTGCTGCTGGATAGACCATCACAATAAAACCGATGCCAAAGAAATTGACGAACATAGTTGGACGCATTGAAATGGGGCCCAAATTAACTTCTGGCCCCAACCACAATGATTTGTTGTTCATATTCTCTGGAACACCGTCCCAAACATCTACTGATAATGTGAAATCAACTGTATTCAAGAGAGCTTGATTGCCCCCCGATGAAGGTCGTGGGAACAATAAATGGAGTTGATAATTTCCTCCAGGCTCTACATGTGGGACACTCCCTGTACAAGTAGTTCCAGCTGCACATGGAATCCTGAGAATCTCCTCCTGAACATTGGAACCAAAATCATAGTGATAAACAACCATCTCAAACTGATATTCCTGATATGCTTCGGCTGAAACGCTGAGTGTCATTGGTTGACGGATGACTGTTTCACTGCCACTCATCTGGTGCTGACTCATACCCGGTACACTGAATGCCTTCGCAAGCCCCGGGGGTGTGACACGTTCCCATACTTCTGTCCAGACTTCGGGTTTAGGGGCCTCTTGTGTGAGCCAACAAGTCTGGTTCTGTGCAAATGTTGGGCCCATTGGGTCATTTGGATCGAAAGAATCTGGACAGGCCATATTGATGAACATAGGATTTCCATTTGCAGGTTTGAAAACCAAATCTGCGTTCGTAATCCAGAACCCAAGACATCCCATTCCTAGCATTATTCCAAGCATCAATAGTGCAATGAAATTTGTCTGAGTCCTATCGTCCTTGGGGAGTTCTAAGTTGACGCGAATCTTCTCTTTTTTCCTAGCCATTCATCTCCCCCCTACATCTTCTGCTCTTCACTCATTAACCATACTAATCCCGAATATGCAATGTGAATCATTGGCAAAACACCCATAACTATGCCATAGACCATGCCTTCACTGATTTGACTCCCTGCACCAGATACCCAGAACATAATTACTAGCATAACAATCAGGAAAAGTGGCATAGCGACTGCAACTACAACGTACGATTCGGCCATTAAACCCAAAGTTTCTAGGAATTCTGTTAGCCTAATTCGATTCTCTCGCATGTAGTGTTCAGCACGATTCAAAAAGTATAATTTCAAATTACCACCACTCGATAATGTGCCGACCATTCCTTGGAAAAATTCTGTTGCCCATGGTGATGCTGCACGGTCTACTGCATGCTTGATTGCGGTAATCAAGTCCATTCCAAGTAAGGAGATATCACGATAAATCATTGCAGAATCATAAGCGATTTCTCCATAAATATCCTCATTTGCAGCAAGTGATTTGAAAATCCTTGTTGGAGTTGCATTGGCTGCTGCCATCGCCGCAGTGTATGAAGCGGCATAGGGAAGAAATTTTTCCAAACGTTCTCCACGAGCTTTCTTTTCTCTCTCTGCTGTATTAGAGAAATACTTGAAGGCACCAAGCGGCAGCAATACGGCGAACATTATGACAAAAAGAGCTTTGACAAATGTTGGCATCACCTTCGTCTGGTAGAATGGACAGCCACCATATTGGATACCTGATGCTGAATCCCCCCAGTCTACTTCGTAGTCGACTGCATCTTTATTCTCAAATGCCCAAATGATGCAGGGATCTACACTTTCTGCTGTTTGTTGATTCTCATATAGAGCAATGCCACCTGCCCCTGGTAGGAATACTAGTGCTAGAAGGCCAACACAAAACAATGTTGCAACTATTGTTGACATTAGATTCGTTGACTTGTAAACTTCTGGCATGACACGTATGTCGGCCTGTGCAAGAACTTTCATCAGTGCTTTGTCTTCCCTCGCATTTTTCCTGAAGATACCACCGAATATGGCATTAGAAAATCTCTGCCATTCCGTAAGGACCATGCCCTCAAACTGGGGCCCTGTGTCCTTTTTCTTAGCCATATTATGCGCCTCTCATTGGTACCTCAGAATCAGCGGAGACCATCGACTCTTGCAAGAACGTCATTCGGTCGAACGTAATACTCCGTGATAATTTGTGCAACTTGATCGGCTTTTCTGATATCATTCAAAACCATCCAATCAAGAATTCTCTTGCGGGTTCGAAGCTCTTGTCGCATCTTCTCCTGAGTGTAGTTTATCTTGACCATGATTTTCTCTAGAACGTATGATTTCCCTGAGAAGTCGAAATCATCACGTGCAGGGTCCCATTTGAACACCTCATTGGTAATCACTTCTTGGCTATGTGGATCTACACCAACAATCTCAACCAACTGCTTAGTACGACGAACACGGCGCCCATTGATACGTGTCTGAATCTGAATCGCAACCGCCTCCAGTGCAGGTAACAATACACGCGGGATATCAATTGGTTTATTCTCAAGACGATGGACTAAACTGGGAACAGAATCTGCGTGAACAGTTGAATATGAACAGTGACCTGTTGCCATCGCTTGGAATAGAACATAGGCTTCCGCTCCACGAATCTCACCCACAATGATGTATTCAGGTCGCTCTCGAAGTGCTGCCTTTAGTAATTCGAACTCTCCGATTTCTCCTTCACTAGATTCTCCACCGAATCCTTGTCGTGTCAGGCCAGGAATCCAGTTAGGTTGTGGGATGTTCACCTCACGTGTGGATTCTATACTGACAATCTTCATCTGCCATGGTATGAATAAACACATCGCGTTTAGCGTGGTTGTCTTCCCTGATGCTGTACCACCTACGAATAGCATTGATATTTCATTCTGGAAGGCGATCCAAAGGTAAGCGACCATCAAACTAGTCATAGTTCTAAATGCAACAATATCACATGGGCTGAAAGGATCTTCTCGGAATCGCCGAATACAAAATGTTGAGCCGCGTGTTGATACCTCGCGACCTAACTTCATCACGATTCGAGAACCATCCATTAGGGTAGCATCAAGCAACGGTTCCGCAACAGAGATATGTTTTCCACAACGTTGTGCTAATTTAATCACATAAGATTCCAACTCATGATCATTAGGCCAGGCAATTGTAGTTTCGACGGATTCGAATTTCCGATGATATGCGAAAATTGGAATATTGGTGCCATCGAGGCTGACGTCCTCTACATTTGCATCATTCATGAGGACATCCATTCTTCCATAACCAATCAAGTCACGCTTTAGGTAATAGAAAATCTTAGATCTCGACTTCTTATTCACCTTCAATCTGTACGATTTGATGATTTGATCCATTGCTGCACGTAAATAGAGTTCAGGATTTGCATCAATCTCCTCAATATCTGCTGTGAGTGCTTGGACGAAGATATCCATAATCTCTGAACGGACATCTTCTTCCTTCTTTGTTAGCGGCGGTTCTATGACCTGATAAATTATGTTTAGAGTACGTAAATCACGTACAATTCTGGCAAACGCATGTGGCGGCATAACAGGATATTTGTCAAGTTCTTCATACTGAACTTGTTGCCGACGTTGGCGCTTGTTTGTGTTGCCTCCGCCCTTTCTCGCCATTCATGAAAACCTCCGGCTCAGTTGGTGGATAACCCTTCGCCCATATAAGATTCCGCAGGGAACCGTAGGTTCCCTACTAAGTGTGAGGTGTTTTCACTGACGCCAAGTCAGTTTTCAAACGCGGCACGACCCCAGCGTCTTTCCAGCATCAAGAGAAATGTCCCACCTAATGCGAGTAGCCCCACAGATATTGCCACAATGCCTCCAAATGAGGTTTCAGCTTGGGCCGAGTCATATATTGTAGATTCTGCAGCTACTCCCCCTGCACGAACTTGTTCGAATTGATTGGCATACAATGACATGTCGCCTTGAGTGAAAGATAGTAAAAATAGAGATACAAGAGGTATTACTGTGGCAACCCAAAAAATAGCCATTATTTGTGTATCAAAAATAGCTTTATTCGGACGTAATCCCATCAATAGTCCACTCAAGGCTACAATGTAAACAGAGTTAGCAATCATCACCAATAAAGCGGGAACAAGTCCAGCCCATTGATCTAAAAGATGCGCCATGAGAATTAGGAATAAAATTGAAATCCAGGTTGTCATCAAGAAATAAACCAAAATTTTCGCTCGTAATAATTGAGGTACGCGCACCGGTAATCCATTTAGGAAATCTGGACTATCTACAGCATTTAACCATGAGTAAAAATTGAACCCAAAGAAACCCAGAAATGGAGCATAAGAAAGGAGGTTGAATGGAATTGGAAATCTTGCAAAATCTGCCAACCATGCCAAAGCAAGTAGGAAAAGAAGGGGGACACAATACGAACCAAGCATCTTGAAAAGGGTGCCAGAACGCCAAACATCAACTATCTCTTTGGCGACCAGAGTGCGCATTTGATTTTGGCCTAAAAAGGATAATTTGTTGTAAACAGGATCGAATAATTCACTACGTGTCGAAACTCTAACTTCAAAGTCATCAGGTACCAAATAAGAGGCAAAAGTCGCTACCAATAAGGAACAAAGGAATGCAATTGGAAGAAGAATGAATTTGTGCGTTAATTGTACCTGTAAACCAATGATTGCATGTTCAAGAGAAATCCAATCAATTGCTACAATCACCCCTGCTAAAACTGCAACTAGTGGAACTAACCATGCTCCAAATCTATATCGAGACCAAACTGCACTTGCCAAAAAAGAAATTGAAAGCCCCTGCATGAGGGTCACTAACATACATCCGAGAATTACTGGCAATGAGGATAATAATAATGGTACAGATAATTCTGTTATGTGCCCAAAAAGAATTCCCAAGGCCATACCAATTACTGCTGGGCTCAATATTAGGCACAGATAGAATGCAACCTCTTTGCAATAATATGCGAGATATACCGGAGGTAATTCTAGTGGCAATAGTGCTGGACTTGCCAATAAGTATGACTTACCACTTGCTCTTTGGCTTACCACATTTCTTCCAATGAAAGCAAATGAACCCATTCCCAAACTAAACATGAACAATGAAAGATGGAGTCCTATCTTCAATTCATTCCAAGTAAATGCCTTCTCTGCTTGGGCCTCAGCGGCCTTTACAGTATCATATGCAGATTCTATTCCAGCATCGCCTGTAAGAAAACGTAGACCGACAGTAATTATCATTGTCACTAAAGCAAGCATTATTGGAAACATCATGATATGTCTCTTCTTCGCAAAATCAACGTTTTGACGCCATTCTTCGCGAAACATAACGACAAAATTTGAACCGAAAGAAATTCCAAATTTTGGAGGCTCTCGCAAGCCAAATTTCATCATTACTCCTCCTCACTAGTTCCCCGCATTGCCTCTATATCGCCCACTGATGAACCAACAAGACGTATGAAAATGTCCTCTAAATCTTCGCTAGATTTTTCTCGAAGTTCATCCAATGTGCCTGCAGCCAATACTTTGCCATTATCAATCACAGCAACTCTTGTACACATTCTTTCAGCGACCTCTAAAATATGTGAACAAAGGAAAATAGTGCCTCCTTCCTCAATATGTTGCATCAAAAATTCTCGGCACTTACGCTGATAAATCGGATCCAAGTTGACAAAAGGCTCGTCTAGAAAAAGCAAGCGTGGTTGGTGGATAAAGGCACTTGCAAGCATTACCTTTTGTCTCTGACCCTTAGATAGATCCTTGCAAAGTGCTTCCCTTTTATCTTGGATACCAAACCAATCAAGCCAATGATCAACCTTTGAATCAATATCGTCAATGCCTCGAATTCGACATACAAAATCCAGGTACTCAGCGGCAGTGAGATATGATGGGGGGCTTTCAGATTCTGGTACAATTCCTACATTTGCCTTAACTTTCTGTGGATTCTTTGCAACATTCATGCCAAGTACTGTCGCAGAACCAAGAGAAGGTTCTAATTGACCTGTTAGAAGTTTGATGAAAGTTGATTTCCCTGCCCCATTGGGTCCAAATACACCGAAAAATTCTCCTGGATTAACGAGTACATCGAGAGGATGTAAGGCAATAAAGTCTCCAAAGCGTTTGCCAAGATCTTTTGTCTCGACTAAGGGTGAATTCGCCATAATCAAGCTCCTTTCCATTCAGGAGTTTCTCGATTTAGGAATGCATCAACCCCAATCTCCATGTCGGCGGTGTCAAACAATGCACAAAATAAATCCCGTTCAGCAAGAATTCCTGAACTGAACGGCTTTTCAAGTGCGGCGCGGACTGCGGATTTTGCGACTCTGATTGTGTACGGGGATTTCTGGGCTAGGTTTTCCGCAATACTCATTACTTTCTGGTGTAATTCATCGGGTTCTACTAGGTGATTAACTAATCCAATTCTGTGTGCTTCAGTTCCATCGACCATCTCGCCACTCATCACCATCTCCATTGCTTTTCCATAACCCAATAAGCGACATAGTCTCTGTGTGCCTCCCCCTCCTGGAATCAGTCCAAGATTGATTTCTGGAGTTCCGAAATTAGAACGAGGCGTTGCAATTCTTAAATCACAAGAAAGGGCCAACTCAGAGCCACCACCAAGTGCGAAACCATCTATCATTGCAATTGTTGGTTTAGATAAATTCCAGATATATTCCCAGACATTGTCATCAAATATTGGCCTTATTTCAGTACTAGATTTACCCTTGAATTCTGATATATCTGCACCTGCAACAAAGGAGTTGGGTTTGGACCTCTTTCCTTCAGGTGGAGTGTTAGGTGGCGCTCCTGTGACTATGATTACCCTGACTGATTCTTCTTCTTCGGCCCAAGCACATGCTGCTTTAATTGCAGTATTGACTTCATTATTTAGTGCGTTCAATTTGTCAGGCCGGTTAATTGTCCATAATGACACTACGCCTCCACTCGGACTTGATGATTCAACTGATATGTTGTCAATTCCAAGAACGTTTGATTCAGGTTGCGCAGGCATGAGGCTGCGTAGGCACTACCCTTGTCAATCCTATGGGTGTACAATTTACTCGCTCATTTCATCGCGGAGAGCATCTAATTTTGACATTGATGCCGTTTGAGGTGGAGGGATATCACCAATATCTGGCAATGGTGGTGGGGGAAGGTCTCCTAAATCAGGGAGTCCGGGCAATTCAATGGTTTGTTCTTTATTGGAAATGAATCCATGATCTAATGGGATTCTAATCTTCAGTATTCGAGTGTCATCTATCCTTGAAAATACTGCACCAACTGGGCTGCCAGGAGGGATTTCTTCAGATGTTTCCAATACAGTAAGACCATGGTCATCATCGGCCAGCAATTGAAGTATATTTTCTGATTCAGTAGCAGATTGGTATATTTTTGCGGTTTCTGAACGAATTTCTGCTAATTGCTCACGACGACGTGCTTCGATTCTTCTGCGTATCTGTGAGTGATGATCTCGACGACTGTCGATAAATGACTCAATATCCGCTTCCTCCATTGATTCGGCATCTATTTCTGCTACGAACTCCTCTGCCACAATTACATTTTCATCAATCACAGATACTGCTACTTCTTCATCAGCAAGACTGACTGTTACCTCATCTTCAACCAGCACGGTTTCTGGCTCAGGTTCTGGGGCACCACTTCTGCTTCGAGATAATTTTGAATCACGACGTGAGGATGTGTCTTCCTCTGATTTGACTGGAGCCGGTAACTCGGTTTCTTCTTGTTCCAATTCCTCTTCAACCAATTCAGAACGGTGCCTAATTCGTTTGACTTTTCGACCTCCACCTGTACCCATAAGGAATATTATCAACAGAAGAATTGCTGCACCAAAAATCATCTGCTGTTGCGCAGTTAAGCGGCCTGCGAGCACTAAAAAAGAAATGACGCCAATAAAGAGAACGAACCAAAGCAATAGACGCTTGAACGTAATCATTGATGCCGCCTCTGAGCGAAGCCACCGATGATTTGGTCTTAGGGATGCCGACTCTAGGGTCCGTCCTGTTGAAGGAAATCAAATAATGATTTCAATGCCTTAGAACGGTGACTGAATACGGATTTCTCAACAGTAGTCATTTCGGAGAATGTCCGATTCATGTCATCCTCATCTGGGATAAAAATTGGATCAAAGCCAAAACCCTCATTACCCGATATTTTCGCACTGATTTGTCCATCACATCGTCCAGTAAATACCTCTACCAACTCCCCCGTCCAAAGAGCAATCACTGTAAGAAAATGTGCAGAACGATTTTCATCAATCATTCGAAGTACGCCCTCATTTCCAATTGTCTTAAGGGCATGTGAAGAATATACTCCCGGGAAGCCAAGAAGTGAATCAATGAATAATCCAGTGTCTTCTACCAACAGAGGTTCGTTCATTCTCCCTTGGCTTGCAAGAAGTTCAACAGCTTGAGCGATCTTCGCAAGTGCTACATTAGTCAAATCAGAACTTTGTGGCTCAACAATATCAGGGACGCTTTCATCGATCATGAATTGCTGAACTTTCCATCCAAGTGGTTCCAATAGAACCTGAGCCTCTCGTAGTTTTCCGGAGTTACCAGTGAGGAAGTTTAGTGTAGCCATGACACCCGGACAAGAGGTGGGGTTGAAATCTTCTCTATGCTTGGGGACTTCATGGAGACGAAGATTTTGGCGTTGGTCGGATTTGGAGGAGCCATTGGAGCGATTCTTCGATATTTGATTGGAGAATCTGTGCCTGAAGGTTATCCTTGGGGGACACTTATTGTCAATCTGCTAGGTTCATTTCTTTTGGGTGTGATAGTTGGACTCACACTATCTACTGAAATTGGAATACTTCTTGGTACAGGAGTAATGGGGGCATTTACTACAATGTCAACTTACAGTGTAGACGTGATTGAAATGTTCGAGAAAAATGATTACGGTTCCGGAATGAGTTATCTCGCAATCACGTTACTAGGTTGCCCTTTACTGGCTTATTGCGGAATGAAAATCACTCAATCCATCTAGCCATGATAGCGGACTCGAGCCCTAATCTCGTTGAATCGACCAACGACGTCCTCGCCCCCTTGTGAGGAATAGCCTTGTACAACTCTGTCAATAGCATTCTCAATCGAAGGGTGGCTAGCCTTTAGGCACTCATTGAGTACCTGTAAATCAAGTCCCATTGGTTCCAAATCATCAGTTATTTGTGCGAGACCCAAATCAATTATTGATAAGCCTAAATCATTGTCCCAGAGAATATTGTGCGTCGTTAAATCCCCATGGCAAACACCGGCCGCATGTATGCTACGAATTGTTCTTCCAAGTTCTTCTAGCATATCAGAATGGCCACCGGAACGTAGGTGCTCAAACAACGGACGCCCGGGTAGGCGGTTTGTTACCAACCAACCCGAATGCGCATCTACAGCCAAGAGTTCAGGTACAGGGATACCAAGGAGATGAAGGCGACGTAAAAGACGGACTTCAGCAGAGAGTCTGGATTTGGTCAACCTTTCATCCAAATCAGGGTGACGCCACTTACGCTCTTGACGTTGTTTCAGAACTGCATCTCGACCCATCCACGAACCCGAGTAAACTACTGCCTCTGCCCCCTGGTGGAGGAGATCAGTTTCTAACCACGGCCCCGCCATAATGTGTCGGAAGCCAGATGGGTTCAAAGCGGTTGCACTAGACCGATACTTGCATGGGGCTATCCTTCCCAGCAGTTCCTGAACCGCGGAATCCAGTCGATTCATCGTTGTTTAGCTCTGCTGAAATTGAAGAAGAGGCGTTACGTCTTCAAGGTGCTATTCAGCAACATCAAAGGTGGCCAATAGAAACATGTCGTAATATTGCACCCCTTACTCTACAAATAAATCGATTGAAAAGGGAAAATGATGTGTTTTTAATCGCACACACATATCAAACTCCGGATATCATCTATGGAGTTGCTGATGAGGTTTCGGATTCCTATACATTATCAAAAGCTGCAAGAGATGCCCCCCAACAAACCATCCTTTTCTCAAGTGTTAGGTTCATGGCAGAAACTGCGAAAATTGTCAGCCCACACAAAACAGTGTTACACCCATCACCCCAAGCCGGTTGCAGTTTATCGGACGGGATTACTGCTGAAGATGTAAGGAAACTAAAACAACAGTACCCAGGAGTACCAGTTGCCTGTTACATCAACACCTCTGCTGCTGTGAAAGCAGAATGCGATGTTAGTGTGACAAGCAGTAACTATCTGAAAATTTGTGAACGGTTGCCCGGCGAACGCCTAATTTTTGTACCCGATCGATTTATGGGTGCTCACTTACAAACTTCTCTAGCAGGAAAGAAAGAAGTGATTGTTTTTGACGGTGAATGTGAAGTACATGCAGTATTTACAGGTCAAAAAGTTAGAGACTGGAGGAAAAGAGTAGACGGTGAAATGACTGTGCTAGCACATCCCGAATGTAGTGCAGATGTTTTAGAGGAAGCAGATTTTGTAGGTTCATCAGAAAAACTGATCAATGAGGCCAAACGACTTGGAGAAGTCGGAAAACCGAATATAATGCTCATTACAGAATGTGGTACTGCAGAACGCATTGTTGCAGAATCGAAAACCGAGTTGAACCTTTACGGCGCATGTGTAATGTGCAGGCATATGAAAGAAACCCAACTTGAGGACATTCTTCAAGCATTAATTGCACCTAGGCCAGATCAAATAATTGAAATCGAACCCGATATCATCTCTCGAGCACAGCATAATCTTGCTGAGATGTTCCGTTTAGCAGAGTAGTCACTCTTCTTCTTGATCCTTGCCGAATGGAAGGATATGGCCATGATTTTCTGATAACCTTTGACCAGCCAAAATAATAAGCAGCAAGGGGAATATAACCACGAATAATTGTAGTGTCAACGACGAATATTTTTCAAATACTACTTCGTTTGTCCAAACACGTATTTCTGTATCTCCATTTTCATCGATTTGAAGCCAAGCGATATGCCCCTCCATAACTTGTGGATTTATTTGATCAATCTCGTCTGGAGTATGGAGTTGGTATGTCTGGTTTTCAGATATATCGTGATAAGAAACTTCCCAATCAATATTAGTTGGATGAGGATTTAGAGAAACCAAGAATTGACGATGTTGCCAAGCCACAAAATCATGACCAATACTGGGTGCATCCACTGGGAAAATTGGATCACCGAGAATATATTGTTCACCATTT
Organism: Methanobacteriota archaeon; assembly: GCA_002722595.1. Lineage (GTDB taxonomy): Archaea > Thermoplasmatota > Poseidoniia > Poseidoniales > Thalassarchaeaceae > MGIIb-P. The sequence goes on along the minus strand of PBMO01000045.1, from coordinate 8,901 downwards.
ACTAGGTTAACTAAAACCAAGCGATTGACCGCACTAATATTCACCATTGCAACAAGGTAATCGTTGTCGAGAGTAATTTCATTGATGGTTGCATTCTGATAATCGACCAGCGTTCCTGTCATTGTGTATACCTCTGCATCTCGTTCTTCAGAAATTGTGGAATTAATTTCTACTCTGACATGGCGTTGGAATCCGTCTATCGTTTGCACATTGATTGTCATTGGTTGGGATTGTTCGACATAGGCTACTCGATTATCACTCGAAGCGATAATTGATACGGGGCCTGAAGGAGGTGCAGGCAAGTATGCGGTTGCATTCAAACTACTGCGAGAGTGTATCTCGACTGTGCCATCATTCAACATTAGCATTCGTGGCCAATCTTCATCACCATTTGATAACATGTCTATATCATCAAACAAAGGCTCTGTGAACCACTGATCTTCCCATTGATTTGAAGTTGTGTTGAAGAACTCCAATTGGTGGCCATGCCAAACTATAATGTGTGAAGAACCAACCAAAATTTCCAATGGAAAATCACCCCAACTCGTGTTGATAGATACATTTCGTTGATAGGAATCTTCTGTCGAAAGGTTCCAGAGAGACACGGAAATGTTGCCTTCATCAATAACTTCGTAGCTGGTCAACCAGCCATCTGCACCTGATGCTGCATCAGGATGTGTGACTCCCTCAGCGGGAAAATGTTGATGTGTTGCATCCCATAATAGAGTCAAACTAGTTGCAAGGAGAAGCAATACTATCGCGGTACTGGTCTGCTTTGTACCTGGATATCTTACCCAGTTAATCCCAGATTTGAATATGGCCAATATTTCATTAACAGGGCGCCTCCAATCAGCAAGAAGCCAAGAAGTTCTATGCAAGAATGAGCGTTCATCTAATAGCCACCAAATCTTAGGAGATATCCTCTCTGAAATATGTACTGCTAACAGACCTACAATCAGGCCACCAATTATGTCGCTAACCCAATGGATTCCAAGATAAAGAATGGTGAAGGCTGTCAAACTTGTGTACAAAATCAGAAATAATCTCCACATTTTCCAACGGCCATCTAAATCGTTCCGCGCAAAGCAATACCAAAATGCGAAAGGCATCCCAATATGTAGACTAGGCATCCCATTTGTGAAGGGATCAATTCTTGTGAACCATGTTTCGATCTCGGGAGTTAAATGATATCCAAGTGTTTGCATTTCCGGAATAAAATCTCCTGTTACTCTGACATTGAAGAAGAGATAGAAGGGTAAGGCAAGAAAGTAAACAAGAAGCACTACAAGAGTTATTCTATCTGCCATATGCCTATCATCAAAATAGCATGTATATACGAAGGCTGAGAACATGATCATCATGTAACCAGCAACATAGAAATGCGTTAATACGGATGTCAATAATTGATTTTCAAATGTTTGTTGAAACCATAGTACGATGTCCCCTTCAATCGCATAAATGTATGATGTCATGTCAATTCGAGTATTCGCCATTAACAATCGATCAATTCCATCAAACAAATCTTTCCAAATATAAATCGAAAAGACCACTATTCCGTGCATCCAATATCTGCGAAACATATCTTGGAAACCATTCAAAGTGATGCGAGCCCAAGGGGGTTTGAAGACCCACATTAGGGCTACAGAGGAGATGATGGCTCCTGTGACCCAAGTCACATAGATACCAGTTTCACCAACCAATAGAACCACTCCCATACGTGCCTAAAACGGCTTCAATGATGAGGGTTGCCGCTTAGATAATCTCCGGAGGGGCATCTTGTTCACTTTCTAATTCATTCAAAAGATTGCTAACAACTCGATCAAATGCTTGTGCTATATCGCCATCTGGTTCAGATACAATTCTGTGAACTCCATCATCGCCTCCTCTAACAACGCCGGGATCAAATGGTAGGGACCCGAGGAAAGGCACCCCAAATTCTTCAGCTGCTGATTTCCCACCGCCTTGCTTGAAAAGATTCAATGTTAGAGACCAATCACCATCATCATCGGTAATTGCTTCAACAGGTATTCCCTTAGGGCCAATTACTGAAACTGATGTATTTGGTTCCGCAGTGCCTCTAATTGTATATCCACTCATATTTTCAACAACACCCAATACAGGAATCTTAACTGTTTTAGAGAAATTAATCGATTTTCGACTATCCAAAAGTGCAACATCCTGCGGTGTTGTAACAATTACCATTCCATCTATATTTGGCAATGATTGGGCTACAGTCAATGGTTCATCACTTGTACCTGGTGGAAAATCAATGATTAGAGCATCCAACTTTCCCCAAGCAACATCTCCGATGAATTGTTGGATGGCACCTAACTTGATTGGACCTCTCCAAATGACTGGTTTATCTGGGTCTTCTAGAAGGAAAGCCATTGACATGACTTTCAAATTATTTGGACCATCTGCTGGGTGAATTTGATTATCTTCAACGTGGAGATCTATATTTTCAATTCCAAGCATCTTTGGGATATTGGGCCCAGTGATATCAATATCCAAAATTCCGACTTTCTTTCCTTGTCTAGCAAGACTAAGCGCTAAACCTGTAGCTACTGTAGATTTACCAACTCCACCTTTGCCGGAAAGAACCATGATCTTGTGTCCAATATCTTCTGCCAATCTGGTCATGCGCAACTTTCGTCGCATCTGAGCATATGCCTGTTCCATCTGGGCTTTTTGATCGGCAGTAGCTTCTGGTTTTTCCAAAGGCTTCGAATCATCATCGCCAGGATTGTAATGAGAAATTGGACCACTCATACTACACCCTCCATTTACTCGGATATATCGTACCTACTTCAATGGGTGGTTGGGGCCATGTACTGGTAAAATATACATATAAATTTGATAAGGTTCGAACAATGGGGTTCTGAATATGCGCATTCTATTCGTTTGTGTTGGGAATACATGCCGCAGCCAGATGGCAGAAGGATGGGCTCGCCACTTGGGACTAGAGGCAGCAAGTGCAGGAACACACCCGGGTCCAAGTGTTGCAAAAAATGCAGTCATAGTAATGGCAGAAATTGGAATTGATATTTCGTCTCAAGTGCCTTCTCACATAGATGATTTTGATCATTCACAATTTGACAAAGTGTTCAGCATGGGTTGTGGTGTATCATGTCCAAACATTCCGTTAGATGGGGATTGGGAACTCGAAGATCCTGTGGGACAGAGTATGGAGATTTATCGAAAAACTCGAGATGCCATAGAAACAAAAATTCGCTCCATTATTCCATAATTGGTGCGAGCGCCGGAATTTGAATCCGGGTTCAGGCGTTGGCAACGCCCGGTGATAACCGCTACACTACGCTCGCAGTAACACGGCCATCAAACACCCCTTTTTCTAAGCGTCGGTGAGGAAAGGTGGACTAATTCCAAGGGTCTTCGGGTGTGGAAATCATGTCCCTGAGGCCCCCACTTCGAATCCACAGAGTTAATCCCACAATAGCTGCCACTAGGAATAATCCGATGACCCCAAGAATCAACCAAGTTTGACTAGCCCCTTCAAGAACTGCCTGTCCACCTCCATTCTCTCCACCTGATGAAGTCCCAAGATCTACTGTAAAAGAGCGATCACTAATTGGTGTTTGAGCCAATTGTTGGTCAATTCCTCGGACCTCTACGACTGCGGTACTGGGCACCCATGGGCGAACTTCCACTTCTACTGACCATATCCCATCATTGGCAATTGCATCTACACCTTGTCCGTCATCGCGCATAGATACCCAATTTTCACTCTCACCTGGTGGGGCAAGTACGCCCAATTTTGCTTGAACAATAGTTATTGGATCGAGATCTGTTACTGTAGCAGTCATGGTATAATAATTGGTACCAGAACTAGGTATGTCCAACTCTGTGGTGATAGTACCTTCATCATAGAACGTTAAATTTGAGACCGCAGGACCTTCATTCAGAATGTATAATGCCTGCAGTTGTTCACCATTTCCGTACACTGTAGTGATTCCATTTCCACCATCACCATCCTGAACACGAACAGGTAGAATCTGGTTTCCACTTGGTATGTTCATAGGCACTACAATTTCTCCAATCCAAACTCCATCGACAAGATCTAGCAAAGTAATATTTCCTCCCCATTCGGTTGTATCCACACCAACAGAAGAAACACCGGAGGAGTCTTCTGCAGAAATGGTCACAGTAGTTAAATCGCCTCGGTTTACAGATTGTGGTGAGAAATCGAGAGAGGTCACCCTAGGTAGCCTGTTCTGAACAAATATTGTGGATACAATATCCACAGTCACCCAATCATCTTCAACATTAATTTGTACATCTGCATCGCCAGAGAAGGTACCTGAATACTCTATCATTGCAGTGAATTTTTCATCGTGAATGGAAATATCTCCATCTAATCCGATATCATTTAGAACAATTGTTCCCAAATCCAAATCGCCAACAGAAAAATCCGCTTCCACGGAACGTACATTCCAATCAGGATCAGATATTGTCACCTCAAGGTGTGCAATATTTCCATTCTCATTCAATAAATTGCCTTCTCTTATGCTAACTGATACCACACTAGGGGGGGTGTTTTCTGATTCAGTAATTATCGAAGGTGACAAAACACGAGAAAGAGATTGTGTTTCTTCAAATACAGCAGATTCACCATCTCCTAAATCAAGTGATACGTTTCGGCTAACTTCAGTAATCAACCCAGCAAGTACTCCTTCATTGATGACTGCCCCAAAGGCTGAGCCTTCGTTTCCATATGTACCAGTCCAATGAGTAACAGGTATTGTATGTCCATCTCTGTTTACTATTCCCGTCTGAGTCGCTGTTACACTGAGATGCATAATTTCAGAGGACAATAAATCCAATCGATCACCCACCATCAATTCTGCAGGAGAGATTCCTGTTTCTCTTGTGATATCCAAATCACCAACCACGCTCTCTACTTCTGGAGGAGTTAAATTGTTCTGAATTGGGCTCCTTTCTGGGAATTCATCACCTTCGGATGGCTCGCCGCCTTCCATTGAGTTCCATCTCAATCGAACTGTGCGATTGTCCCAGTGCTCCTGTGGAGCTTCATATTCCCAAGTCTTGTTATGAATTGCTTCCATATCGAATGGATTATTTCCTATCCCTGAAAGATTCAGCCAAGTTTCTGTGAATATTACATTCACGTTGAATTCATCACCAGTAGAATTGGCTTGGGTATGGTTTGTTGCCACAATATCTCTAACTGTGCCAAAATCACCGTTTACATCACCTGTGAAGGTCCCATCAACATGGATTCGGTCTCCTGTTTTCTCACCATTTACTGTTTCTTGAAAGAAATCATACACAGTCGCATTGACTGTCATTGAAGAGCCGTTCTCATCTTGTTCTGCAAAATCAAAGGCACCATCACCTTGAATGCGATTCAATGATGAATGGAGTTGCCCATTTTCCCATCTTTCTCGACTGATTATCTGATTAATATCCAAGTCCATTTGGTAATCATCACCACTCAAAGACATATCTGCAGTTCCTTCGAATTCTGTATTGGAAAGAAGCCTTTCACCATCTAAGTCGTGAGTTTCGATTAGGAGCAAAGCAAGCGTCCCATTTGCTTCAATTGATTCGCCTCCCCCATCACCATTAATGGATAGTCCTCCATTGGCTTCAATACGAAGTTGTTCTTCTACGATGCCTTGGTTAAGACTTCGAATGATGTAAGAATTCACGACATCTCCATCGATTTCTGTGATAATCCCATCCTCACTTGTATTCACTGAAATCGTGCCATTGCCACGCATCTCAAATGTTTGACTCTGAAGGTTCATTCCCAAAATAGTCTCATTGAGCCAAACAGTATCCAACCACAAAAATAGAGCGATCTCACCATCCCCTCCCTCCGTAGATTCCTCAATTCCAAGTGTGCCTGAACCCAGCTCATTGGATTCCAAAACATCTCCCGTCCTCTGTTGCCAACCTTGTCCAATGAAAGACAAATCCCAAGATTGACTATCCGAGAGTTCATTACTCGAGTGTAACATATCCCAATTTGTAACACGCGTAATCTCATGATCTGATAGAGGTTCATTCCAGATTGTAACCTGAATTGTACGTGAACCAATGAGAGTAGAGGGGGAACAACATCCTGTTTGGAATACTTCTAGGGTTATGCTATCTTTCCAATTTAATGTTGAATTAATTACAAGTGCTAATTCTGTATTATTCCCTCCAGTCCAATCCAATGCCCAATTATCTACTAAATCTCCTTCTGCATCTACATGCTCAATAGTAACCGAAATTTCTTCTAATTCTGAAAATGTTAGTGACTCACTAAGTATGATGCGATAGCCATGTGTCAAATTTCCATTTCCATCATCAACCCATTCAGTTAGGATTGTTGCGGAGACTGTATTCTGCTGTGCATTTACTAGTGGGGAAAAAGCTAGAAGTAGAATCAATGCAATACCAAAAAGGCTCATACGTACTGATTTTTCCTCTGACATCACACAACCTCTATTACGTACTGGTGCTGTTTTCCTTATTCAATCCTTACGCGCCTTGAATCAACTGAATGTATGACAAAGAAGTGATTTGACTAATTGGATGCAGTTTATCTACTGCCGGTGTTAGCAGAGCGATATGCGCAAAGCACTGGTATTACTGATGACGACTTGCATTCTATTGGCGGGATGTATCGAAGGCTTGACTGAAAGTGTAGAAGAACAAATCCTCGATGAAGAAATTATTCCAGGATGTAATGATCCCAACGCCCTCAACTATAATGAAAATGATACTAACGATGATACCTGCATTACTAATGATACACTCTACAATTCGATTGGTGATTTTGTTGAAATGATGGAGTCTGAATCTTCTGAAACCAGCATGGGTATTGCGACTACAATTTCTGGTGTCGACCAAGATATGAACATGGGTGCATACACCATGATATCGACAATTGCTGCGAATGAAAATACAGCATACAGTGGTACTGACCTCACAATTTCTGGTATGACCATCTCACAGAGTTGGATTATCCAAGAAAATGGGGATGGAACCATCCTTCAAGCAAGTTACATGGGTGAATCATTCCTTATGCATTCAGCCATGTCTTGGGATGATGTTTCAAGCGATTGTCACGAATCTTGCAGTGAATGTGATGACACAGGAGAAGGCGACTGTACCGTTTGTCCTGAAGGAACAACCATGTTCGATGAGGACAGAGATGGAGCGGGAGTCTGTGTCACAAATGATGACGAAAGAGATCGTGGAGATAGTGATTCAGAGATGACTCAAGAAGATTGCGAGAGACGTGGTGGGACTTGGAATCAAGGTATTGGAGAGGATAGTTCCTGCGAATTCGAAAACGATGAAGAATCAGGTTGTGATACTGATGCTGACTGTTCAAACGGTGAAATTTGTGAAAATCGACAATGTGTAGGAACAGATGATGAGCCATGTGATGAAAATATGTCTTGTGGCGAAGCTATTACTTGCATAGATGGCCTACTATATCCAACAACCTGTGGGTCCAGAAATTGTGATGAGCCAATTGGAACCTGTGATGATGAAAATGAAGAAATGGCAACGCTAATTGTTGTAATGTCGGAATGGGACTCGGCTGGGCCAGGTATGATTGGGGATTTGAATAATCTCTCAGAGTCGGATCACCCACTTGATGTCATTGGGTATTTGGACGAAAATGCTGTAATGGATGTTGCAACGCAAGAAGAGGCTAGGAGTTATGCGGAAGAATGGGGAATAATGTTCTCTTTTTCAGCACTGGAAGGTAATGAATTTGGAATAATTTCTGAAGATATTGAAACTGTACCAAATTTTTCTACTTATTTCTCATCGGATTGTGAAATGGATGTTGGAGAACAAGTATATTCTCACGGTGGCGACTATGATGCTGCAATCAGCTCGATTGATGCATGGCTTGAGTGTTCTTATGGCAGTGATGCCGGTGATGACGATGGGAGCACTTACTACTGTTCGAATGACGGTGAAGACTACGCTGAATCAATGGGAGGAATTCTGTGTCCAGAAGGGCCAGGAGTTACTCCAGAATGTCCAGATGGTGAACCATGCGTCTGTATTGATGTCGATGGGTCTTGTGTTGACGGTGATGACGACTGGGGATACTACGCAGAAGATGGAGGAGATGATTCCGATGGAAATGACTTTACTTGCGAAAACGGTGAAACTATTCCCCGAGAATGGGTAAATGATGGCGAGGACGACTGCGGTGACGGTTCTGATGAATTTGACAGAGACGATTCAGATGAAGGTGACAGAGACGATTCAGATGAAGGCATGGACATGGATATACCTAATCCGATGGACTTCCTTTCAATGTTTGATGGAATGGATGATGATTGTGATCATTCCACTGAGGAACATGCCTGTGGATTCCCTGAAAGTACAACATATGAAATTGGAGTCGAGGGAATTACAGCTACAATCCCCGCAGAGGAAGGTATTGTGAAAGTTGAGTTTGACATGATGACTGGCGAGATGACTGGCTTCAGTATGGACATGTACGATGGTACGAGCGTGGAGCTTGGAATGCTCACAACAGAGGAAGTCAATGCACTGCTTACAATTGATACCACACTCGAATACGAAGCATTGCCATTCGTACTTGAAGAAGAGGAAGACCGGGAATTTGTAGTTACTACGGATGCAGAATTTGACTTTGCAGGTTCATTTGATGACTACAGCATTGTGCTCGCAAATTGCGTCGAAGAAACTGACGACATGGGCGAGACCACACTCACTTGTGATGAAGACAATAGCACCATGTTTAGCCTTGCAGTAGTGAATGATGACGGCGATACCGAAGGGCGCGACGATGGGGCATTAAATGGTTCGACAGTTGTGTGGCTTTCTGATTCAGATTCAAGTGGAACACTGACCAATGGGGATGTAATCATGATT
>PBMO01000044.1 GCA_002722595.1 Methanobacteriota archaeon | reverse complement strand
GCATATGTTGAATGGATTCCAGGTAGAAGGTGCAGGATTTCTGTTGTTTGTGGTGTATGTAGTGGTGAGGGTGAACATAGTATTTGGATACCAAAATTTTGTCAAATGCCAACCTGTGAAAATGAAACTGAGCACAGATGCTCGGGTCCCTTTTGTCACGAGAATGGTTGGGTCTGTGAGGCACATTGGGTTGATTGGCAAATGGGGTGGCATGATCCCTGCTGTATAGTCTGCTTCGACGAAATTGGTTGGTCGGGCAACTGAATCTGAGGCCTGCAGTCGCTCAGTAGCGTCTCGCAACCATCAAACACTGTATCGAGAGGGTTGACCTTATGTCGAGCCAACCCGTTAACGAACCTATTCTTGGATATGCACCAGGTAGTTCCGAAAGAATTGCACTACAAGAAGAGCTAGATCGCCAGATGGAAGAAGTTGTCGAAATCCCCTGTATTATCAATGGTGAAAAGGTGTACACAGGTAATACTTCAACACAAGTAATACCTCACAAGCATGGACATATTATTGCAAATGTACATCAAGCAGGGAAAACAGAAATTGAGGCTGCTTGCCAAGCAGCAATTAATGCACAGGAAGAGTGGATTAACATGGGGCTTGAGGCACGCTGTGCAATCTTTGAACGCTGTGCGGAACTACTAGCAGGTCCATGGAGAATGAAAGTAAACGCATCTACAATGCTCAACCAGAGTAAAACTGCATTTCAAGCAGAAATTGATTCTGCTTGTGAGCTAATCGACTTCTGGAACTTCAACTGTTTCTATGCGAGGCAATTCCACGATATGTATCAACCATTGGTGTCTCCAAAGGGTGTAGAAAATAGTACTGAGATACGTCCACTCGAAGGGTTTGTACTAGCAATTACGCCTTTCAACTTCAGCAGTATTGCGGCTAACTTACCCAGTGCCCCCGCAATTCTTGGAAACACAGCTGTTTGGAAACCCAGTCGCAACTCGTATCATTCGAATTATGTCTTAATGGAACTCATGATGGAAGCAGGTCTACCTGCTGGCGTCATTAATTTCGTACCAAGTAGTGGCCCCGATATATCCGATGTTTGTCTTGACAATCCTGACTTTGCAGGTGTTCATTTCACAGGTTCTACGTCAGTGTTCCAGGGTCTTTGGCAACGCATAGGAGAAGCACTTCCCAATATGAAATCTTATCCACGCATTGTCGGAGAAACTGGAGGGAAAGATTTCGTTGTGGCCCATCCAGAATGTGATGAACAAGGCTTACTTGTCGCATTGCTCAGAGGTTCCTTCGAATATCAGGGCCAGAAGTGTTCTGCTGCTTCGCGCGCATACATACCCAAATCAGTGTGGCGTAGAATGGGACAACCACTCTGTGAAGAGGTACAGAAAATCACTATGGGCGATGCTCGTGATTTCACCAATTTCATGACTGCAGTAATTGATCAACGAGCCTTTGACAAAATCACTGGATATATTGACCGGGCAAAAGCGAGTGATGTATGCGAGATAGTTGCAGGAGGTGGTTCAGATGCCAGTGTTGGTTGGTTCATTGAGCCAACAATTATAGTCACGAGTGATCCAAATTATGAATCGATGGTTGAGGAAATATTTGGCCCTGTATTGACTATATATCTGTATGAGGATGATGACTTCCAAGGTGTTCTAAAGATATGTGACGAAGCAAGCCAATATGCCTTGACAGGGTCTATTTTCGCCACTAATGATGTGGATATTGAAATTGCATTCAATGCCTTACGGTTTACTGCAGGAAATTTCTACATTAACGATAAACCAACTGGAGCAGTGGTTGCTCAGCAGCCATTTGGAGGTGCAAGAGCATCGGGAACCAATGACAAAGCCGGTGGACCATTGAATCTATTGCGTTGGATTAGTCCTCGAAGTGTGAAGCACACTCTCGACATCCCTCAAGAATGGGGATACCCATTCCTACAACCGGACGAATGACTGTCAGAATGTTGAATAATCCATTTCCCAAGGACTGAATACTGGGGAGCATTTGCTGAGAGGTTGCCTCCGGGCGACGACCCACACACCTGATCTGGGTAATGCCAGCGGAGGGAGAAAATATGGACACAAATATTGCATATGGATTGATGCTTGCAACGCTTGGGTTTTTTGGTTATGTAGGATACCAAGCAGTGACTGAAAAAGAAATTGATAGTGACGCATATCTGTCAGCAAGAGGAACACAAAGTTGGCTCAGAATTGGCCTCAGTTTATTTGCCTCGGGTATGGGAATTTGGATTCTGTTCGGACCTAGTGAAGTGGGTTATTGGGGTGGTTTCTGGGATGTTGTAGGATATGCTGTATCTGCTTCGACTCCGTTCCTACTTTTGGCATATGTCGGACCAATGATACGAGAAAAATTACCGGATGGAGTGACGCTGGCTGACTATGTTCGAATGAGAATTGGTCGGCCCATGCAACTCTATGTTGGCGTGATTTCAGTAGCATACATGTTTACATTCCTATTTGCGGAGTTCACAGCAATCGGCAAGGCAATGTACGTTCTCTCTGATATGGAACCAATCATTCCTATGCTCGCAGTCGGAATTGTGACCACAGCATATACAGCATATGGTGGGTTGCCTGCGTCTCTTCGAACTGACAGGATTCAGGCATGGGTTGTACTTTGGCTGATTGTTGCACTTTTCCTTATCTTATTTGCCGGAGATCTCAGTTCATTAATTTCAGATGCAAAGGCATACAACCCTGAAGGGGATATAGATTGGAGCATTGGAAGTATGTCCTATATGGACTCGTTCCAATCTGGTCTCGCACTTGTTGTTGCCATCACTGCTGCAGAAATGTTCTCTCAAGGAAATTGGCAGAGAGCATGGGCGTCGGAAAATGAAGATGCTCTCAAGAAAGGTTCTCTACTTGCAGCGACCCTTGTTTTCCCTCTGGTTTTCATCATGGGATTCTTGGGTACTGTGGCTGCTGCAAAAGGAGCGGCCCAAGACCCCTCTGCGGCATTTTTCGTGCTACTAGAGGACATCCACATACTGGTAATCGCTGGATTCATAATCCTTGGAATTGCTTTAGTATGCTCAAGTGTTGACACATTACAAAATGCAGTTTCTGCATCGATTACCAGAGATCTTGCTGACGGGAAAATGCAATTACAACATGCCAGAATTGCTACTATCGGAATGATACCTTTGGCAATTTACCTAGCTACTGGCCCGACTGTCTTCGGATTCACATTTGATGCCCTAGGTGTTTTCGAGATTTTCTTGTTCGCTGACTTGCTTGCTGCTGCCACAGTCTTACCTGTCTTGCTAACACTATGGGATCGAATAAATTCAAGAGCATCTTTGGTAGGAGCGGTCTTTGGATTATTGTCAGTCGTGATTTATGGCGCGTATACTGCTGATTTGAGTACTGGTTTTGGCTATATCATTTCGCCCACCAATGAATTCGGTCTGGCAAATCTTTGGGTTTTCTTATCCGCATTATTTGGTTCTGGTTTGGTCACAATTATTGCTTCAGAAATTCTTGAAGCATTTGAAACGAATTGAATGCATTCGCAAAAACACAATGGCGAAGCAATCAATAACGAACAGAACTACCACCCTACGGGTGGAACAGTGGCAATAGGCAATCCGGCAGATACTCTAACCTACGTCAGAGCAATCGGATTAATCGTTGGAGGCTACAGTGCTTACCAACGTGATAAGCGCAGAGAAACAGATGTAGCTGTCAAAGAAGAAATATTGCGTTGTGCGGATCGAGTTAGAACACATGTGGAAAATGTGCATGATGATGCATACAGAGATGGTGATGTGAAGTTAGCTAAAACTTGTCAATCTACAATCGAAGAAATTGATGCTCTTCGGAATGATGTGAACCTTGGAGAAACTGGAGGAGAACATCCATTTTTCAGTAAGCAAACAAGCGCTTCCAAGAAGATTCTTGGGAAGTTAATCAAACATGACCATGATACTCTAACAATGCTTGTTAAGGCGGTCAATCGGAGTAATGACCTCGAGAAGGCTGCTGCAGAAGGTGGTGATGTAATCAAAGCACTTAGAGAAACTCGACAGCTTGTTAGCAGCGTCCGTGGTCACTTCAGTGAAAGAAGATCTGTTCTGAAAAATATACAGTAGGTGAAAAAATGTCAATACATCGGTGGAGAGATAGTCCAGATATTGTGGCTCGAATGATAGATTCAGGTTCGATTCAATCTTGGTCGGCTAAAAATATAGTTCTGAAGCCAAACGAAACTTGTGTCATCATGGCTGATGGAAAAGTGCAAGATATCCTTTCTGAAACTGTATTGAAAAACTATGTTGGTGGATTTACACGATGGTTGGGGAGTAAAATCGGAGTCGGTTCCAGAGATCACAAAATGATTTTCGCAATGACTGGGCCAATGGATTTGCTATTCAAGATGGAAGGGGCAACTGCAGACGGAGGAGTAGTTAGAGGCATGCTCAATGTCAGGCTCCAAATACAGCGAGATAATGTTCCTAAACTGATAAACATATTCACGAATAGTGGCAGGGTTTTGAATCGTGGTTTCTTTGTTAACATGTATGAAAATGAGATCATGAGCCGTGTTGTAAAACCAATAATTGCAAAGCAACCGGATATCAACGCAATTCGCTCATCTGATTTCGCGGATTTGATTGAAATGGCACTGCGAGCAGAGATGCGTGGATCGTTCGACCAATATGGGATAACCATGTTGAGAGCATTTGCCATTGTCAATGAAACAGACCTAGAGAAACTCCAAGCATATGAACAACAAACCAAGGTTATGGCTGCTCGTGCGGATCTTGTAAATGATACCGCAATTGAAGCAATAGATCGCCAACAAGCACTGACTCTCGCTAGAATCGAGGCTGAATCAAAAGTAGCCAAAGCGAAAGCTCGCGGGCAGGTAGAAGCGCAATTAGAAACCGAACTCCTTGAACTCCGTAAACAAGAGGCAGAGTGGGAAGCAGAACGCAGAGATTTGTCAGAAAGGCAAGACATTGAGATTTCTGGGAAGCAACGTAAAATGGACATTGCAATGAGTGCATTTGAACAAGTCCAGGCTGCAAAACGAGCTCGTATGGAACAGCAAAGTGATGCAAACCTTACTCGCCAGCAGCACACAGATGATTTACAACGCGAGATGCTGAAAATGGCTGCTGAAAATGGTGCCTTGACGCCTGAAGTTATGCAGACATTCCTTGAACAACAATCTGTCCAGAAGAGTCACGATAACAAATCTCCAGTTGCGGCTGAGCAGGCACCAAGTTCATCGTGCTCATCCTGTGGTGCAAGCATAGAGGTGGGTTGGCAAGTTTGCCCACACTGTGGAATTACATTGTAGGTGAACCCATGGCAGTTGGTAGCAATCGAATCGCGATTGGGTGGACTTTAGCAATCGTTTGCTGGATTTTTGCGGTTTCCCTTTTTTTCGTACCCACAAGTGAATCAGGAAATGGTATTGATTCAGATGGTGATGGTGTAGATGACAATTGTGACGAAGATCCATATGATGACTTTTGGTCTGATGATCTGTGCGATGATACAACAGGTCAAATCGGAGCTTTTACTTGCTGTTGCTTTATTGGTTTTGCATTCTTAGGCCTTGTTGATTCAGGAAAAAAAGCAAGGCTTGCTGCTCAAACTCAAGTCATCTATGTTCCTCATCAACCAGTTCAACAAGTAGTGCACAAAACATACATCCAACAGCAGGCCCCTGTGGTTCAACAACAACCTGTCGCAATTGCACCACCTATCAGCCAATCAAAATCGGCCGCCCAGTGGGCCATGGAGGCGCGTAATTTTGAGGTTGCACTGAATTGGGATAAAGCCGCTGAATCATATGAAAAGGCTGGGCTTTTCGAAGAAGCAGGAAGGGTACGCAAGATTCAGAAAAGCGAAAGCAGTGGTTCAGGCGTGAACATCCATGTCAAATCTGGTGACACATACCATGACAGCGTAGTCATGAAAGACGATAATGATCAGCACAAAATTGGCTAGTCAGCAATTCTCAGAATGTCAAGCGGGATTGCAATCGGTGGAAGATGATCACTGAATCGGTGCCGACTTGTTTTGGGAGGGAATACCTCTTCTGACAATGCCATGTCGATAACCTCGCGTTTTGTAAGTGATTGATAACCACTAGCGGGCCAAACATCGAGTTCAATCCCATCATCATCCAAGTAATCCACCATTATAACTGGCAATCGAGAAAGACCAAGACGAACACCAACATGGTATCTGTGATGCCCATCGAGTATTGTTCCGGTCTGACTATCCACGAGAAGTGGTTTGGTATATGCACTCCATCTAAGAGTCATTTCGTGCAGAACATCAACATTCTTTGGCTTGACCTCTTCATGTGGTTTCAGCCAACCTATGGAAACAAGGTCGACCTCCATGCAACACCCAGCCAACTGTTGTTCAAATCACTTATGATTACGATAGGATGATGTTAGTTATGATGTAAGACCGTTCCATGGGGGAAGTGGCGTGGATAGAAGGTCAACAGGCCGACCTCGTTGGTTCGCCACTTCCAAAGGCCCTTTTGGAGTGGAAAAATACGCTACCTGCATCCCTTCGAGAAGTATGCAACCGAATTGCTTCAGATGGAGGAGGTGTCTGGTTAGTTGGTGGAACCGTACGAGATGCATTACTTGGAAAAAAATGGACCGATTTGGATCTCGCAACAACACTCGAGCCGCAAGAGGTG
Organism: Methanobacteriota archaeon; assembly: GCA_002722595.1. GTDB lineage: Archaea > Thermoplasmatota > Poseidoniia > Poseidoniales > Thalassarchaeaceae > MGIIb-P. The sequence goes on along the minus strand of PBMO01000044.1, from coordinate 15,976 downwards.
TTGGAAATTTTCCCTCGTGCAATTGACACAGGTTTCCAATTTGGCACCATAACAGTTCGTGTAAGTGATTCAGATATACACTATGAAACTACAACACTGCGAACAGAGAGCACCTATGGAGATGGTCGTCGTCCAGACAATGTTGATTTTGGTACATCTCTGATGGAAGATTTGTCTAGGAGAGACTTCACAATAAATTCAATGGCTATAGACTTGGCAAGAAACGTGATTTATGACCCATATTCTGGACAAAAGCATCTACAATTAGCTATCCTTTCTGCTGTCGGAGTTGCTTCAGAACGTCTGAGAGAGGATGGGCTTCGACTGATGCGAGCATACCGTTTCATGGATCAAGGACACAATGGGGTATGGCAACCGGATACGGAATTGAACCAAGCCTTAATTGAATGCTCAGATATGATCGACAATGTTTCACCGGAAAGGATTTGGTCGGAATTGAAGCGAATATTGAGCAATCCCAATTGTGGAGAAATATTGCGAAAAATGCGCTCTGATGGCATGCTTAGCAAGATATTACCTGGATGGGATGGTGATGCGGATTTGGTTTCAAAATTAGATTATTCAGGAGATGAATTATTCGCCTGTAGATTAGTTATCCTAGCCACTTCAATTCCGAGTGAACGCTGGCGCGTGATAGAGCATGATTTGCAAGCACTCCGAGTTTCAAACAATGAGAAAAAGGTAGTTGCGCGACTGCACCGTTTGCTAGGTCACTTGCCATCAGGTGAACAAGAGTTGCGAATGTATCGCCACTCAGTTGGCGAACTGGTCGATGCACACTTGAGTATCGAAAGGACTCTGAATCCTGATGAAACTACTTTTGTTGTTTCAGAATTGGAAAATCTACCAGCTCTCCTTGCAGGAAATTCTCCCTTAATTGATGGTCACAAATTGGCACTGGAAACTGGGCTCCAACCAGGCATACGGCTTGGAAGACTCAAGGAATGGCTATTTAGAATCCAAATTGAGGATAATCTCAGCGAAATTGAAACTGTTATTGCCTTACTTGACAGTCTTGAGTGGAAGAATACCGAACCAGAGAACTGGCCTAGAGTTGGTTGGCCGTGATTAATCACCGCTTAGGTATTCGATGTATTCATCTGCATCCAATAATTGATCTTCATCAAAGTCATGGGGTTTGATGAGTAATACCCAACCCTCCGAATATGTGTCATTTGTGATACTCTCTGGCTGCGCCTCAAGTTCATTGTTGACTTCCACCACTTTTCCAGCACAAGGTGATAGGAAGGTTTCATGGTCCTCTGCAGCACGTACCGAAAATAGTACGTCTCCTTCGCTAAAGGCATCAGGTACATCACCAAAATCAAACTCTGTTTCGGATACTGCGTTATCTGCTAATGCATCACTTGGAAGTACTGCCATATTTACTCTCAATATATCCCCTAATTCTTGAACTAAGTCATCGGCTACACCGATCTTCCAAGTACCATCATCTTTGTCCACCATTTGCATCCAAAGACTGTTGCGTGTATATTTCCTATCAGACAAGATACTGAACTCAAGATATTCTTCTGTCATAAATCTCCCCTCAAAATGCGGCGTAATGGCACTCTATTTCAATAAATCGCTAAGGGATTTTTCTATATCTGCCTCCAATATTGGGGTTGCTCCTCACACATCATTATCAATAAGTGTACTTTGGCCAACATGGGGCAATCACGATGCAATTCCAAGAGACTGAAGAACAAAGCATGATTCGAGAAATGGTAAGGGACTTCGCAGAAGAAGTGCTTGCACCCACTTGTTTGTCGAGAGACAAAGCGCAGCAACCACCATTGGAAGAATGGGCGGAATTTATTCAATATGGATTGCAATCTTGTACAATACCCGATGAGTATGGTGGCGTCCCACTTGACGACATTACCGAGGCAATCATTGTTGAGGAACTTGCTCGTGTAGACCCATCTTTCGCAGTATTCTTTTGTGTCCATGTAGGACTATGTGCAAAAACAATCGTAATCCACGGAACTGAAGAGCAGAAACAAAAGTATCTGCCAATGCTAGCCGACGATAAAGTGGGTGCATATTCACTCTCTGAAGCCGGAGCTGGAACAGATGCTGCTGCTATGACCTGTAAGGCTAAGTTGTCTGACGATGGGACACACTACCTCCTCACTGGAGAAAAAATGTGGGTGACAAATGGAGCCAGTGCAGACATCTATGTATTGTTCGCAAAGGATGTAGATCACCCAGATTATGGCGTTAAGAAACATGGAGGTACTACAGCATTTATTGTAGAGAAGAGTTTTGATGGTTTCACAGTTGGTAAGAAGGAGGACAAGTTGGGAATCCGCAGTAGTGATACCTGCACTCTTGTTTTAGAAAATTGTGTAGTACCCATTGAAAATGTGCTGAAATCACCAGGGAAGGGATTCCCAATAGCGATGAATGCACTTGATAATTCGCGGATAGGTATCGCAGCCCAAGCATTGGGTATTGCGCAAGGTGCATACGAAGCAGCGCTGAAATATGCACACGAAAGGGAAGCCTTTGGAGTGGCAATTGCTCGGCACCAGATGATTACTGCATATCTAGCAGATATGGCAACTCAAGTAGAAGCCGCCCGCCTTCTTGTCTACAAAGCAGCTTGGGCAAAGGACGAACATTACCACAATGATGGGCACCGCCATACAAAAGAAGCCAGTATGGCCAAATTGTTTGCAGGAGATACTGCAATGTGGGTTGCGGAACGTGCTGTCCAAGTATTGGGTGGGTATGGATATACAACTGACTTCCCTGTTGAGAGATTCTTCAGAGATGCCAAAATCACTCAAATTTATGAAGGGACGCAAGAAGTGCAGCGCCTAGTTATCGCACGCTCAATCAGCAACGACATTTGATAATTGTAAATCAAAAATGGTTCCTGGATTGTAAATTACCGGATCCATCCCTTGGTGGAAGACTGTAGCATCCCCTCCCAACAATAAACCTGTTTCTCCAGTCCATCGAAGAAAAGAACCCTCACAAAGCCCAATCACTGGTTGTGTATTGTGCTCGTGAAATTCCCGAATTCTTTGAGCTCTAGTTTCTCCATAATGCTCATGGAAACTATCTCCATTTTTCATCCATATATTGCCATCATGATAATGGGCATTAATTTGAAACGGTACAAGGTTGAAGGCAGAAAATGATAGTGGTTGCACAATCGGCATGTCGTTGGTTGTTTGCATTGTAGGACATGCTACATTTGCACCTGCACTCACGCCCATATATGGCATTCCATCAAAAACACGCTTGTGAACGATTTCAAGCAGATTGTTTGCATGCAAAAAGGAATTCAAGAGGAAAGTGTTACCACCCCCAACATACAAACCTTGGGCGTTTTTAATCGCATCAAGGGGATTTTCAAAAGTTTCAATCCCTCTAATATTGACCCCACTAGGTTCTGAAAAATCAGCAATTCTCTTAGTGTATTGAGAGTGATTTTTTCCTGCATACGGGATGAATAATATCTCCTCACAGTCTTCGAATAATGTACTCATTTCTTCAAAATACACCGCTTGACGGGCGGCGGTTCGCAAACCTCCACTTCCAAGTAAAAGTCGCATCAATTAGCCCCCAAATCCTCGTAGTCTTTCAATAAACTCGTAGCAACCTGAGATATTAACTTATTAGAATCCTCAATTAAGGTTGGCAACAATTCGCGAATCGATTCACTTACTGCACGCCCATGTAGGTGCTCAAGTACTCGTACTTTGGACTCGGGGCGGCCTTGATTAAGCAAAGCGATTCTCAAATCATCAGCAGATTTTTCACGGCGAGAACGTAACAATCGAGGAAGTAAGTATGGATCATTACTATTCATTGCTGCATCAACAACATCGTCCCACTGCATCCAATTTACAGAACCAAGGCTGTCACATAGTATCTTGCGCATTTTTGGTTCAGGATCCTTACAAAGTTCTGATATTTTACCAGATTCTCCGGAATCGATTAGATTGGGAAGGCACATACGTGCAATTTCTAAACTGTGTGGGCCAAAGATATGTTCACCAAAAGAATCGATGTTTGCACCAAGTTCGTTCAACTGATTAAGCGCTGTTTCACGAACATGTGAGTTTGTGTCATCAAGCATATTAACGAGGAATTGAATGTCTCCAGAGTTACGAATCGCCATTTTGCGAACAATGTAATCCTCATGACGAATTGCAACTGGTATTGAACCAGGATCAATGTGTAATCTCGCCCTCCAGGCTTCACGATAAACACTTGATTCCTCATCTTCACATAATGTTGACAAAATGGTAAGGCCTTCCGAACCTAATCGAGTTGATAACTCAGAAGCAAGTATGCGAAGGCGAATTTCTTTTCGAATCGAGAGAGAAACTACTACCTTTCGATGCGAACTATTGACCCAGCGCCGCATTGCTGCTACTGCTTTATCCTGAAACCAATCATCATCTTCATCTAAAAAATCCATGAATGCAGATAATGCTGCGGAATCATCGATTTCAAACAAACGACGGACAGCAATCCGGCGTTGACGGATGTCCTTGTGTTTGAGGCGGGCAAGTTCGTTTTGGAGCATAGGGACATCTCGAGGGGGTAGGAACTCGCGTATAGGGTTCACGGGACAAGGTCGCTGTGTCGCCCAAAACCACCGACTCTGTCTTCTTCATCTTCCACATCGGGTGAACCTGGTTGCATTAACCGCACATCAACAAGTGTAATCAGAACACTCCATATTTCTGCTAACCAATCCATTTCTGAATTAAGTAGATCAATAACAGGATGCATCTCGTTCTCAAATAATTCTATATCGAATGCCCATGGTATTTCATCATCAATTTCATCTGGCTCCGGTAATGGTCGTAAATCCGCAGGTAAATCCTCGAGAGATTGTGCCAGATTATTGAGTCGATGGATTATCTCATCCGAAAACAAACCAATTTCTTCACCCAATATTGCACTCTCTCGGAGTAACTCCCCAATTGATCCTGCAGACAGAGGTTCTGGTTCAGTTTCTGCTATATCGACAGGGCCAAACAGAACCCCGCCTAAGTCCGTGTCAAACCAATCATCTCCAGCTCGTTCACGCTTGATTAAACGTTGAGAGAAACGACCACCCATTGGTGAAATTGCAAAGCCGCCCTCTGATATTCTAGATTCAAGCCAATTAGGCAACTCGGTCAAAGAACCCGTCACCAATACACGATCCAATGGTTCAGGTAATTGTGGCGGACAATGTTCTACTTGCCGCATCTTTCGCACCCGAACATTGTGAGTTTGATTCACGAATTTGATTTTTTCCCTGACATGAGTCACAACTTCTTTGGAAGGATCTACGACAACAACACCTCCTTCTGGGCCAACGATGTGTGCAATTAGTGCTGCAATGTAGCCACCCTTAGCACCCAACAAAAGTACCTCTTGTCCGGTTTCTAATTCAAGATGATGAAGCATATTCACAATCATATGTGGGGCTGAAATTGTTTTCACACCGCCGCGATCGGTTTCAAGAAAAACGAGGGGCCTATCATACCAAAATGGTTCCAGATCATAATCAGTATACCGACCAATGTCGACAGAATGCATTGCTGCTGAAATATCTTCTGAAACTGGTAAACCAGCATCTCTGAGGCGATTTACCAGTCGTCGTGTCGATGTCCGATTACTCGGCATTGATTCCTAATTATGCTCCTCACTCAAAAGGCTGCGGGGGGGTTTACCTCATATCCCCTAACCTCACCCGAATAATTGCGGGTCCGTGGTCTAGCGGTTATGACGTCGCCCTTACAAGGCGAATATCACCAGTTCAAATCTGGTCGGATCCACTCTACTGCTCTTCCAACCACTCTGCGTCGTCACCCAGAGAATCCTTACCCAATTGCTCAATAGTATTGGTCACTTTTTCATCTGACCAATTTGTGTTTTCAGTCCATGTGTCCAAATTAGGATTTATTGATGAAAGTGCTTGGTCTAAATCAATTTCAATCTCTTCTCCAGCATCTTGCTCTGCTGCTGCAGCAATTCGCATTGCTTCTAAACGGCCAAAATGTGCATCCCATGCTTCAATGGCCTTCTGTATTGCGAAAATCGTGAATGAATGCTTATTTGATGCGCGATCGCCTCCACCAAATTCACCTCTCCTAACAAGGTAAGACTCCCCAACACAAACTGCAACATACACTGTTCCAACTGGTTTGTTTTCGCTACCACCTGTTGGGCCTGCAATTCCCGTTATGGATATACTAACACCACTACCTGAAGCACTCTGAGAACCTTTTGCCATACCCAATGCAACATCATGGCTAACTGCACCCTTTTTCTCAAATTTCTTTGGACTTACACCCAGTTGGGCTATCTTGGATTCATTGGAATATGTCACCCATCCTTGCACGAACCATTCGGATGCTCCAGAGATATCAGTAAATGTACTAGCTAGCAATCCACCCGTGCATGATTCTGCTGTTGAAAGGCTAAGGCCTTCCTTCTTCAGACGGCGCACTAATCGGGCCGCGAGTATGGATGCTTCCTCACTCACGGTTTTGCGGCCCTAACGGGCGTTCTTAGGCATACCGCTACCCGAAAATCAGCTAAAATCGGCCCAAAGGAGTCGCAGTAATGCCTTTGAACGGTCGCGACGCGGTTTGGGCTTGTGAGCGATACGGACTGGGCCGAAATTCACCGGAAGGTGATGCAAGCGGGACTTCTGCCTGCGCGCTCTGTGCGTGATAGATTACTTGCACTACCAAAAATTGAGCCCCTTATTGAGGCTGCAAATGCTGGGGGGCACAAAGGACTCTTGGATGAAAATCTCTTGGACAAATTACTTTCGGAGATAAAGAAGAAACCCAAAATTTCTGAACCAATCGCCCGCACAATTGCTCCAATCGAAAAACCCAAGCCAAAACCGGCACCAAGAATGCATCAATTGGACCATTACCGACTTGATGATTTCCCGATACATGCGAAGGATGTTGATGCCGAAATAACCGTGCATTTCGACATAACAGGGAATAGCGTGACGGAAGGTAAGAAAGAGGATATAAGATCCTGTTTCAATGACCGATTGAAGCAAATTAGGAGGCTGATTTTGGACAAGAATCTGCCAAATCGCCCAATCGGCGTTGATGAAGCTATACGCTATCGGAAGCGTTACAATAATCGGGATGATGCGTTCACAATAATTGGTTTAGTAAATGAACCGAGAACCACCAAAAATGGGCATCTGATTTTCTCTCTTGAAGACTCATCTGGACAAGTCACCTGCCTGCTAAGCCAACGTGATGAGGAGGATGAAAACCAGACGATTGTACATGCTGGTTTGATGGATGATGATGCGATTGGTGTCAGTGGTTATTTCAGTCAAACGGGAGATATCATATACGTCGAGGATATCCATTTCCCTCCATTAACTCAGCATAACAAGCGCCGATCGAGCGAGGACCAAGCTGTAAGTGCTGCGTTCATCTCAGATTTGCATTTGGGAAGTAAGACATTCTTGGAGCCACAATGGCATAAAATGATTCGATGGTTTCACGATGACCCACTTGCTAAAACAATCCGATACCTTGTGATAAGTGGAGATGGTGTAGATGGAGTTGGTATTTATCCTGGCCAAGATAAAGAATTGAATATTCCTGACTTATTCAACCAGTACTCTCGATTAGGTACGATGTTACAAGAACTACCTGATTGGGTTGAGGTCCTACTTTTACCAGGCAATCATGACGCAGTTAGGCCTGCTGAGCCACAACCAGCATTGGATCCTGAACTACAAACAGACTACAATAATACTCTCTTTGTTGGAAATCCATGTGACTTTAGTCTCAACGGAGTACGTGTTTTATCCTATCACGGTGTTTCGATAATGGACTTCGTCTCTAGCCTTCGAACCGTCACTTTTGATACACCTGAGGCTGCTATGCGTGCTATGATTGACAGACGTCACCTAGCACCGTCTTGGGGGGGTAAAACACCACTTTCACCCGAACCAGAAGACAGGCTTGTTATCGCCGAAGTCCCAGATATTTTTGTCACCGGACATGTGCATGGGCACCATATTGAAACTTACAAAGGTGTCAATCTTGTCCACAGTAGTACTTGGCAGGATCAAACCGATTATCAGAGGATGCTCGGGTTTCAACCAAAACCATGTATTCTTACAGTAGTTAATCTGCACACACATGCAATGGCAGCAATCCCATTTGTCTAGTCTTCATCAAAGAGTTGACTCTCTTCAATATCGGATAGGTAATCAAGTTCATTCCTTGAGACCCTGATAATTGCTATGACCACAAATATTACTACAAACAAAAGAGCGATTTGAATGATTGGATCGGCAAGTAAGTCACCTATGTTTGCTTTCTCATCTGAATCATCTTCGGTTATACTTGATTCTGAATCTTCATCAGGTAACGGCGATGTTGCATCTTCCTCAGAAATTATGAAATCGACACTGGAAGTGTTTGCATTTCCTGAAGCGTCAATAGCAGTGACAGTTAGAGTGTGTGTTTCAAGTGCAGGAAGGTCACTAGAGGGGGTAATCGTCATATCATGATTCTTGCGAAGTGCTACAGTGTCCCCGGTGAACACCTGACCTATGACTTCAATTGATTCAGTCGCTTCTTCGCTTGTATACCATGTCACTCTAAGCGAGCCACCTTCAAGGACTTCAACAGCGAGGTTCAGCACCTCAGGTGGTTTCAAATCCGTTTCTGTGGATGTGTTGAAGGATATCTGCATTGGAGAGGTCCCCTCTACAGATATTGTGCAATTGTAAGATGTGCCTGCAGCCAATTGATTCACCTGTAATGCATGAGAAAGTGCGGGTTCAGAGGTTTCAAACGAATTGTTAGCACAACTGACAATTCCATTCTCCGCCTTAGTTGTCGACCATGAGACAATTGCGGAAGAGGAAGTAATGCTTGAAACACTCACACCAAACACCTGTTGTGCGACCTCAGGCAGTTCAATTCCAGTCAGTATTGCATAGGTTTGCGAGGCGACATCATAGGAATCGAGCATTTCAGATTGGTCGGTCCCATTATCTAGAACCATGTCGATGATGTTTGGATCATAATCTCGGCCATCGACGGTGCTCGGGTCTGCACCCCCTCCCAATCGCCACGTCTTTGGTTCGGCATCTACATCGCGCCACTTGCCAGTTCCAAAGCCATCTTGTGAACCGGCAACAACGATGAATCTGTAATTGGGGATATTTTCACCAATGACATTCTTAGATACTGTGATTGTGATAGTCTTCAAATCCTTGTCGGCAGAAACTTCAATTCCTTTTGCACTGGTCTCACCAGTGCTTGCACTAACAGATTTGACTGCACCAGGTTCACCTGTTGCAGAGACTGCAACCTCCCATGCCCAATCATCGTGGGCAACCGCGTATGCGCCATCTAGAAGCTCGGTTTCTCCATACGAAGTATCGCCTTGATCAACATAAATTTGTATAATTTGATGGCTAAACCCATTTGCCAAGCCCCAATAATCTGTCATTTCGGCGAATGTGACTTCGAAACGTGCATTCCATTCACTTTGACTGACTTTGAGATTCGTGATGTCGAATAGACCCGAACCTGGAGAGAAATCACCTGCTAGAGGGTAAGTGTAATCACCATCTCCAGTTTCATCACCTACCGCATCCTCAATATCAAGCAAGGTCACCCACTCTTCCAAGTCGGGCATAACCATTTCAGCAGGTGCTGGTGGGGCTATCTCAACATCAATACCATCACCATATGCAAAGGAATTTTGCAAGCTAGTCACAACTTTGACGCGGGTAGAATACCGCGGAGCGAGACCAATATCAGACCAAGGAATCTGAAATTCAAATACTTCGTCAACTGCACAACCACCCAGAATCGACTGACCAGCCAAATTCCATCGTTCTGATTCGCCAACCTTCCCCTTTGCTTCGAAAATATCGTACTTTGCTCGCCCATCTTCCCACAATTCACCGAAGTTGAATGATATCATGTTCTTGGCAGGGAAGCCTAGCACAGTATTGCCATAATAGGTCCTGAAATTGGTCTCAACCTCGTTGAAATTTATTGCATTCGGTTGCATGAAATAAATCGACACATCCGGCGAGGCTGTCAAATCCAACGTTTCCCACTCTTCTGGTGTACTGCCAAGATCTACACGAACGTAGACGTTGGATGCATCATATCCTAGGTGGAATGACTCAATGTCCAACAACTCGTCATCGATTCCAGCATCATACATTGCAGCACCATCCCACTCGCCGGGTAGTGCAATGCCGTCAATCATCGGTTCGATAACACCTCCATAGGGCGTTTCAGGTAGAGCCGGGTTTGTCCAAAGGTCGAGTAAGTAAGGCGGGAGGTCGAGGTTGACTGCTCGATAAATATTCGAAAGATGTACTTTAAACAAAACATCCCACATTTCATCGTAACCACTGTCTTGATCCAGTCCATACCACCAGAACCAGTCGCTTCCCTCTGCAATGTAGAGACTTTCCCAAGCATCCCCTAGGCCTGCGTCATTGGGGTTTTCTGCCTCAAAGGCAACCAAGGCTTGGCGTGCCTCTGCGAGGCGCTGCCAAGCAAGGCTTTCATCAGCCTCTCCTGCCCATGTTGAAAGGGTGCCATCAATCCATGAACCTGTGCCAATCACGTCGATTTCAGGTAAAGTGAGATTCTTCTCAAGGAATTCACCAGGTGTTGTTGTCACTACGGTTGGGTGTGTACTTAACCTCCCAAACCATTCTTCGGTAAATGGTCGACCATTTTCTTGATGCTGGAATTCTGACATGAACATCCAATTTTCGCCGTCAAGAGCAACTGTTAGGAGGTGTTCGCTTGGATCCTTACCCTCATCAAGTAATTGCTGCCGAATATTATCGCAATATGCGAGGAAATCTGAAACCGCCGCTTCGGGTGTCATCGAGCCATATTGGAAAGCGATTCTATCACTGATTACACGGTCCCGGAATACAGTTGCAACATCACCCACCATCCAGGGTGTAGCGAGATTTGAGGCGACTGAGACGTCGATATTTTGGCCTGATGTGTCTGTTGATTCCTCAAGATTGAGCTCATCAGTTACCATCCACTCGATTCCAACATCTGCGACTGGTTGAACCATGGCCGGAGACACAGATTGTTCACTGGGCCACATTCCAGATGGTCTGAACCCAAGTTCTTGCTCAAACAAGTCCATACCAGTCTCTAGATGCTCTGTTACATCCTCTGGCCATGATTCCTTGTTGACTCGAATACCGTCCTCAAATGTCCACCCATCCATCATCAATAGCGGCATTATCGGATGATAATACGGCGTCGTCGTCAACTCAACTTGGTCATTAGCAGCCAATTCCGAATACATCGGCAAGATGTTCGACATGTGAATTTCTTGGGCATCGAGAACGTATGTCAAATCAGATAATGTGTACTGGCCGTTCTGCATGAACAAATCAATCAGCCCTTGATCACGGTGGCTTGAATTGTATTGCCCTTGAACGTATGAAGGGCTGAACTGATACAAATACCACAATACCTGCAAATCAAGGAAATCCTGAGGATTTAGTAATGTATCATCCATGATTGTCGCGGGTTTGAGGTTGTGCAATGTCATATCATACAATTCAGAGTAGCGCGCACTTGAGGGTTGTAGCCAACCTACTCTGGAGTCATCTACTGAAACATTGTAAATCCATCCAGAATTCCAAAATGACTGGAATTGCATCGTATGTAATTCTAGCGCAGTTGCATTCGGATAGCCATCAGAGTTCCAAGAACGGCGAGCGATATCTGTATGAACATCAAGAACCCCGTTATTCGCATAATCAATAAGTTGTTCCACGAAGGAGGGCACTAAGTTGTATGTCACCTTTGTATCCGTAGATCCTAGTATTCCCGGACTATCTACGTACTCAGTCATAGCATGAACGCGAACCCATGGCATCTCATACATACCTGTTAACTGATTCTTGTAGTAAGGTTGATGCTGATGAAATATAATTGCGATGTTTAGTGCATCATCAACCTTGTCGACTGGGTTTTCAGAGGTCAATACACTTACATCAGAACTTGATTGGCTTGTAGTCATGTTCTCAATCTGATACCAGTGAGTGAATATTTCAGCACCGTTATTTGAGGCAGGATTATCTTGTGGGAAAGAGGTCCATACATTCCCTTCATCCTGCCACTGGGCCCAAACAACGACACCTATGTCATTGGGATTTCCAAGTCCTGATAGGGGCAATGAAAATTCTGTATTTTCATTGCCTGACCAACCAACCCAAGCCGAAGGTGATTCTACACTCTCGACCCATCCACTACCATCATTTGTTTGTAGTGAGAAATAGTCATTATCTTCGAGTACAAATGCATAATCGGCTGCAAATGGAAGTGTCTGTACTGAGTTCCACTCTTTGGATACCGGGCTACCTCCGTCTGTAGTATTGAGATAAACGAATAAATCTGCTCCTTCCAATTCGCTTTCCCAATCAGTGCCACTCCAGCCAAAGAATAAATCGGTTTCATTCCAAGTCATTCTGAAAGTGACTCCGTTTGAATCGGTAACCTCAAGTGAATCGCTTGGCCAATCACTTAATGAGCCATCAAGAATGATGTCATCAGGAGTTTCGGCTTGAATTATAGAGAGGAAAGAGGGGACCAAAAATAATCCGACAAGTACCAAAGCAACCCTACGCATACATCTGCGAGTCGGATTTACATCAAAGGTTTTCCACCTCCCCGGTTGCAGACAGAATATGCGCGAGTCCGGGGTTCTGTGTCATATCACTTCATTACCATCCGGAAAACTAGGACCTGATGCTTTTACCTTTGTTGATTTGATATCTGATTCGGGGATCAATATTTGGCAAGTTTTGCCAATAACACCTCCTGATGAACACGGAAGTCCATACGCAAGCACGAGTGCGTTTGCTGGTTGGGTGAAACTATGCGACCCGACATTTGAGGAGGAGCCAAATTCTGAACTCATCCAAACTTGGTTACAGGTTAATGCCCATTGGGCATGGGATTGGGCATTATATGATGTATTGAAAGAAATGAATGATGAACGCCCATGGTATGAGTGGGATGAACCCCTTAGGAATCGTCACCCTGAAGCGATTGATAGGATACTTCAAGAACAAATGCCAAGAGTACGAGGGCGAATTGTAAATCAAGTTCGTTTCAGTAGAGATTGGGCTATATTGAGGCATTATGCTGCACAAAAAGGTGTCAAGTTATTTGGCGACTTGCCAATTTTTGTTGCAAAGGATAGTGCAGATGTATGGGTTAGGCCTCAATTATTCAAGACTGATGTTGTGGCAGGTGTCCCACCTGATTACTTCAGTGAAGATGGACAACGCTGGGGCACAATGTTGTACAATTGGGATGCACATCGACACGATGATTTCACCTGGTGGAAAATGAGAATGGCGCGAATATGTAGCATGTTTGACATTATTCGAATCGATCATTTTAGGGGTTTTGAATCAGCTTGGGCAATACCTTGTGAAGAGAAAACTGCCCGGAATGGAAGTTGGGAAGATGGACCGGGGGAAGAGATATTGCAAGTATTAGTCGATGTCGCAGGAGATACTATTGTCGTCGCAGAAGATCTTGGAATTATCCCAAAATCGGTAATCGATTTACGACAGAAACACAACATACCTGGAATGTCTGTATTACAATTTGGATTCGATGATGAAAATGATGACAACCCACATAACCCGCAGAATATAACTTCTGATACGATAACCTATACAGGAACCCATGATAATGACACTACTGCGGGATGGTGGGAAACTTCTTCTGAGGAAAGAAAAACACGCGTGAACCAATTAGGATTGGCTGGAGAAAGCGCTTGTGACACTCTAATTCGTTTAGCAATGAAATCTCCATCTCCTATTGCAATTATACCGTTGCAAGACATTATTGGTCTTGGTTCAAATGCGAGAATGAATCGCCCTGGCCAAACGAATGGGAATTGGAATTGGCAATTCTCTTGGCCCGAATTAAGTGCAGGGAAATGGGATTCTTTGGCCCGTTCCACAGAAAATACCGATTAGGCACATTCATAGAACTGTGGAAGCGGACCGGGCTGGTTCGGATGAGTGTAGCATACCTCTCAGCGGAAGTCGGTTTTGAAAGCGACCTTCACACATATTCAGGTGGACTCGGTGTGTTGGCTGGCGATCACATCAAATCGGCAGCCGATTCAGAACTCGATTTGATTGGCTGCACCTTACTTTATCGTGAGGGTTATGGAAAACAACATCTCGATGAACAAGGCAACCAATCCGAGACATATAGTGAAATTAATCCAGAAGAATTCATGTCAGATACTGGTGTGGAAATCGCACTCCCTCTAGATGGTAATACCCTTCATTCGAAAGTCTGGTTGTATCAAATCAAAGGGGTTCCGACCTACTTCCTCGATACTCGCCATCCGAACAATTTACCCGAACATGCAGGTCTTGGAAACCGGCTTTATGGTGGTGATAATTCAATGAGAATTCGCCAAGAGTATTTGCTCGGAGTCGGAGGAATACGTGCGATTCAAGCAATGGGGCATGAAATCACAGGGTTACATCTCAATGAAGGACACTGTGCATTTGCGGCCCTAGAAATGTTGTATCAAGGTTGGACTAGGGAGGAGTTGAAGCAGCGAACTCTGTTTACTACACATACGCCTGTCCCTGCAGGCCATGACCGGTTTCCATGGGACGATGTTGAAATTGTTCTGGGAGAAATTATGCCACCCGATATCAGAGAAATTGCCAAAAGTGGAGATAACTGTTCAATGAGTCACTTAGGAATTGGTTTATGCGGGAATATCAATGCTGTATCTTCTCTAAACTCAGAAGTAGCTGAGAAAATGTTTCCTGGGACTAAGATTCATCCAATTACAAATGGTATTCACCATACTACATGGACATCAGATGCATTCAAGGAACTATTCGATACAAAAATCCCTGATTGGAGAGATAATCCAGAACTGCTAGCATCCGTCGCCCTCTCACCAGAGGAACTACTTACAACTAAGGAAAAGGCACGAAGTGATTTGCGCCAATTAGTCTTCTCAGAGACGGGGGTTGAATTAGAAAAAGATCGTTTGACTATTGGATTTGCCCGAAGATTTGCTACATACAAACGGGCAAATCTAATATTCAGAAATCTAAAACAGCTGGAAAAAATTGGAGCAGGAAATATTCAATTTGTATTTGCAGGCAAAGCACATCCAAAGGACCAAGGCGGAAAGTTGCTGATTAAGAGTATCTTTGAAGGGGCTAAAGAAATCGAAAATGACATACAAGTCGTTTTTCTTGAAAACTATTCTATGACGACGGGATTGATTATGACTGCTGGATCTGATATTTGGTTGAATAATCCAATTAGACCCATGGAAGCATCTGGTACATCAGGAATGAAAGCTGCAATGAATGGAACTCCAAATTGTTCGATTCTCGATGGATGGTGGCCAGAAGCATGTGTTCATGGTGTAAATGGATGGGCCATAGGAAATGGCGAAGACAACAGAGATGACGATAGAGATGCAAAGAATATCCTCGATGTTTTAGAACATGAAATCATACCTGCGTGGAGGAATCGTGAACTGGTTTGGCCAGACATAATGAAACAAAGTATCGAGACTTCATCGCAATTCACGGGTGCAAGGATGATGCAAGATTACCTAGAATTTTATTCTAATTTCTAGTCTCCTCAATCCTTCGTTCGATTGAATATCGTGACGATTAATACACACACTGATAAGGCTATTATTAGGAAAATTATTCTGAATAAACGGCCATCAGTAATACTCCCACTAGTTTCGGTATCATCCGAATTATCAATATTCAACCCCTCATCACTGCTAGAATTTTCCTCAGGCACGGGATCTGGCTCTGGCTCTGGATATGCGCAGGATCCATCATCAATCTCGGCTGATGAATCAAAGTTGGTTGCATTGGCATCCATACAACCCTCAGTTGGTTCGGGTT
>PBMO01000043.1 GCA_002722595.1 Methanobacteriota archaeon | reverse complement strand
GTTCTTCACGGCATCATTGGCTTCGGGTAGGGCTGCTCCATTCCTGGCCTGACCTAATCCCCCGACAATTGTATCTCTGTTCTCCTCCGAATACAGTTCTACATAACCACGATCTCATGAAGGCGAGGCATCAACGTCCACAGATGCGTCCTGCGATGCTCGGTTCTGCCGCTCCCGGGCGTTCGGACCGCCATGTTGCGATTTGCGGTACAGGGGACGCCAACCCCCCTCCTAGCCCATGCTGAGGCCAATGCAGGTCCATATCAAGGCAACGGTTAGTCGGCTGCTTCATATTTCGACGGGCATCCCACTTTGATTTCATCTGCATGAACACTCCAAACACCCTCCTCATAAACGACTAAACCTCTAACAGAAATAGTCTTATTTTCATCAGCACCATTTGGTAATGATGCACTATCAAAATCGACATTTATTGTAGCATTTTCTCCAGATAGAATCAGGGTTCGATTTTCCAAATTGATACTTTCAACGGTACCGTGTAAGCGCATTTTCTCTCCCTCATACTCTGCAGGATCAGCCATTAACTGATCAACAGTCAGGTCAATTTCAGGTTCAATGCTGATGAACATTAGTGCGGCTAGGCCACTAACTAGTGCCAATGTGACCATTATGCGCATCCTTCTTTCCATTCAATCAACTCCTATGTGCATGGCCGACGGCTTCAGATATACTTTCATATCCGTGTTCCTTCAATTTCTTTTTCAGGCCTTTGTTTATCGTTTTGGTTACAGCGGGTCCTTCAAAGACGAGGGAACTGTATAGTTGCAACAAACTTGCGCCTGCTGCGATTTTTTCCCAAGCACTTTCTGAATCGGATACCCCTCCTACTCCTACAATAGGTAATTTTCCAAGAGTGTGTGAATATAGCAAGTGAATGACTTCTGTTGAACGCCCGCGGAGTGGTGCACCAGACAACCCGCCTGATTGCTCCATCACACCACCTTTTTCTGGACGCGATGTTGTTGTATTTGTGGCAACAATGCCTGAACAACCTTGTTCTATGGCTGTATCTGCAATTGCTATCACTTGCTCATTTGTTAGGTCTGGTGCAATTTTCACGAGAATCGGTTTGCATTCAGAATTGCTTGCAGCTGCGCATTTTTTGTTTACCTTGTTACATGCAACCAAAATTCTGTCCAACTCGGAGCCGGCCTGTAATTCACGTAGGTTAGGTGTATTTGGGCTTGATACATTTACTACGAACAAATCAGCAAATCCCCATAGCAATTCCATTGTTCCTGCATAATCTTCCTCGGCTTTTTCATTTGGTGTAATTTTGCTCTTGCCAAGATTAATTCCAACAGGAATGGTTGCCCACTTCTTCTTCTTCTGCTTTGAAAGTCTCTCAAGCATGGCTTCAGACCCAGGGTTATTGAAACCCATACGGTTAATCAACGCCCTGTGTTTGGTGCTGCGAAACATTCGTGGTTTTGGATTTCCTCCTTGCCCATGCAGTGTGATCCCACCAATTTCAATCCACCCAAAGCCAAGATTTTCCCAGTTTGGAATATTCTCACCTTTCTTGTCCATCCCTGCAGCCAAACCAACAGGGTTTTCAAAATTGATTCCAAAATTGGTGGTTGGCAATTCTGCGGATTTGAAAGCAAACCTAGTTAGTGATCTATATCCTGGTATGTAAGATGAACGAATGCGCAACTGAGTCATCGCAATCCAGTGCAATTTTTCTGAACTGAGAGGTAAAATAGCCATTATTGGCCGTACGATTAGCCGCCAGATTACTCCCATTCAAACCAGCGGGCTTAGGCGACATCCTTCAAGGGTTGCGTCGCTTCGCAGCAGCAATGGACTGGATGAGTGTCGCTTTGGCCGAAGCCGCACGACGTTTATTGCGCACAGAAGGAGCCACACTATTGGTGCCTACAGGCTATCATCAAAGGGCCATAGAATTAAGCCTCGCCATCAGTGACGGCATTCCCAAATTAATACGTGAACCAAATGTAATAATTCACGAAGAGGATTCAATCATTGTTTCTGGGCAATGCCAGTTGGGGGGGGATGCGCCTAATTCAGAGATTTGTTGGATTACTAGCGACAACGTGGAGCTTGATTCATTGTGGTCTAATTGGATTATACACATACAGGATTTGATGGTGGCTGGATATCCAGCATGTGTTGGTTGTGGAGGCCCTGGTTCAGAAGGGGTTTGGAATGAAACGGCTTCGCGCGCGCGCATGCGCGTGAACTAAGGGGTTACTACGTAACCCCCGGATTTTTTGCCATTGAGATTTTTTCAGTAGCGTTTATGGGGGGCCCTGTATCGGCCGTCGAATGGCTGGGGCAAATAATGAACATTCTAATTGTTGAATCGGGAGCAAAATCAAAGACGATTCAGAAGTACCTTGGAAGTGGGTGGATTGTTGCAGCATCTAATGGGCATGTACAGGACTTGCCAAACAGTCGACAAACGAAAGATGGAAAGAAGGCTACCTGGGCTTCAGCAGCAGATAAACTCCCAAACCCTCCATGGGAATGGACTGATAATTCTGAGCGCACTATCATGAAAATCGTTGAAAAAGCGAAGGCTTCTGAGGTGGAAAATGTATACATCGCGACCGATCCAGATCGGGAAGGAGAGTTCATTGCATGGCGATTACATGAAATCTTCACTGAAGCGGGTTTTTCTAGCATCTGGCGTGTCACATTCAATGAGATTACTAAGGATGCAGTTCAAGCATCAATTGATGCCAAGGGTTCAGTTAATGAAAATCTAGTTGATGCCGCAAAAGTCCGCCGTTTCATGGATAGATTGGTCGGTTTTCGTTCCTCTAAATTTAGTCGTTCTTGGTCTCTGCCAGCAATGGGTCGTGTACAAACACCCACTCTCGGATTCATTGTTGATCGCGAGATAGAGCGCGATGAATTTGTCCCACTCCCCTATTTCTCAGTGCATGCGGATGCAGGCGGAATACGGTGGAGTGCAAATTTCCATGACAACTCTGATTCTGGCGCATGGTTTGACGATAAAGGTAAATTCCATTCAGATCGAACAAATGATAGAGATCTTGCAGAAAGTGCCGCAGTCGCGGCAACGGATGGTTTGACAATTTCATCTGTTGAACAAAGCCAATATCAGCGAAAACCAGATCCACCTTTCACAACCGACACTCTGCTAATGAAAGCTGGTTCTGAGATGGGTTGGAATCCAAGACGGACGATGAAAGTTGCAGGGGAGTTGTACAACGCAGGACACATCACATACATTCGAACAGATTCCACTCGTACAAATTCTACAGCCCGAAAACAAGTACGTGAGCACATCCGGACCACTTGGGGTGATGATCATCTTGGTGAAGGAGTGGTGGGACCTGATGTGAAGGGTGATTCATCAAACGTTCAAGATGCACACGAAGCGATTCGGCCAACAAAACCAGGTACAAATTCCCCAGAAGGTATTTCTGAGGAGCAGTCAAGGTTGTATCGCCTTATTTGGGCAAGATTTGCCGCTAGTCAAATGAGTAACAGCCGTTATGAGCGCCTCTCAATGACTGCAGAGGCAAAGGGTTTCGCGCGATTTTACAAAGGAACAGCCTCTTGGAGAATCCACAGGGGTTGGGAGGCAGCATTCGAAGGTATTCGCAAGGAACCACAAGTTTCCCCGCCAGATTTCGATGCTTCTGTAAGCACGGTTTTGGAAATCGATTCATCCGATGATGAAAATCCTTGTTTGCGCGAGGATGCGACTAAACCACCAGCACGATACAAGCAGCATTCACTCGTTCAAAAAATGAAATCTGAAGGTATTGGTCGACCTTCAACGTACGCGACAACAATTGACAAATTGTTGCAGAGAAAGTATGCAATTGATGAGAGTGGTTCACTTTCCCCTTCTGATGCGGGGCGCACACTTTGGGTTGAAGTAGCACCCTTCTACGATAGGTCCCTACATGGAATAGATGATCACTTGTTTGGCACATCATTCACATCCGAAATGGAGGGTCAATTGGATGAAATTGAGGCAGGATTGGTGAATGCACCAGATGTGTGGCACTCATTTTCATCTCAGTTTTCAGAATTACATCTGGCGGCGATTGAGAAGAAGAAAGAAACCCCTACTCCCAAACAATTGGCTTATTTTGATAGAATCAGTGCTAATCTTTCAGATGATGAGATAAATTCTTTCACTAATGGAAAATCTGCGAATGAGATGACTGGAGGTGAAATAAGATTGGTCCTTGATCAAATGACTAAGGCCCACCCTGCTGAATCGCAACCAGCGAGCGAGAAACAAGTCAAATGGATACAATCAATGGCAGAAAGTGCTGAATTGAGTGAGGGGGATGCATGTGCGTTAGTTGATGGTAAATTATACGCAGAATTGACAGGTGGACGTAAGGGGACTGCTAGTCAACTCATCACAAAGTTACAGGATTTAGTGGGAAACATACCACGTGAGGCATCTGAAAAACAACTCAAATTTATAGCAACTCTTGTGGAGAAGGCAAAGTTGACAGAAGAAGAAGCATGTGCACTCGTTGAAGTAAAATCTTATTCTGAATTACAGGGTGGACGTGGAGGTTCTGCAAGTAGTTTAATCACGATTCTCAAGAAACGAACCGGTGGTTCAGGTAAGAAGCGGAAATCAAGTAAGAAGTCGAAATCGAAAAAATCTTGATTTTGAAAGGCGAATCCTGATAGGTCACCTATTGCGGCTCGAACCCATGCACGGCCATGACTATGATGTCATCATCGTTGGCGCCGGGCCAGTTGGTGGTTATCTTGGCCATCAACTTTCAGCGGGTGGCCTTAGAGTTCTCATCTTAGAAGAACACAAGGAAATTGGTAAGCCATTTCAGTGCGCAGGTCTAGTCACACCATCTGCAATGAATCGTGTCAATCTGCACAGCAGTATCCTTACGGATGTATGGGGTGCTCGGATTCATAGTCCAAAAGGAGTGGAAGTTAACATAGGAGATCCAGAAATTTTGCGAACACATGTTGTTTGTAGGAAACTGTTCGATGAGGGTTGCGTTCGTCAAGCGATTGAATCAGGTGCTACACTTTGGCTTGGTTCAAAGCCAATAGATGCAATTCACGAAGAAAACGGCATGAGGGTGACAATTGAGCGAGAGGGAAAAAATGTTGAGTTAAGAACTCGCCTTCTTTGTGGAGCCGATGGTGTTCATTCATGGACTCGTAGGTATTTCAAAATGGGTAGGGTTAGAGAATTCATGGTTGGTTTCCAAGTTGAAGTTAGTGGTTATGAGGGTATTTCTGGTAGGTTGGAAATGTTTTCTGGTGAAGATATAGCACCCGGGTTATTTGCGTGGGTAATTCCCAATGGGAAAGCACATAGGATCGGGGTGTGGGCCCAACCCGAAAGATTGGATGGCCGTTCCTGTGAGGACTTGTATGACAATCTTGTAAACCACCCCTTGTGGAAAGATCGTTTCAAAGATACTCACCAAACTGGTCGTTTCAAGGGTTCACTTGCTTGTGGAATGCATGGCAACATTTTCAAAGATCGCGTAGTTATTTTTGGAGATGCTGCTGGACTCTGTAAACCAACAACAGGGGGAGGGATTACTCCTGGATTCGATCAAGTTGACATGCTTGCACCACATCTGGTTACTGCAACATTACGAAATGATTTGTCTGCTACACATCTTAAGAAAATTTGCAAACCAGTCGAAAAGGTTCGTAAGGAGCATCAAAGAGCTCGCATTCTCCGTGATTTATTTGTTTCCTCATGCGATGACGATGAATTGGATACAACCTTCGAAATATTCGCTCGGAGTGAAGTTGTGTCTCTGATAAATGAAGTAGGAGATATAGAGAAACCAGTTCCGCTTGGGATACGTTTGTTGAAAGACATACCTGAATTCCGGCGTATGGCAATTAGGGCAACATGGGCTCTACTTACAGGCTGAGGCGTATTCATGGTGCGCAAAGATTCCCCCAAGGGTGTGGAAATAAGTTTCAGATGGCCAACCTTCGACCCTGAAACTGTAATTCCATCCGCTTTACCTATAGGGAAAAAGGTGTTCGAGTTAGGGCATAATGAAATGCCTTGCGAAATTAGTATTGGCCAAGAATCGTCATTCCATATATCTCGAAAAATCATTGATTTGCCAGAATCTTCATCCGGCCTTGAAAAATGGAGCACTTTGAAAGATCGAATCCCACGTAGGATAAATCGGGAACGTCGTGGCTGGTTTCTGACGCCCAGTCGGATGCATCGTTTTTCTCGTAGACTAATACCATATGCAGTTGTGGGCATCATCACATCACTAGCAATCCATGCGTTCGAACCAGGGTTAGTCAAATCAGGTATCATAGAAGGTTCATTTGCTGGAAGCGTCCGACTTGGACTCCTTGATTATCCAGTTTTATTACTCATTTTCCTTCCAGTATTTTTCATCCCTATTGTCCTCAGATTGTTTGCAAGTGTTTGGGATTTTCAGCGAACCAGAATATTCCGGTCAGATACACCAACTCCCCCATCCATTAGTTTGCCAGAAGGCAGGTCCTCGGATTTGGAGGTCAAGGCCACAATAACCTTCCCTGAAGTTCGGGAACATTGGTCTTCTGCAAAAGCGCGAGTTTGTGCGGGAATTCTTAATCCGCGTAGGAAGATGCTACTTGATGCATTGGGTCGTGTTGAGGGGCAGCAAAATCCTCCCGGGATATCTACGCCACTTTCGATTCGACAATATGCATCCTCTGAACTTGGTACTGGTTATGGTGAGTCAACCCCACTTGAAGGCCCTGATAGCGAGCGCTTGTTCCTAAGTCCTTTACAGATTCAACAGTCTGGAGATTCTGTTGAATTGGATTTGGAAGGTGGAATAATTTCATTGCCAATGCCTGAAAGTAGTTGGCCAGGTTCTGAATATCATCCGATTTTCGCTTGCCATTGGGAATTGCAAATAATGATCAAGAGGGATAACCTAGGCCCACTTTTATTTGTTCATCCACTAATTATCCAGGGCTCAAGTGATGCTTGTATCATTGATTCTATTGAGATAAGATCTGGAAGAGTTGAGATGGCGGACAATTGATGTCCTGAGCAGTCTTCCCGCATGTATGGGCAACAAGTTCTCTGGGGCTCTTATTCTGACTTCCATCATACTCTTATCGGGTTGCTTAGGCATGTTACAGGGTTCCGAGTCGGAAGAAAAAATATCCCCTGTGCCACGACCTCCATTTGTATCAATAACTACATTTGATGATTTTCTTCACAATCAGAGCGTAATCATTCGCGGTTCGTATTTAGATACGTCACACAATGTCACAGAAATACTTGGAATAGTTGGCGATAGTGATTTGATTCACCCCGCTTTACTTACCACAGAAGGTCAATTTGAGATAGATTTTGGAGTACTATCAACAGGGACACATAAACTG
Organism: Methanobacteriota archaeon; assembly: GCA_002722595.1. Classification (GTDB taxonomy): domain Archaea; phylum Thermoplasmatota; class Poseidoniia; order Poseidoniales; family Thalassarchaeaceae; genus MGIIb-P. The sequence continues at coordinate 10,134 of PBMO01000043.1, read as the reverse complement.
ACAATTATTGCTAGAAATGATGCAGGGGCGAGTAAAGTAACTGGAGTTTTTGTTACCGTAAGGTCTGCACCAGAGGAACCGGTAATCCTCTCACCATTCCCTCCTGTAATGTATGTTGATCAAGGGGGATATGCAATTGCTAGGGCAAGAATATTGCACTCTTCAATAGACACCTGTTCAGCGACATGGGAAGATCAAATGGGTTTACAAAGTGCTTCAATTATGGGAGAATATGTCGCAATTTCTTTAGAAGAAATTGAGCTATCATTCAATGGCACATTTACCGTGAGTTGCGGCTCAGATGTTGTCAGTACAGATAGTGTAATAATTTCGATTCAGGTTTTGGTTGATGAGAATCCAGACTTAGATGGTGATGGAATACCTGATGCAGGAGATAATTGTGTTGAAAGTGGAATAGTTTTCCAATCAAGTCCCGAGAACGATCTCGATGGAGATGGTTGCCACGATAATTCTGAGGACTCTGATGATGATTCAGATGGGCGCCCAGATTCCTCTGATCGATGTCCTCGAGGTTTGGTAGGTTGGCCTTCAGAGAACAGCTCGGTGGATTTTGATGGAGATGGTTGCCATGATGCAACCGAAGACGATGATGACGATGATGATACAATACTGGACATTTACGACGGTTGTTCTCTAGATTATCCAGTCACTAATGGTTGGCAGTCGACGGGTGCCGACGATTATGATCGTGATGGATGCAGAGATATGGATCAAGATAATGATGACGACAATGACGGCGTTTTGGACAGAAACGATTCGTGTGCAAAAGGAGTAATTGGCTGGAGTCAGAACTCAGAGAACGACTTTGATTCAGATGGTTGTCGAGATGTTGATGAAGATGGTGACGACGATTCCGATACGGTTCCAGATGTCTCGGATTGGTGCAATAGAACAATCGCTAATTCGGTAGTCAACGAGTTTGGTTGTGCCCCATATGAATGGGATGGGGATTCGGATGGAGTCATGGATGATACAGATCAGTGCCCCGGGACTCCTTTCGGGTTGGATGTCAATGGTGTTGGGTGTGCGGATTTAGATGGCGATGGAATATTTGCGAATGTAGACCAGTGCCCAGACTCGCAACCACGATGGACATCCGATCAAACTGGGTGTAATGTTTTACAAAATCCAGTGGTTTGGGACACAGGCCCTTACTCAACAGAACGTTTTGGAAAGGTAGGTGATTTCACAGTTCAAACCAAATCTGGGAATTGGGTGATGTCCAGAGATTGGGATGGAGAGAGCACCTATTTGTTCATCTTTAATCAAGATTCAAACTCATACATGTCCTCATTGTGGAGTCAAAATGTGGGTCGTTTACTGAACCAAGTGCCTGAAAATGGCCACGTATTTTTCGGGTCATTCGATTCGGACTATCGCTCTGATATTGATGCGATGAATGCTCGAGTCAATTCATATCGCAACGGTCTCAGTGAAGCAGACAAGGCTTGGGTCGATTCGCACGTCCACTACATTGACCAGCAAGCTGGTACAATCGGTGGTTCATTGGGTAATGTCATCGGTGATTGGAGCACATTCTACTATGGCATTGACCGTTTCCAGCAGTGGCGAGAAATTGGTTCACTTTCCAACTGGGCGGGTACGCACGGAGTTCAGTACCGGTTCGACTACATCGGCAAGATGTCTCAGCAATTTAATTCAGAATTCCCCACTGAGATGCGACGACATGACCCCAGTGTCACCGTCGTTGACATCATGGTCAATCACCGCCACAATGGTGGGTGGGGTGGTGGTCATTCCTCCACTTCAAATGGAGTATTCCCCAACGCAAGTGTCATGCAGCAATTCAATACAATGGAGTTGTACATGCATCACGGATGCAGCGAACATCGTGATCGATATCAAAAGGCAGATGGTTCCTATGGTGGTTGTCACGAATGGGATTACAGCCAATACATGCAGATTTGCGACGAAGTCGGAAACACCTCAACCTGCACCACTGAATTTGGGTATTGGATTACCACCTATGGTCGCGAGGGTCGTTGGTTGACCGACATCTCACCGCGTTTGTTTGAACTCCAAGAAGGTGGAGAACGGATGTTCCGTTACCGTGGTGCCAATGGTGGTTGGCTCAACGTCAGCGTGTACCTCTCCAATTGGGATGATGATGGCCTACGACCAACTGGTGGGGAGTTGGCATTCAATGGCGGTTCGTTCCGAGGCCAGTACAACAACGAATCTCAGTACAAACGTCTCCATGATTTACAGATTCCTGCTGGAACCGAAAAAGTCGAAATTTATGCAGTGATTACTGGCCATGGATTTGGAAAGGACAATGCCAATTGTGCTGAATTCTGCAACCACGAGCATCGATACAGCATGAACGGATATGTGACTCAAGAGGATCATCCAATGGCAGGTAACAATTCGGTTTCCTCTGATTCTGAGGGATGTGCCAAAGAAATGAATAATGGTGCGAATGCCAATCAATTGGGTTCCTGGCCGTTTGGTAGAGCAGGTTGGTGTGCTGGACAAGATGTCAAGCCTTGGGCCTTTGACATCACCGATTGGATTGACTGGACCAGTGGTCAAAACAGCCTACGATACCAAGGATTGTACAACGGTCAAAATTACGTCCCCCAGAATGAACAGTCTGGCGCAAATCAGAACATCCATGCTAATATCTGGATTATTTACTACACAAATGTAAGTTCAAATAACGAAGCGCAGATGACACATTCCGATGCTCCCTCTCCTCCTGATGAAAATGAATCCGGCTCATTTTCAGTCGTGGATATAATTAGAGAGGAAGAATGTGCTTCTAATGAAGAAAATTAGCGCCATGCTCTTGAGGTATAACGTAATACGAATGCCATGAGATTCGGGGTATTAGGGTCGGGTTCCTATGGGACTGCGATAGGTAATTATCTCATCAGCCAGGGTTTAGAAACTAAACTTTGGAAGCGTGATTCTGGAGCAGATATTGCATCCGTAATTTCTGAATCTGATATCCTAATTCTCGGCGTCCCGGCTCAGCAAATGAGGCCCTTTCTTAGTTCTTTTAAAACTGAGAAACCAGTTATTTGTTTGGCCAAAGGAATTGAAGCAGCGAATCTCAAGAGGATGTCTCAGATAGTGGCATCAACATTAGGTTCCAATAAATATGCAATTCTTTCAGGACCCTCCTTCGCCAAGGATATCGAAAGTGGTAACCCTGTAGGACTCACTCTTGCATCTAAGAATAAGGATTTTCGAAATGAAATGCAATCCGCACTATCGAGCGAAGTATTTGATATCAAAGTAACAGACGATGTATGTGGTGTTGAATTAGGTGGCGCTCTCAAAAACGTCTTTGCAATTGGTGCAGGGATTCTTTCTGGCATTGGGGTTGGCGATAGTATGATGGGTGACTGGCTGAGTCGTTGCATGGTCGAAATGCGAGAAGTTGGACAGGTTCTGGGTGGTCGATGGGAAACTTTTGGTGGAAGATCTGGTTTAGGTGATCTCGTTATCACATGTACTGAATCATCTAGAAATTTCCGTTTCGGACGCATTTTTGCCGAATGTGGTTCAATAGAGGAATCATTAGAGAATATTGGTTCAACGGTAGAAGGTGTTTCAACACTTGAGGCAGTACACAGTATCGCGCAAGCTAAGTCCATGATGACTCCAATCATTCGAGTACTCTATCAGACTGTTCACGAGGGCATCATCGCTCCAACAGATTTCCTCACTGAGATACGTCGACTTGATGCTAAACGTCGTAAAGAAGGTGCATCGACTGGTTCAGTCGTTATGCGAAGGTTGTTACCGAAAATGTGGTACCGTCGGCGCAAATGAATCCTCAGATATTAGACTGGTTGCAATGGAGGAGGTGCCGGGAATTCCTGCACGTTAGAAGAGACGTCTGGTGTGTCAAGAAGGTTGTAATCAGAATCTCTTCTGGATGCATTAAATCCTGCCCGCCTGACAGTTTCTTGTAACTCTGCTTCCAGTGCACATGTTTTTTCCGTACCTGATGCCGAAACTACATTCTCTTCCATCATTGTGGAGCCAATATCATCTGCTCCACCAAATAAGGCCATCTGAGCCACTTCTAGCCCCATGGTAGGCCAGGAACCCTGTATGTGCTTGATATTGTCAAAGAAAAGTCGGGATATTGCTACATGTCTAAGGTATTCAGTTGGCCCGGCTCCAACTTGTGTCTGATTCCGTCGTCGACTTCGTCTACCAAATACGTTATTTTCCAATTGAACCGGCCATGCGATGAATGATGTAAAACCCTCCCAACCATTTGCTAGGGCCTTGTCCTGTAGATTACGGATCTTTTCCATATGTTTGACACGGTGCAGTGTTTTTTCCCCAAATCCAAACACATTTGTTGCCGATGTAGTGAGGTCCAAGGACTGTGCTTCATGCATAACCCGTAGCCAGTTTTCCGCACTTCCTTTCATTGGAGATAATCCAAGTCGCACATCATCAACTAGCATCTCTGCTCCACCACCAGGTAAACCATGCATGCCAGCATTTTTCAATTCGTTAAGCACTTCTAGAGTGGTTTTTCCACAAACCTCTGCAATACCCTCAATTTCAATTGGTGAGAAGCAATCCAAATCGATTGAGGGGTGTTTTTCACGGAGATATTGTATCAGGTCCGTATACCATTTTAGCGGTAATTCGGGGTTAACCCCCCCTTGCATTAGTACCCTTACCCCATCTACATCTTCTAGCTCAGAGATTCTCTTTGAGATTTGTTCGTAACTTTGTGTATACGATTCAGCATGTCCAGGTGTACGGTAGAATGAGCAAAAGTGGCAATTTATTGTGCAGACATTAGTATAATTGACATTTCTGTCTATCATGTAAGTAACCGTGTTTCCACGATTTACATACCGCCGTCTTTCCATGGCGACACTCCTTAGTAGATTGAAATCTGCTTCGTCATAGAGTATGATGGCATCTTCGACACTTAGTCGCGGAGGGTCCTCTCCTCGTTGACTTTCCAATATTTCTTGCCACATACGAACTCCTCAGATAGTGCCGATTAGTGATTCTATTTCTTGTATATTCTTTGGGCACTTTTCGGTTAAAACAATCGGACCTGATTCAGTAATCAAAATGTCATCTTCTATTCGCACTCCTATTCCTTTCCATTTTGAATCTATGTCTATGTCCTCGCGCCAAGCTCCGAAGTATAAACCCGGTTCAACAGTCACAACCATCCCAGGTTCTAGTATTCGCTCAGGAACACCATCGCCCTGCCGTCCACCGCCGACATCGTGCACATCTAATCCAAGGAAGTGTCCGGTACCATGCATGAAGAATTGGCGATATGGTCCATTCCAATCATCCCCTAGGGCATCATCAATAGTCCCAGTTAGTATTCCGAGGTCCAGAAGCCCTTGGGCTAGAACACGTGATGTCGCATGATGCATGTCACTCCAAGGAGATCCCGATTGACAGGCAGCTATACCAGCCAATTGTGCCTTCAGAACTAATTCGTATATTGCACGTTGCGCCTCAGTAAATTTTCCATTTACAGGAAAAGTGCGTGTGATGTCACTAGCATAACCTGAGATTTCACACCCAGCATCAATCAGGACTAATTCACCATCGTTCATAATCGATTTATTATCTGTGTAGTGTAGTATTGTAGCGTTGTCACCGCACCCAACAATGCTCGTGTAAGCCCACTCCGATTGATGGTACAGGAAGCAACCCTCGATTATTGCCTGCAAATGCCACTCACCCATCCCAGGTTTACATCGTCTCATGGCTTCAATATGTGTCAATGCAGCAAGTTCACCAGAATATCTCATCAGCTCAATTTCTGAATCAGATTTGATTACACGCATGTCATCGAGGTAAACGCGAGGATCCGATAAATCTCCGTTAAAATCTGCAACAATCTTGTCTACATCTTCATCAAGTCCTGTTACGTGGTAAACAATATCAGCACCGTCCATCAATTCTAACATTGACGTTTCCAGATTTAACCGAGAATCGGTTTCATCAACAGGCCATCCTTCAAGAGCACCTTCGGGGCCAAGCACTCGTCCTGACCAGATTTCTTTGGCAATATCTCTTGGCTTGACATAGAGCCTACATGTCCATTCATTTCCTCGCCGATAGAACACCGCAACGCCTTTTTCCTCATCCCAATTTGTAAGGTAATGCAAATACGAATTGAAGCGATATGGATAATGTGTATCTCTGCTACGAATACTTGTGGGATTATTTGTGATTATTGCAATTGATTTTCCGCCCAGAGAGTCACAGAAATCGGCCTGTCGTTTACGAAATTCATCATGCGAAACAGGGGCTGGGACTTTTCCCAAACCACTCGTCACATCCGCGTACATCACACCTGCGACAAGTCGACAATAGAAGAGGTATTCGGGAGTGCAATTGCAATTATCGCTTCCACTTTGGAATTGGAGCACTCGATGTAACTCTTCGGTAAATCAGTTGGAGTGTAAAAGCAATCCCGAATATAGCAGCGAAAACAGCGATTGTATATGCCAAAAGCTGTGTGCCAGTCGAGGATTCTTTATTCTCCAAATCAGAATCAGTGCCTTGTATACCAAACGTGATTTCTAATTCATCGGTTGCACCATCGTCATCCTGGACAACCAACTTGAGTGTATATACATCGGACATATATTCTATATCTGAATATTTCAGTGCCCTTTCTTTACCAGTCATAATCGCTTCTCCATTAAGGTACCAGGTGCAGACGAGTGTATCGAAATCATTGGTTGTGTCTTCAGAACCCCAACAATCCAAAACCCACTGTTGATTATTGACTAAATTGAGCGAATCACCATCTCTAAGTGGGACGCCATCAATTCTAGCTCCCGCAATTGGGGCAACATTTGAAATTACGAAATCAATAGTAGTTGAACTGGAAAAACCAGCATCATCTATGACAGTTAGAGTGAGTGTATAATTGCCTGATTTCTCCGCTGATACATTGAAAGTTCTGAGATCTTTTCCAGTAGTGACAATTTGCCCAGAAGGATCACCATCTAGAATCCAAAGAAATGTAAGATCCTGGCGGCCCCAATATGTATCACTACTGGCACTACCATCGAATTGTACATTACTCGATGATTCAGTGATATTTATTGGACCAGATATTAATGCAATTGGCGCGGTATTATCAATGCGTATTTCTGTGCAAAAACCCAATGAGGGGTTATCTGAATTATCGACTGCTCGCATCAATAATTGGTATGAACCATCTTCCAATCCTCGGGTGTCTAGCGTCATACTGAAAGTGGCCGAAAATCGAGTGTAATTGCCCATCGATTCACCAGTTGCTCCATCTGTCACTGGGATTTCATGTGTCACAATGTCCCCCCATTCAAAATCAGACGCGTTAATCCATGGCAAATCAGCGCCTTGAACGAGTGTCCAAGTGCGGCAATTTGTATCTACAGTATAATCATTTGAAATCCACCATTGTATAGTAGGTATTTCATAACTTTCTTCAGAAGCATTATCCCCATCTATGACTGAACCTTGAATTGATATATCTCCTGAAACAATGTTTGAACTCGAATGTTGATCAATGATTAGTAATGGCGTATGGTCACCAATTGCGGGCCCTGACCAACCGCCTGTATACCTAGCATGCCAATCTATGCCAACATTTCCAGCGTTATCAATAGCAGTAATTTTCAGATAGCAATTGCAGGGTTGGTCAGCACTCGAACTCTGCATCTGACTTTCGAATTGCCAATTCCACGTTTTCCGTGCGGATTCCGCGTTCAGATTTGATTGACTAATATTCTGTGTTATGTCGCCATGATCAATTAATTCCCAACCATCATATAATTCCCAGGACAAAACTTCTGGAGGGGTTTCATCAACATAAATTCCAGTGTAATTCCATGTGATGAATACACCAATGGATTGGACATGTGATATTTCTTCAATCACTACAATGGGAGGGTCGTTTGTTGTTTGGGCCGCACCTACAGGAATCATCAACAACGCGAAGCAAAATGCCACGGTTCTGAGTGTCCTAGGGTGATTCATACCCCTCGACACATCGCTGTATGCTTTCAAGAGTTCTGATTTTTGTTTGCTTTACAACACCAATTCTTCATCACTCAAAGTTGTCACAGTGTTGACCTTGCCCAGGGAAACTATTTGCTTCACGCGGATTTGTGTACCATTTTTCCTCACACTTGTTACTATAGCCATCTTGATCAACATCGATAATCGCATCAGCTGCATCGAATGGATCAAACTGGAAATAGTATTCCCAACCTGATGCCATACCATCATCATCATGATCTTGATAGAATACTTCAGGGCCATCTTCGAGTCCATCGCCTTCAGTATCGTTGTGTACTGGGCTAGTGCCATTCAGCAATTCTTCATAGTTGGTATAATTCTCTAAATCATCATAGAATTGTGCGCCAGATGGCACTTCAGGATTAATGTGGCAGTTGAAGGATGTCGGGTCATTATATGACGGGCAGTATCTGTTCAGAAGGTTAACGCGATTTAGCCCATCTGAATCGAAATCCTCTTCACCATCTTCTATCCCATCAAGGTCACTATCAATCATGCTTGGGTCCATCGGTCCACGTGCACCAAGAGACTGCAATTCCTCAGAACTTGAGAGCCCAATTTCAAGTGCAATACCTGACCAGTAAACTTCCCATCCGTCTGGCAATCGATCCTCATCTGTATCATCATTTACAGGGTTCGTATCCCACCGGTCGGGTGCTTCTTGTGAATTAGGAAGTGTATCGTTATCTACGTCGAAGTTCGCATCAGGCAGGCTTCCAAGGGCAGGATCAAGTGCCCACCTTCCACCCTCAGCCGGCAATGTGAAACCTGTAAGGTTCATTTCATGCATGAAGTACTTTGGGTCGGGTTTTCCATCATTATTTGCATCTCCTGGGCTTCCCGACCATTCTTGGATACCATTCAGATAAATCCACCCACCAGCGGCCTTTTCACAACTGGAATCTTCGCATCCAATTGGTCGCCATGGACTTGTAGCAATCCATAGTGAATGAGATCTGGTGTTTTCTGTAGTTGATTCAACTTGCATTTCCCATCCATCGAGCATTCCATCTCCGTCGGTGTCGTTTACCAATGGATTGGTCGCACTTTGCCATGGACGTGGGATATAGAGGACTTCATTCCCATCGCTCAACGTATCGTTATCGGTATCCGAGTTATTCGCATGAGTAATGTACTGATCTAGGCCAAGTGCTATCTCCTCACCGTCTTCTAGCCCATCATTGTCAGTGTCAAACATGGAGGCATTTGTTGTATATGGCACACCATCCCACATGAAACCATCAACACATTCAGTATAATCTTCTAAATTGTCACCATCTGTATCGACGTTGCTCGCGTTTGTGAAAGTGACGTAAAATTCACGACTATCATTCAGTCCATCTCCATCTGTATCAAAGACTCCTGGGTCACTGTAAACAGTGACTTCCTTCACACCTCGTTGAACAACTAGAATATTCCAGCCCATGACTTCAATGCCATCAAGTAAACCATCTCCATCGGTGTCAGGATTGAGTGGATCGCTAGATCTACCGTCAATTACACCATCTCCGTCTCGGTCCCGGGCTTCGTACTCATCGATATTTGTAAAGCGCTCATTATGTTCAACAATATTCATCCAAACAAAACTGCGCTGCGTAATTTCTTGATTCAGTTCAGCATTGATTGAGTACACAAATCCATCCACGGGTGCAGTCAGAGGAATCAATTCATATTGAGTTCCACCAGAACTTGCTCCAGATAGAGTGACCTTGGCCCAAGCAACCGTTTGGTTTGCTGACACTTCTTCGAACGGCTCAACGCTAATCACGTGAACGCGAGCAAATCCGTCGAATTCACTGAGTTGTACATCGCCATCGCCGTCTTTATCCCATCCATCGTGGTCAGGGTCTTCATTCCTGTTTGAGCCATCCTTCGGGTTCAGACCATTGCTAGCTTCCCATCCATCGGGCATGTCATCTTCATCAGTGTCAGCCTTTGTCGGATCAGTGAAGTTAGCAGCACCCCATGTGTATGCAACTTGGTATTCCTCGACATTTGACAATCCATCTCCATCTGAATCGGTGAAAGAATCAGTAGCATTTGCAGGGTCGAGGACTGAACCATAAC
>PBMO01000042.1 GCA_002722595.1 Methanobacteriota archaeon | reverse complement strand
GTTTGGGGTGGAGCCAGTAAATTAGAACAAAAACTCAAGGACATGGGTCAATCAGTTCGCAGAACTGGAAGAATAATGCGAATCACTAGGTTGGATGAATCGACATATGGAACAATCCTACAGGCAGCAGCACAAACTGAATGTCAGATAAGAAAAATGGAGGACTATGAGCCGAGTTTGGAAGACTTGTTCATAGTCATAATGGATCGCCTCGGCTATTCTGTAAAGTCAAGTAAGGACTTACTAACAAAGAGTCTCACGCCTGCAATGGACCATGCAGCACTTGAAGGGAGGAAAGTTGCATGAGTTCAGACGAGTTCGATTTGGACGACCTTCTGGATACACCTGAAGTATCGTCGAAGCCCTTGCCTGAACCAGCACCTCCAAACCAATCCCTACCTGAACCAGCACCACCTTCTGAAGCAGAATTTATGGGTGAATCTGGTATTGCAGTTACGGGAAAAGCACGTATGGAAGCAGCATATGGTTCTGGTGAAACAGAATCATCAGGGATCGCAATGGTTGCTAAACAAGCCGCTTCAGAAGGTTCGGGGACTATTTTCCATCAAGTCTATCGTCCATGGAGGGGTCACTTGAATCCACGTTGGGTTCGTAACTGGGCAATGATAAGACATCACATCTATGGTCTGTTCAGTAAAGGACACAGGCCCTGGCCTCTTTCGACTAAATTGATTGTATTAGTCATAATGCTGGGTTCTCTATTGCCTATCCTTGTAATGGGAATGAGTGTGCTGATAGGTGCATCTGAATTGATGGAAATTTATGGTGTTTCTAGGGCTAATCTATGGGGGCATGTATTAGGTACATTCCACAACACATGTTGTTGGCCACTACTGACTGCCCTGGTCGTAGGTGGCCTAATATCTGAGGATCGGAAACATGGTAGTTCTGCAATATACTTCTCTAGGCCAGTCACTCGAACTGATTATACTCTAATGAAGTACATATCTGCAGCATCGATTTTAACCCTTGTAATCGTTATATCTTATTGTGCATACTATGTGGCTGCAATAATGTTCAACAATGAAGGTTGGGCATATCTTTTGGACACAATTCCATTCTTCTTGGGAGGTCTTGCCGTGGCTTTCCTACTTGTAATTACATTCACGAGTATTGGCCTGTGTTTGTCGAGTATTAGTTCAGGTCGTTTCTTCCCAGCTGTTGCATTCATCGGTATTCTCTTTGGTTCAAGAATACTAGCATTTTTGATTCAACTTTTATTCGAGAGAGATACGCTCTACCTAATCAGTCCATATGACAATTTAGCGCATGTTGGCCAGAGGATGATGGGTCTGAATACAACCTATGAGTTCCCTGTCGCATGGTCATTTGTCGCCATATTAATCATGAATGCAGTGAGTCTGTACATTTTAATCACTAGAGTCAATTCATTGGAGGTGACTAGAGAATGATGCCAGATATGCAACAGGTTGGTGAGGGCCAGTCTGACCAAGAGTGGAAGAAAAATCTAGCAGCACCTGCAATCATGATTGAACATGTTTCGAAATGGTATGGTCAGATAATCGGTCTTAATGATGTCAGTATGGCAATTAGTGGCGGTGTTACAGGTGTCCTTGGAATGAATGGGGCTGGTAAGTCAACTCTTCTGAAAATAATAGTTGGAAGATTAATGCCATCTCAGGGTCAAATTCGTTTGTTTGGAACTGATCCTTTCAAAAATCCGGCCCCATATCATCGATTAGGTTATGTCAGTGAATCAGAGAAGTTGTATGATTGGATGACTGGTTTAGATTTCGTTACAACATTTGCCCGTCTACATGGTATGACGAGAGATGAAGCTAAGGAGAGGGCTTTGCATGTTCTGTCGTTCGTTGGATTGAGTGATGTAGCTAACAAAGAGATTGGAAAGTACAGTAAAGGTATGCGCCAACGAGTTAAGATTGCACATGCCTTGGTACATGATCCGGATTTGATAGTACTTGATGAACCACTGCAAGGTTGTGACCCCCTTGCTCGAACTACAATTATGAACGTCATCAGGGAACTTGGAGCAATGGGTAAAACAATCCTTGTAACTAGCCATATTCTTTCAGAAATTGAGAGAATCACTGAGCAGATAGTTATCTTGCATAATGGGAGACTACTTGCTTTAGGGAACCTACATGCGATAAGGGAATTATTGGACCACATACCACACCGCATTCTATTGCGAACTGAAAACCCTCGTGATTTGGGGCGTGCAGTACTGCCCCACCCGGCAGTTTATGGTGTCAGATTCCCAAATCCAAATGAATTGATTATTGAAACAAATAGTTTGTCCGATGTTCACCAAAGTTTGCCTCAAATAATAGTTGATTCAGGAGTACCTGTTACTGCAATTGAAAACCCTGATGATAATTTACAGTCTTTACTAGGATACTTGATAGGGGGGCGTGCTTAATGCAACCTTCAATCCAACCACCCAACAAAACACGCGACCTTTCTGAAACGGTTTGGACAAAAATCGATAGAAAGGCGACTGCAATTGCAGAATTTACAATCAGGCAGTACAGGAAGAAGCGTTCTACTTGGACAGTGGGAGCTGTAGGGGCATTGATTGTGGTCATAGTTCTTCTATTCTACATAGATGCAATGAGCACAGGTCTAGATTCTTGGGACACTGATGGCGACGGTCAAATCGACGAAGATCCATCTGATTGGGACGGTTCACAACTGAAGAGTGTTGGAAATGTTGACGATGATGGAGATTGTTGGTCTAGAGAAGAATTCGATAGAGACTGGAATGGGGACGGAATAGATTGCAATGTGATTTACAATTATGATCGTAATGGGGCTTTAGTATCAGTAAATGCGGACCCAAATGTCGATGAAGATCCAGATGAAAGCGCCTTCCTCGAAGAATCACTGCATCGATCTTTCCTCATGGGTTTTGGCAAGTTCGGGTTCCTATTTGTTCTCGGAATTTTCATACCACTATTCCTTGCAACCGGACTTATTAGGGACGAACAAGAAGCAGGGACATTGCATTATTTGGTTGGGAAACCAATTGCACGTGCTGAGATTCTCACTTACCGTTTACTTGGTTTCATCGGATTAGCGTGGCCATATTTCACAGGTCTAATCGTTCTTTCAGCCTTAGTTACAGGTTTCTTTGGCCCTGGTGATTCAATTTACAGATTCTCGGATTTGGGCATATGGCTAGGTATTCTATTGGCGATACTGCTGACTGTTTTGGCATATGCTACAGTTTTTGCCACATTGGGGATTATTGCACCAAGATTTGGAGTTGCCTTGGCACTTCTCTTTGCAGTATGGGAGTTCTTCATGATGTTCTTATCCATGATACCAGGTGCTAGAGATTTAGGGATAGCCACTTTATCAATTTCGTTTTGGGGTGGCGAAGTTATCAATTCAATCGGTTGGGTTGTCTGGAATGATTATAATTTCATGTTTGGACAGGCACTAATCGTTGATCCATTTGCCCAAGTTGCTCTTTGGACCGTTTGGTATTCACCATTCCCTACAACAAATCCCTTACTCAATCTTGTAGTATCTATTGTGGCACTGCTAGTTATCAGCCTGATATTTGTCTTGATTGGGCAATCGACATTCAAACAAAGAGAATTGAATTGAGGTGATTCCATGCAAGATGCACCCGAAGCATTTGGAGGCGATCTGTCCTCATTATGGCGGTTGGATACTCTCCCTCCTCTTCGACGTTTGTCTTGGTGGTGGTGGTGGTGGTTGATTGTTCTACCAGACGCCAAAGATCCGAAAAGGAGTCGACAACTAATGGTTCTCTGGTCTACCAAAGATGCGCCCCATGTGCGTGTCAATGAACATGATTGGAAACCCGAGGGTAGATTCCATATTGATGAACATGGAAGGCACACTTTACCTGGGATGGTTTGTGCATGGTGGTATGATGGGGAAGATATGTACGAACCCTATTTGATGAAGGAAGCACGAATTGCTGCAATAGATGGAAACCACCCTGATTGGCCTGGGACAGGAAAATTTCCAGGTAGTGGAGCAGTTGTCCCAATTACTGATGAGGACCTTTCAATGGGCCTAGCAGATGATGGTAGCCATTTCTGGTTACATTGCAAAGGCGATACAGAGGCAGTAGCTAGTGGGGCACCCGAGTCATTTGAATTACGTATTACGCCATGGACTGAAGCCGCCTCTTCTGCAGCATACACAAACAATGTATTTGCAAATAATATGGGTTATGACATAATACGTCTTCATGCATGTAAATGCGAGGGAAAGGTGGGTCAGCATAGCGTACAAGGGAGTGCTTACTTTCAGAAAGTAACTGTTCAGGCACCTTCAGTTCCATGGTTTTGGGGGTTCTTGCATTTCAGTGATGGAACCTATCTGGATTGGTTCATCCCTCACGCTTCATTTTCTATGACTGCTCGTGATGCGAGGGCTTGGAAACTGCGTGATGTTACTCAATTACCGCTTCGTACAGCAGGCCTTCTTCATGACGTGAAAAGAGGACGTTCTGAGCGTTTTGAAAGATGCGAAGTTGAAGTTGTTCCATGTGAAGATTCATACGATTCTAGAGGGGATATCTTGCCTCGTTTCGACATCCGCGTATGGAACGGTAGATCCCAAGTTAGCATACGAGTTAAGGCAGCAAATCGCGCTCATTGGAGATTCGATCAACCAACACGTGCTGGATTAGTAAGCCATTTGACTTACAATGAGTACCCTCTTGAAGTTGAAGATCTTACGATTTTGGATGAAAAAGGAGTTCGCACACTCGATGATTTTGAGTGGGTTCACGGTAATGCTGAGCATGCATGGGGCCTTCTACACTAATCGAGTGGGGAGAACATTCATCATCGTTCGGACACTACCGCTTTACAGTGAGAACATGTCCGAAGAGGAAATCAAGAGAAATCTAGGTTCGCCAACCGAGCCAATATCAATTGGGGATTCGGAGTACAAAGCAGCCCCTGAGCCAGAGTCGATAAATGATAATCAGAGCCTTCGTAAAGCGTTGAGATTGGATGGAGATGAGGAACTACTTCTCATTCGTCGCCCGTCTTTCTTTGCATTCATGCCAGCTTATCTTGTTGGTCTCGGTGTCTTACTTCTTCATCTATTTTTCAGGTATGCAGAGGCACCTGATGATGCATCAGCATTTGTAAAAATCCTATACATCCTTGTCGATGTTGCTGGATGGGCAGGAGGTGCAGGTTTTGCCTTTGTCATGTTGTTTTATACATGGATCAACCGGGTAATCAACCATCCTGCCAGTGGTAGGTGGATGACTACAGTTCTCTTACTATCTTCATTGACTCCATTCCTACTACACATTGATGATGTTGTGAGACTATTTTCGGACTCTGAATTCGAGTTGCCAGGATTCATGGATTGGGATTATACACTATACGGTATCTTTTGGACAGCACTAATCTGGGCCGTTACATTTTGGTATCAGAGGAGTTTCCTATATGCTGTAACTAGTGATCGCGTGATTCATCATCAGAAATTCATCTACGAAAGAGATGGCTTAACTTTCTTGCATGAGAAGATAGTTGCAGTAATGAAAAGCCGCTCTCCAATAGGTGCACTATTTGGTTACGCAACCGTACATTGCAATATTGGAGATCAATCTCACATCTCAACAGAATCTGTTGGTGGTGCTATAGCAGTTAATCCATCAGATTCCTCGACAAACTCAGGAGGTGCCCTGAAATGGATTGGACGCATTTTCTTCATGATTACATATCAGAGGACTGTGAAAGTCGAGCGTTTCACTCCAGACATCTCGTTTTATGGGATTCGGCATTGGGAAGAGGCTTACGATTTAATGCTCAATAAGATGGATGAACACTCTGCAGTGACTAAGGCTGAAGAGCAATTGGAAGTTCAGAAGCAGATGGTAGATCTACTTGCTAAAGCCGCCAAAGACGGTGGAGATGACGACCTTCCAGATCTTGACGACCTGCTTGAATCTTGAATTAAGCACGCCGTTTGCTTCATAGGTTACATCATCACCGCACGGGTTGATGTCAGACGAGATTATGGTAGAGGCCGCGCAAGCGATGGCTGCTGGAGACTTCCTTGGTGCAATGTCCGTATTTGAAAAATTGATAGAAGCAGAACCTGATAACCCAATTGGTCACTATGGCTGGGCAGAGTCAGCTTTCATGCGAATTTCTGTTGATATGGAAGAAGATCCACCTGCTGGAAAAATCATGAAGTATTACAAGAAGGCCATGTCACTGGATGAGGATAATTTGGAGTATGTTGCTAGTTTTGCAAACTTCTGCTTAGATTGTGGTAGAATTCCTATGGCCATAAAAGAATATCAGCGACTCGAGAAGATGGCAGATTTAGCAGAAATACCTGTCGAAGACACCCTCTTTGATGCAAGTAGACTGATTGTTGAAGCAATAGAGAGAGTGGGACAAGGTCGAGATTCTCCAATGATCCAACCATGGTTGAGACAAGCTCTAGTTTGGGCTGTAGGTGGATTGGGATACTCTGTTGAAGACGCAGTTGAAACCCTTTCTAACGACGAGTGAAGGTGTCCCTCATGGGAGAGGCGGTGCGAATCGCCTTTGCTGTAGGTTATCTTGGCCACAATTATAGTGGTTCACAAGTTCAACCCAATGTACCTACTGTGCAGGGTTGTTTAGAGGAGGCATTGCATCGTATTGGTTGGTGCAAACATATCAATCACCCTGTGACTCTATCCAGCCGAACAGATGCCGGTGTTGATGCAAGGATGAATATTGGTAGCTTCGACCTTCCTAGAAGTATTTGGGAAAGCACAGGCGAAAAAGGTTTCATCACAGCGATAAATGATCAACTTCCAGTTGATATTTCAGTATGGGGGGCCGAACAAGTTGATACTGACTTTAGAACAAGGGATGCTTTTTCACGGACATATTATTATCGTTTACAGGCAATGGAAGGATGGTCTGAAAATGATGATGAAAAATTGCAAAAGTGGTGTTCATTATTTGTTGGCGAACATGATTTCAGGAATTTTTGCAGACCTCAAGAAGGAAGATCTACAGTGCGAAATGTGTTGTCCTGTCAGCCTTGGTTAGATTCCAACAATGACGTGTTGGGATTTTCAATATGCGCTGAAGGATTCGTTTGGAATCAAGTACGTAGGATTGCGAGTGCTTTTTATCGATTATCACAAGGAAATATTTCTGAAAATCATTTGATTGAAGCACTCGATAAGCCTGATTTGACAAAGGATTTTGGCCTTGCTGATTCTGATTGGTTGACACTTTGGGCAATTCAACATTCGGCAACTCCGTCACTAAGCGAAAGGGGTCAATCCCACCCCCCAGATATATTGAAGGCTGAATCATCTCCAACTAACAGGAACTACGGTTTGTGGGCCGATAGGGCAAGAGGTGAGCAAAATCGGCTACACCAATCTGAGTGGCTGAAACAACTCAGTCGATTTTGAGTGACACTATATCGCCATCATTGAGTCCCATATTTTCTCTCAAGAATTCTGTTGCGATTACCTCTACTACATCGGTGTGGCGGGTTAAATCTGGAATTAATATAGCACAGGGGATTGATTTTTCTTGATGGGTGAAAGTAGAATGAAATGCAGTTGCTCCGCCAAATGACCGTCCTTCTCTAAGGAATCCTCGAATTCTATTTGATTCAATATTTGTAAGATCAATTTCAGCAGCTTTTTGTTTAATTTCAGGATCAATGTCGAGAGTATCTACGCCAGAATGGTTGCGAAGTGCTACATACTGAACCAAGTCTTCTTTTGACAACTTAACATTGAGTGTACCTGGCCAGGCTGAATTTCCTAGAATGGCTTTGAATTGCTCCTGATAGTGTTCTTGGGCCATGAAAATGTGTGCCCTTCCCAGTCCGCTACTCACCACACCGGTAATGCGCATAGCGGTGCGCGTGCGCACCCCCCTCATAACCTGAACGAATCTCCTTCGTTGGCAATAGACCATCCCAATTCTTGTAGTTCCATGCTCTGTTCTGAAGTTGGGTAACAAAGTGGATTGGTGTGATTTAGATGGAAAAAGAAGATTTCTGGGTCAGAATCCAGTTTCCGACCTAATCTCTCCAATGTTTCTTGAACGGTAGGGTGTGGTATTTCTTTCATATCTCTGTGGGGCAATTCATCAGAACTCCAAAAAGTACCATCAATAAGTGCGATATCTATTTCCAAATCAGATAACCACTCGCGAATTGTTTGATGATTCAACGTTTCAGTCCAGCTATCATGGTCTGGCATGAAAAGGAGATTTTTGTCATTTCCTTGAATAATAATTGCGTGGTTATCACTTAACTCAGAACGATGTGGTACCTGTATCGGGCTTATTGAAAAACCACAATCTTTTGTTGGTTGAAAAGCGGTATCCTGATCCCAAATACGCGTTTTAATGGCTCCCTGATTGATTAATTCCAGATATGCCGGTGTATTCTCAACCAATTCGTTTACAGATTTACTACAATGGATGATTACTCCTTTTGCGCCCATGACTTCCTTCCCTAGCAAGCCCAATCCATCGATATGTCCTAAATGGGTGTGAGTGAGAATAATTGAGGTTGGAGTTGATGGATATACGCCGATTTCTTTTTGCCAAATTCTGAATTGTTTCCCCATCATCCTACTTGCTTCAATCATGTGATAAGTCCCATCTTCTCCAACAATCCCGAGTGATACAGGATATCTTTCAAGTGCCTCTCCGGGCTCCTCATTGCAGCATTCTTTGCGACATCCAGGTTGAGGGAAACCGCCATCTTGGGCAGTTCCAAGTACAGTTATACGGACTTCGCCCACGGGGGTGCCTGTCAACTTGTAGTCATAATCTCTTGGCGTAAGCATCAACAGTCATTGGGTACGTCGCAAGTCTATGGCACGCGAACATCAGTGGATGGCTGAGCGTTACGAAGAGCTGGTTGCAAGTGGTTTGAATTGGGATCCTCCCACTCTAGAAAGTGCGAGTGAACCAGAATGCACAGTTGATGGGAAGCGCATGGTCATGCTTTCTGCAAACAATTATCTCAATCTAACAACTCATCCAAAGGTTGTTTCTGCAATGATTGAAGCGACAGAAAAGTATGGTGCAGGAAGTGGTTCAGTAAGAGCAATATCTGGAACAATGGATATTCATCTTCAGGCTGAAGAGACCGTTGCAAAATTCAAAGGTGTTGAAGCGAGTTTAATCTATAGTGCAGGGTACACCGCCAACGTTGGTCTAATTCCAACATTAGTACAAGGTAAGCAGGATGTCATAATTTCAGACGAATTGAATCATGGTTCAATAATTGATGGAGTTCGTCTGACCAAGGCACAAAGGGCAGTTTATCCACACAATGACATGCAGGCACTAGAGAAGTCATTGAAGGAGCACTCTGATTCTGAAAGAAAGTTGATTATTACTGATGGAGTATTTTCCATGGATGGTGATATATGTCCACTAGATGAGATTACTGAACTTGCAGAAGAACATGATGCAATGGTGTTTGTTGATGATTGTCATGGAGAAGGCGTCATGGGGAAGGGTGGTGCAGGAATAGTTGACCACTTTGGCTTGCAAGGAAGGGTTGATTTTGAAATAGGTTCTTTTTCGAAAGCACTAGGGGTTCAAGGTGGAATCGTTGCAGGTAGTGAGCAAATGCGTTCACATGCTCTCAATCATTCTCGCTCATGGCTCCTTTCAGGGAGTCAACCGCCTGGTGTTGCAGCCGCTCAAAAGGCAGCTGTTGAGGTGTTGATGGATGAGCCACAGCACCATGCTAGGTTATGGGAAAATACACGCAAATTCCGTTCAGAGATGGAAAGTTTAGGTTTTGATTTAGGAGTCTCTACAACACCGATAATCCCTGTTATGTGTGGGGAAAGTCGTATTGCAAAGGATCTAGTTTCTGCATTAAGAGACCAAGGTATTGTTGCTGGTGCAATAGTATTCCCAATGGTTGCCAGAGATGCAGCACGAGTTAGAAACCAATTATCAGCAGGACTAAGTGATTCTCAACTAGATATGATTCTGCAAGGTTATGAATTGGCCGGAAAAAAGGTCGGGTTAATCTAAATCATTCTTCACCATGCTTTGACAATTGAAGTGGGACATCATCGATGTTCTCTATAGCACTCTGCATGTCTTTGTCTTCACCAATGTCCTCGATGTCATTGCCAACTGGGTTTGGCATCTCTCCATCAAATGGGTCCAAACCTTCCTCTAGGCGACAAAGTATCCTCCACCTTGGTGCCCAAGACAAGTGTACGTAAATTGGTCCAGGTGTCAACAAAAGCATCCAGCCAATGTTTCGTATGAATCCATTAAGGTTTTCAGAAAAGCTTTCTTCAATTTCTGTAACTAGGACAACTGTCAGAATAATCAGGCCCAGAAATGGGAGCGGATAGATCAAGTAACGCTTAAGCGAAATCGGTGGTCTTCTTGTGAAATTTGAAACGATTAGAGAAAAGTGTCCTGTTATCGCACTCAATAGCACGATTAAGAGACAGATAAATGCCCAATCTCTGAATGTGTCTTGGCTCCAACCATTTTCGTACCCATATGGTAATAGTAGTGCTGAACTAACCAATAGTGCATAGAAACCACCAATTATTGCAGGGTGTGATTGTACAAGTGGCCGACTTGAAAATCGTTGAGAAAGACTTCCGCCTTCAATGAGAACACGTTGTTCAGGAGGGAGTTGTTGAATCCCTTCTCGCCAACTCATCGGCCTTTGCCCAATCTGGACCGCATATTGTTGTTCGGTATCTTGAGGCGATTCTGAAAGGGATTATTCATCGTTCTTACTTTCATCATCCTTTCCACGTTTGAATGCTCTCAAAATCGCTCCGGGTTCATATCCTGTTGAACCTATTTCCGTATCCATCCATTCCCGATCTAAGATACCCTCTGCAGTATCCTCTCGTTCTCTTGCAGCCTCAAAATCATCAATGGAATCAGGATCTCTATCTTGTGCATTGGCAAGTGCCTGTGCCATGTTGATCATAGCAATGATTCTTTCATCCACGGTTTGTGCCCATCGAACAATTATTTCTCCATCTGCATCATCTCTCCGGAGAAGGGCCTTCCCAAGTAATGGGTCAATGGTTTGAACCAGTCTGGTTTCGGGATCAAGTCTGACCCATTCATCTTCTTCACTAAGTACGTATACGGACGTTTTTCCAGTACTTTCTGAATCATGCCAAGGGTGCCCTGTAGAAATTGCAATTACATCCAATTCAGAACGCTTTTTTGAAATCCTAACTAGTGTTCCAAACAAACCGAATAAACCAGAAACAGCAACCAGTCCCAAAAAAGCATTCATTTTCAGAGAATCAAATAACAGAGCAACACAGCCGATTAGGATGCAAGCTATCGCTGGAAATGTGCTTTGAGTCCACAAATTACGGGTATCCACCCATGAGTCACCAATTTCTGTATCAGACAGCAATCGCGACCCCGCAGGAGCACCAGCCATGACACTCGCACAACACCACTGCTCTCAAGACTGTCGTTCAGTGGCTTACTTTTTCCGATTTGCCGGCAATTTACAGTTGCCTGTTGAAATGGCTTCCCGCCCCCCTTAGGGGGCGGTTGATTCAATAGGCGTCAGATTCGAGAACTTACATCGGTGTACCAATGGTCGAACTACCAAGGGGGGAAATTAGCGAAAACCGGCGCGGTGGCGTTGGTGTATTGGAACTCCTTCTTGTAGACATGCAAAAACGTCAGGAATCAGGTTATATTCGTTGTGAAGCAGGTGCATTAGGTGGCTCTGTTGGACAAATCACAGTGCGTGATGGGACTCCTTCCATGGCAATATACGAGGATTCTGCAGGTAGTATTCTCACTGGGCATGCTGCTGTTGGTGCAATTCAGGAAGCATCAGCCCTCGAAGGAAGTAGCCTTAGTCGCCACATGGATGTCGATCTAGAATTAATTGAGAGTCTACACCCCCTTGCACTTCTTCATCTCGAAGATGGAACCGCCATTCCTTGGAGTGATGATTCGGATTCTGAATTATGGTGGCAGCAGAGGCAGAAGAGGAAACGTCAATGGAAACGACTTGACAGCTGGATGCCTGAACAAGTAGTTGAAGACACAGAAAGAGGTAGTTTACCCCCTCTGCCATTTAATCCAGGAGCAGAATTTATGCCGGGCATGGTGGCCTTAGTTGACACGCCCCAACCACTTGAATCAATGCAGGTGGTGGCCCATCTTGGTAGGATAGGTCATCCTTTGCTTGTTATTTCTCGAACCCCTTCTAACCGATTGGAGGATGAAGTCGGACTTCCATCTACTGTCACGATGTGGCTTACAGAAAAAGGCGAATCTGCAAACGTATGTAATGCCACATTGGAAGAGGTGCGTAGGCAAATTGACACATTTTTGTTTGGGAGCAAAAGAGCATGCATATTACTCGATGGCACTGAGTATCTGTTTGGCCTACATGGTTTTGATAGGACACTCGAATTATTGCGATTTTTAGTTGACATGATTACTTCGGATGATCACCTCCTTTTACTCCCCGTTGATCTTGATGTTCTCACAGGTCGTCAGAGGTCAATACTGCTTCGCGAGGTCGATTTGATTGACGCGACTAAGATTTCAGATTGGGCACAACAACCAGCCCAAATTGAAGGGCACCAATTTTGCTCAGATGATTGGGTTCCATTGGATATTCCTGAACCCGTTAAGGTTGAAGCAGTCCCTAGTGCTGAACCGGTCGAAAATGGCGACGCTAATCGTTGGTCAATTAGTGGTGTTGTAGATGCATGGAAGAAAGAAAGGCATGATGAAGTTGAGGATGTCATTGAGGCAGTATCTGCGATTGAAGAAACCGCGGAAAGTCTTCCAGATTGGGCAATTAACCCCTCTGCAAATCGTGACTCAGAAGTAGTCGTAAAGCCTGAACCTGAATTGAGTTTGCCGGTAGAAAAGGAATCAGAAGTACCTTCTGAAGAAAACGTAAACATGGTCACCACTGAACCAATGCCTGAAGAGCCAAAATATAGTGGGCCACGTCCACCCACTGTAAATCATAGAGGTAAAACTGCACGAAAGGTAAGACGCAAGAGGTTATCGAAAAATGGCCTTGTTCATTTATCTCCGGTAGATGTAGGTGATATACTCAGTGAAGATACTGGCAAATTAAAGCGTCAGGAAATGAGCATAGCAGCATCTAGAGCAAAGGATGTGGAAGCAAAGGTCGAGTACCCTTCAGACCCCATTACCCAGCGTGACAAACTCGATTTTGCAGCAACTCGGGCTAGGCAGGTCCAACCAGGTGTGAATTATGATACCGGCCCAGATATGCGTGTGATGTCAATGACTGCAGCCAAGCGTTCTGCAGGGGGGGTTGACATTTCTGATGCCCCGCCCCCATTGAGTGTCAATGAGGCTGTGCGCGAAGCAAGTAGCCGCTCTCAGCGCAATCAACATTTAACAGGAAGAATTGCAGAGATGGAAAGATCAGCAATTCGCTCACTCTCGCAAACTTTCACAGGCAGCAGTGGCGCTGATGTAACTATATGGGAACGAATTAGGAAACTAGAAGATGCTGGAATAGATACTCAGTTAATTGTTGAGAAATTCGCAGTGGATCCAGAAGGAGCCCTCAAGGAACTGAAGGAGGCTGAAGGATGACCACAAGATCGAATCTTAAGGATGCGATGGAGCGGAGCCGCAGGTATCTAGGCCAGTCTCAGAGGGAGGAAACTACTGTCGACGTTAAGAGCACTCTTCTCGACCACATATCGATTAGAGCTAGGGCTCGTGCAGAAGCGAAATTCGCAGAAAGATTCGACTTACCTCAAGATGCTCCTTCGCCACTAGAACGCCTTTCTATTCTTGGAGGCGGTTCGGATTATGGAGACATTGTCCAATCTCGTTTAGAGGCAATGCGTGAGAGAATATCGGATTCAAGTCCAATGGATATCGGTTCTGAAATTTCAGATATCTCTCCAGATATTCCACGATGGGTCGTTGGAGAAGATGCAGGTGATTCAATAGATCCAGTAATTCCTCTATGGAGAGAGGTCTTAGATCAACATCGGAAAATATCTCCTTCAGAACCATTAGATGAAAGTGAATTAGGTAGTTCCCAAGTAGGTGTAAAGGGTCCATTTTCCTCCTCTGATAACTCGGGTTATTGGCCACCTTATCTCACAGAAAGACCAGAGTTTGATTTCACACGTTGGCAGGAGGGGCCGTCAAATAGAATTGCCACTCAAGCAGCATCAGAAGTGATAGACTACCCAGGGCGTCGTCTGAATCCACTTCTAATTCATGGGAAAGCAGGTTCTGGTAAGAGCCATCTCCTTTGGGCAATAGGTGAATCACTTCATGCAGGCATATCTGATCGAGATGTTCGATTGATTACTGCTGAAACTTTCCCTGAGCATTTACCGGATGGTTGGGACGATTTACTGTTGCATGCCAGTTCACTATTAATTGATGATGCAGATCGTATTGTAATGAGGCCAGGTGCTGTAGAGAACTTGGCCAAAGTTGTGGGTTGGGCTATTGATGTAGGTGCTCAAGTTGTTATGACTGCTTCTAGGCGCCTCGCATCGGATTCCTTACCGATTGGGAGATTAAGGCAAGCAGTTTCTGCAGGTGTCCATGTTGAATTGGGACCACCATCAGAAGATACAATGTTGCTGATGCTACGAAGGAACACGCTCTATAGAGGCGTATCTATTACTGACCCTCAATTGCATGTTATAGTCGGGAGGAGTCGAGGTGAATGGAGTCGTGCGAAAGCAGATTTTGAAACAGTTTGCCTCGCAATAGAATCTGGCGCTAGCCTTTTCGGTTCAACTGATGTTCAAACACTTCTCTCAGGAGAGCAACCGGTTCTGTTAGATGCACCTAAAGATGAAGCAATGGATTCAGACGCTCGAGGCGCACAAATAGTTGCAGAAGCCCTAGATTCAGTAATGCCAGAATCAGTGGAATATCGTGCTGAAGTAATCACTAATAAAATGGAAACTGAAGATGACTATGAGCCACCTGAAATAACACTCTCATCTTCTGCTGTTGCTGCAGAGAATGTTGTCAAAGACACACTAAATGATCATCTTCGAGAAATTGGTAGGAGAGGGGACGACTCTCGACTAACCAATAGGATCCCACTGGGAGAGAATATTGAGGCACTAACAGATTCTGCCTTGAATCGTCTTGAGAGTATACTACACGAGCACCGGTTTGAATTAAGTGAGTTGAATAGAGAGATTGAGAATATTTCTGGTAGAGTTGAAAATGCATCATCTGATGAGCTAGTTTCTTTCACTGATAGGATGCTCGCCATCGAGAAACACTTGGATAAATTGCAAGAACTCGGGTCCGGTGAATATGCATCAGAGATTGAGGATTTCGACCCAGGTGAATTGATTAAGCCCGCAAAAATACCAGTTCTAATACCAGATTATAGTGAACCTGCCAAAGCAATTCTATGGCCTCTCAAACGGAGAGTTCTTCTCCCTGCAGAGGATTGATTTACCAATTTCTGAAACCCTTTTCTGCTTCGTGGTCCTTGACAAGATGTTCTTGGATTACTGGTAATGGGACCACTTTGGCACCTGGCTGCCTCAATCCAGGACAGATTTGTACAGTCTTATGCCATGAACGATTTGATGCCATATTTTCATTCCACCAGGGGAAAGCTGAACATTGATCTGGTTTTGATTTGTATACACTACAAGATTTGTCTTCATTCAAATAGATACAAATCCCATCTTCAGGTCGAGATTTGAGAACATATCTCCCATTTTGGCTACGCGTACAGTCTCTTTCAATCCAATCTTCCACTTCCATCCCATGATGTTCAGCCAATCTGGATGCATCATTCCTAGCGAGAAAAACGACTCCCCCTGGTTGGTCACAACATTTCCCACAATCGGGTTGACATTCGAATGAAACACCGTGAGAATACCATGGATTCGAGTGATGAGCCACACCTCACGCAGTGGTTCATCTCTCTTAATGTGGCCGCTTTTTTTCACCGAGTGGGTGTTATACACCCAACCCACCCCCTTATACCAAACCCTGTTTTCGGACCGAATGAGGAGCGATTATGAGCGACGAGAATGGTAAGGATGTCCTTTTCGAAGTTACTGAGGATCATCTCAATACAGGTCTGCGTGGTATACCTGTTGGAACCTGCCGCACCTCATTCGTCGACCCCAAAAAAGGGGTCCACTACTGTGGATACCCTGTTGGAGATTTGGCAGACATGGACCCAGAAGACGTCATATTCTTGCTTTTTGAGAAGCGTTTACCTAACCGACAGGAGTCACAGGATTTCAGACATGAGCTTGCTCAGAGAGCAGAAAGACTACCGGCAGGTGCTCTAAGAGTTCTTGAATCACTAACACCTGGTTCGGGCCATCCAATGGATTGGTTGAGCATTGGTATACAAGCACTTGGAGTTGCTGAAACCACAGGCGATATACGTGCTGATGGGTTGAATTTGATTTCTCGAATGCCAGAACTTATGGCGACAATTTTCCGACTACGCGGTGGAAGAGGTCTACCAGAAGTTGCAAGTGAGCCACAGAGAGGTATGGTCGAAAACTTCGTTCATTTACTTGGCACCAACGAAGGTGAATCCGAAAAGATGATTCGTACCCTCCGAGTATTCTTGAATCTGCATATGGACCATGGTGGTGGAAACCTTTCGACATTTACTGGAAAGGCTGTAGCAAGTGGTTGGGCAAGTTTGTATGCATCCATTTCAAGTGCAATGAATGCACTATCTGGCCCATTACATGGTCGTGCAAATCAGTCCTGCTTGGAGTTCGTACAACGAGTAGGTACACCTGAACCATCTGAAGTTGAAGCCTTTGTGAGGACTGAATTAGCAGCGGGTCGGCCGATTTACGGATTTGGTCACGCAGTATTGCGTGCTGAGGATCCACGTGCAGCCGCACAGTTCAAATTGGGTGAAGAAATCTGTCCAGAAGACTCTAATTTCAAGATAGTCAAGACACTAAGAGAGGTTGCACCTCGAGTATTAGGAGAGAACCCAAAGATTAGCAATCCCAATGCAAACGTCGATATCGCATCTGGGACACTTCTGAATGCTGTAGGCTTCCATAAACCCGAGTATTATACAACATTCTTTGGATGGGCAAGAGTTGCTGGAATTTCAGCACAGATTCTCGACGAGAGAAATGCCAGAGGTGGTCGTGGGACACCCATCTATAGACCAAAATATATTGCTGCCGATCCAACAATTCGGAGACTTGATTAGAATCCTTACAAGGTATCATTGCCACTGCCTCTGTGGCCTAGTAGCCTGCTTACTTCCCAAGGCATAGTAGTTGGACTTGAGTCCATTACTAATTCATCGATATCTCTATCCCACATCCATTTTTTGCGCCAGTTTGAGAGGAAATTTCGCCTTTCAATATCTGTCAATTCTGGCCAAGGTGTGGTTTCACGTGCAGCTTCTTGGATCAATGCCACATGATTTTCTGATTCGGCGTTTTGCAGAAGAGATGTCCGTTCAGGGTCTAGTGGTTGGGTTCCCCACCTTGTCCACCTTGCACCTCCATTGGGTAGTGTTACAAGTTCAGGAGAAGTTTGGTCGGTCATTCCAGTCAATCCCAAATCAGAGATTGCACTTTCGACACGGAATTGCGTTGGCCAAACAAATACTGGATACCCTTTCCGCAATCGATTAAGGCGTCTCCCAGTATATCCAGATAATCCCATTGTACGGCCCAAAGTCAAATGCCTAGTCATGCCATCAAGGTACTCCAAAGCGCATGGTAGAATTGGTGCCCCTACCAATTTCTGATGCTTTAGATGAAATGCTAAAGAAAGCCACATGAATGATGGTAAAGTGAGTATGCGCTTCATTCGTTTCCCACCAATTTCGGGTATAGCAGGTTGAAGTTGAGCAACAGGCCAACTTACATTACTGCGGGAACAAACATGACGAAATCTTCTCTTGAAGGACATCAGGACAATATTGTTGCGCTCAGGTCCAATGTCCTGAATCATTGAATCTGCAATGCGTGCCATTTTTCTTGCGTGTTTTTCCCTCTTTCTCGGATTTACAGATCCGACATGTTTTGACTTAGGGTGAGGCATTTTCAATTCTACACATGCAATCTTGGCCCGTTCAGTCCATTCTCTTGTGAAATCTTGGTTTTCCAAGAGTTCTTGGAATGAATTTATACCAAGTTCTCTCAAATCCTCACTTGAACGATCTTCAGTCCATTTTGATCCACCAATTGATTCCATCTGGGCATTGGAGAGGTGATTGTCATGAAACAAAAACAACTCGTCGTCAGTACTTAATCGAAGATCGAATTCAACACCATCAAAATGCATCATTCCATGGACCAAACCCTCTATTGAGTTCTCAATCGGTTTAGTCCAACCCCTGGTCATCATTTACGGACTAAAGATACGGTTATTCAAGACCCACCCTACATCAAGCCTAAACACTGTCAACAATGTTCAGATTTCATGTCAGGGGATAACAAGAGAGCGGTTCGCGGTTACTGCATGTATGATTGGGGGAAATCAGCATTTGAGACCAGTGTAACAACTGCGATTCTTCCTCCATGGTTTTTCTATCTCTTTCTCGAAGCAAACGGCCTGACTACTACACTTGCGGGCATAGAAATGTCGGCTACAGCGATATGGTCGTATTCCGTTGGAATCGCTACACTCATTGTCGCTATGCTCAGTCCTTCTTTCGGAGTAATAGCAGATCGAAGAATGATCAAAATGTGGTGGTTGAGAATTCTGACCTATCTGGGCGCGGGTGCTACTTTCCTTCTCGCACTAGCAGGTACTGGATTGATTCCAATCAGTATGAAATGGGCTTGGTTGATGATTATGTTCGTATTGGCAAATATCGGTTTGAACGGTGCGGGCGTATTTTACAATGCTCTGTTACCACACCTTGGAAATGAAACAGAAATGGATGATATATCCAACAGAGCATTTGCATACGGTTACTTTGGCGGCGGTATTCTACTATTGGTTCATCTAGCAATGGTCATGTTGTTGACTGGAGATTGGGTGCTTCCTTTCGTCATGGCGTCGTCTGGAATTTGGTGGTTTGGGTTTGCTTTATTGACATTCAAATGGGTTCCTGAGCCCCACATTGAAGATGAAATGGAAATAACGAGTTTTATCCAATCTTCAAAATTTGCACTCAAAGAGGTCATTTCAACCCTGAAAAAGCGTAAGGATTTTCGAACACTCTTCTTCTTCATGCTGGCCTATTTCTTTTACATCGATGGCATAAACAGCGTTACAGCACTTGCAGGTGTCTTCGGCCCCGCAGTCTTGGGTTTGACTACCACCGACCTTATTCTCGCCATCCTTGCAATCCAATTTGTAGCTGCACCTTCAGCGATTGGTTTTACTAAAATTGCAGAGAAATACTCGACAAAATCAGCCTTGCAAATTTCTCTTGTGGTTGCAACCTTAGTCGGTGTTTTAGCGTTGACATTCGCGCCACTCACACCAGATTCGCATGAAGGTTATGATATCCAATATACATGGGATGCTGAAAATGAAACTTATCATGCGATTGTTCTATCCAGTTTAGGAGAATTGGCCCAGGACCCAGATAACGAAGAGCAAGAATGGGCGATGGAATTCAGAGAAGTTCTCCCAGTACAAGTCAATGAAAAAGTTGACCAAGCAGAAGTTTTGGAATGGGCTAAAGATAGCGACGGTCCTCTACTTGTTGACATAGGAAATGTATCCCTTGATGCAGTAAAAGCCAAGATAGCCGATTCCAGATTCAGTATGAGTATCAAAATTGGTGAAGATGTAGAATCCTTTGCTGGAATTGATCATCCAACCAATCTAGGTGATGGTCCATTGGATTTCATAGCAGAAGGGGCTAGGGAAAATGTTTGGCAGCCACTAGGCATTTCAGTGACCATGCAATTCATGATGCTTGGAGTAATGTTCGGTTCAATTATGGGTGGTTGCCAAGGCCTTTCAAGAAGCTTGTTTGGCCAAATGATCCCAGAGACACGCAGTGCTGAGTTCTTTGGGTTCTTCGGATTCTTTGGTAAGGTCGCAGCATTCATTGGACCTATTATGTATGGAACCCTTGCAATTGCCTTTGATGACCGAGTTGCCATAATGAGTATTTTCTTACTTATCTTGACGGGTACCATCATGATGAGGTGGGTGGATGTTGAAGATGGTATTGCTGTTGCTAAGGAAGAGGATGCTCGTAATAGAGAAATCAACCCCCCCGGGGAATGATTGCATCAACTAACAAGGCAACTTCAAACAGCATAATCATGGGGCCAGCCAATAGCGCAAGAGAAAGAGGATCGGGTGGCGATAACATTGCACCGATTACAACACTTACAAACCAAATGTGGCGCCGATATTTGCTCAATACTCCTCGTTCAACTAGTCCTCCTCTCAGTAGTAAAATAACAACCAAAGGGACCTGGAATGCGAATGCGCTGCCTAGCGTCAATGAAACTACAAACCCAACCCATGCTTGCAAATGCCATGTTTCTTCAAGTCCAGCACTTGAAGCATCTTGATGTAGATAATCTAGGAGAAATGGTAGTAGAATTTCCCACGAATAGAGAATTCCAATCGTCGCTAAAATAATTGACAAAATAATTGATATCAATATTCTAAAGCGTGCTGGTTGAGAAATTTCTGGGATTTCGACATCGTCCGGAATATCGATTTTTTTTCTCCATGCTGCTGCATCACAAATTAGGGCAAGGAAAACTAGTCCTAGGCCAACATAGCCAGCAATTTGCAATCTTAGGATTACCAATTCTAACGGGTTGACAATGATAATACTCGTTCCATCTGGTACGAGATGTTCTTGTTTTACGAGAAAGCTAACAGCAGTTCCTGCAATTGGATAACCGAGTACAAATCCAAATACGAACAAGGAACCCAGAAGCCGAATCCGATTCCGGATATGTTTCCCTAATTGCCGAAAAATTTGTACTCGAGGTGAATCGAGTAATTCTTCAAAGCCAATCGATTCAGACATGATTCAGTCCCCAGATTATGGTAATTCTGGAATAAAAGGCGTCTTCCTACGCGGTTTTTCATCAACTATTGAAGGGACTTCTATCACTGGATTAGTGATTATCTGAGGTTCATCCACCTCTTCGACCACCCAACTTGGAACATTCTTTTCGGGCTCAGGTTTCTCAGCGATTGTTACTGGACGACCCATAAGTGTCCAGACACCATGGGTTGCGTCCCACTCAGCCAATGGCGGTAGTTCAGCAGGTCTTACTGGCATTACCCCTTTTGTGGCCTTAGAACGAACTCTGTGAACAACATTCTCTGTGAGTTTAGCCGTCTTTGAGGCTACACCCATTGCAGCAGACATGGTGACATCAGCTGCATGTGTGGCCATGGAAGAAATTTTTTCCGCGATTTTCGGCTCTATTTGTTCAGGTAAAACGATTTCATTCGTAGGTTCTATATTTGGTGTAATAGGTGCAGATTTGGGTGTATCTGGTTCGCGGAAAATCTCGGGTATTTCTGGGATTTCAGGTTCCTCATCCACTTCTTCAGTACTAGTATCTGGATCCCATACTCCCCATTCAATATCCTCTTCTTCGGGTTCTTCGTTAACTAATTCAACAACTTCCATGTCTTCGATTTCGGCGGATTCTACTTCCTCCTCATCAAGTGGGAATTCCTCATCCTCCTCATCGAAAGGAAGTTCATCATCGATTGCGTTTGCTGCTGCTATAGCACCCATTTCTCCAAGTGCGGCTGCAACTACTGTTTGGTCCAGAATTTCTTCTTTTCCAATTACAGATTCCACAATCGCCTGTGTATGCGCATCTCCTGAATTTTCCATCATTGGAATTGCTGCGCCACCGATTTCTAGCGTCTCTCGTTGACTAATGTCGTCTGAACGTTCTATTTCACCAAATTCAGGTCGGCGACGTAGGCAATACAATGCACTGATTGTTGTGATTAGTGCAAAACTCAGAATTAACCATTCTTGAGTTGTCATTTCTCCAGCATCAGACCAAACAGGATATGGTGATCCACCTAGGAGCCGATCTTGAATGAAAAGCCAGAAATGGAATTTTTGCCCAACGCCATCATCTGCGAAAATAATTGCAGGGAATATGCCAAAAATCCCATTCAATAGGAACACAGCCCAAGAAGGCAGGGCTAGCAATATCGACCAAAGGCCGACTCTGGGATGATAGCGTTCCATATGCTCACCGGGGTTTGCGCGAGAGTGCTCACCCCTATCAACATCTCCTTAGGAGATGAACGACAAAATTAGCGCTTGATAATGATTGATAGGAGATCTCCATCTTTGAGTAAATGACCCAATCCAACACGTTGCCAATCGAACTTGGCAGAGGGCCCTTTTACACGAGCGAATCTAAATTTTCTGACGAAATCTCTATGCAGAGTGTTGCAAACATCTTCAACAGTAGAGGTGTCTTTTACTATCAGTGGTTCTACCAAATCAGCCTCTTGTCCTTGTGGCTTGAGATAGATTGACATGAACCCTAAATTGTCGTAAAGAAAATCTTTCATTTCTTCAACACCCATCCCAGTATATGCAGATATTGGCATTACAGGCCACCCCGTCGGGAGCATTTCAGTCGTCCTTGTAAGGTCATCCTTACTTGCAATATCCATTTTATTTACGACTACAACAGCTTTTGAGTAAACTCTGTTTGCTGCCATTGTATCGACGATGTGATCGGCATGAGCATCAATCCGTAAAGTAACGTGAGCACTAACGATTCCAAAAGATCGGACAATATCCTGTACTTCAGTTTCAGTCAGATTGGTCTGTTCACATGTTGACCTAACAACAATTCCACCCCTATCTGTTCTCTTAACGAAAACGGGTGGTTTTTCTTCATTCAAACGCATCCCACTAATCTCTAATTCTCTATTTAGAACATTGAAGTGGGATTCTTGGAATGGGTCCACCACATACAGGACCATGTCGCAATTTCTTATCACACCAAGAATCTCCTTCCCTCTGCCCTTACCTTCTGCTGCACCAGGGATAAGTCCCGGCAAATCCAGAATCTGTATTTTTGCACCTCTGTGTTCCATGAGCCCTGGGATACAAGTGAGAGTTGTGAATGCGTATGCTCCAGTTTCGGAATCCTGTCCGGTCAGTCTTGCAATCAGTGTCGATTTACCAACAGAGGGGAAACCGACAAGTGCAACAGAGGCATCTCCCGATTTCTTAACTTCAAAACCTGATGCTGGTCCGCTACTTTTTGAGTGTGCTTCTTGTGACTCAATCTTGCGCTTAAGGGCCGCAATCTTTGCTTTCAGTTTCCCGATGTGTGCATTGGTCGCCTTATTTTTCTGGGTCTTATCAATCTCGGCTTGTATCTCCGCGATTTGCTCTTTTATGGTCGCCAATGCATCACCTCCTCCCGGCTCGCCTTGACCAATGGGTCGGGCTCAGGTTCTTCAATCCGATGTGCTAAGAATTATCGTAGGTGGCTTACTGCCCCCTCCAGTGAAGAATCATGGCATCGGTCGACCTCGTGGCGCGTCTTGTTGATGTTGCTGTATTCAGAGGTCTTTGCGGAGTCCCTGGTGTGACTTTATCTTCAGCCATTTCCAAGGGTGAATTTCGCAACCGTCGGCCAGAGGAGATAGAATCTCTTACTAGAGCATTTGATATTGATGCAGAGGCTGAGTTTCTCGATTGGTTTGACTCCCAACAGGTAGACTGGGGTGAAGATGGCTTTCTTCATGATTTATCACAGTTGGAGTTAGAGGATGGTGCTGAGGGTCTGCGATTACTTTCGGAATTGGCAAGTCCTGGCTCGTTTAGGTGCTGGGAAGGCCGCGCTATGCTCTACCTAGACGTTCTACTTGGACGGACTATCGAGGATATTGAGGAGTTGTATTCTGATTCATCCTGGTTTGATGCATTGGCGGCTGTTTCTTCATCAGAGCCTACTGAATATGCTGAATCAGTTGTTATGGAATGGATGAGGAAAAGAGAAGATATGGGAGAAACTCTTGATCCTAAGCAAGATGCAAGAATAATTCCAACAATGGAAGCTCACCAAAATGCTGCTGATTCTTTACATCGAACTTTACAAACAGCCCTAATTCCAGAATTATTTCTGATGGTTGGTCGTGATTGGACTCAATCTGATAAGTGGGGCCAAGGAGTATGGAACCTCGGTTACTTGATTGATAATGGATTGCCGGAGGCCTGAATATGGAACCTGCTCTGATTGTTCTTGGTCGGTTCCAACCCTTTCACAATGGTCACGCTTCGATGATCAGTGCTGCAATGTCGTTCCTGGGCGTTGATGATTCGGATTTACCCCTTCGTATTTGCATCGGTTCCTCCCAAGCAGAGCAATCCTTGGACAACCCTTGGAGTGCAGAAGAGAGAGAGCAAATGATTCGGGTTTGGTTGGATGGATATGATGCTGAAATTGTTCATGTGCCTGATCTAGGAGATCCACCAAATTATGTTCGTCATGCGGAGAAATTCCATGGGCCACCCGGCATGATTTTCACTACTGATGAGGGCACTTCAGAACTCTATAGAGCAGCAGATTGGTTTGTAGTTGAGAGTGATTTGATAAATCGTGGAGATTGGCAGGGATGGCGCATACGCGCCACCATGCAAATGTTGTCTACTGTATCTGAAGAAGATGCAATTATTGCAGCATTAAGTATCAATATCCCTCAAGAAGTGGTCCAACTAATAGTTGAGAATGGGTGGCACCATCGTCTATTCTACATGGGCACTGGTGGGGAACCTGTAGGTTAGCACTGATGTCCATCCATTTCCACGGAATCTAGGTGCTCT
Source organism: Methanobacteriota archaeon (assembly GCA_002722595.1). Lineage (GTDB taxonomy): Archaea > Thermoplasmatota > Poseidoniia > Poseidoniales > Thalassarchaeaceae > MGIIb-P. The sequence continues at coordinate 3,466 of PBMO01000042.1, read as the reverse complement.
AATAGCTCCTCGACTCTTTCCTGATTTACTCCGTAATCACCCCATCCTATTCTTGATTCAGAGTGTATTTCTATCCATGATTGGCCATTTTCACATTTTGTTTCGACAAAAAAATCGTCAGGGAAAAACAAACCAGGTGTCCTAAAAACAGAATGTGAAGTGAGATTTTTTTCTGAAATAGTTCCTGCTCGAGACTCAGATTCGATCCAATCTAGGGTGTTCTGATGAACATCTTCAGGTGCGCCCTCCATCATCACAATTACATGGTGACAATTGTTACTATTCTCAGGGCATGAATCTGGTATTTCAGATTGGCTTGGTGCTAAAATAAACCCGATTATTTGGATGAGAAGAATGGTTACAATCCAAATTGCTGGTATTATTGCCCAGCGTTTGTCCATCAATTTCACTCCTTTGCAACAACAACTCGTGCTGGTCGGAGAACCCTTTCTTTGTACATCCATCCACTTTCTAGGACATCAATTATTGAACCATCAGGATGTTCTTCAGACGCAGGTAATGTAGTCAATGCTTCCATTGTATTTGGATCGAATTCTGTGCCTACTTCAATTGGAGTTACACCTTCATTTTGTAGCGCTTGTATTACGTTTTCTTTTGTTAATCTTACTCCATCTGCAAGCGGGCCATCCTCTGCAGCATCCAATGCCTTGGTCAAGTTATCTATAGCTGGCAGGATTTTCCCGGCTAGATTGTAGCCTGAATACTTCATCAACTCCGCCTTATCTGTAGCGAACCGTCGTCGCATATTGACAATTTCAGCATCCCTGTAGCCAATTTCGGCTTCAGCTTTTTCAGCTCTGCCTATTGCTTCAGATAGTTGTTCTTCGAGGGATAATTCAGGTTTTTCTTCTACTGCAGACTCATTTTCAGGCTGTTCGTCTCCAGTTTCTTCCTCAGACATCGGTCCATGCGGGGGGGCTACTGTTCTTGAATCCGACGAATATTGCATCATGGACGAATATCATTCAACCATACTAACCCGACTTCCAACCGTTCATGTGTAGGGTGTATCTCGACCATTGCAACTGGTGCGTCAATAAATTCAGCAATCTCTTCAGCTAATAGAAGGGGGATTTCCAACCGGTTTTGTGAAGAATCATAGAACAAGAATTGTTTTGGAATCGATGTCTGGTTCTGTATTTCTTCTATCCAATTCTCGGAATCTTCCGGCTCACACCAAATACTTCCGAAAATGATTGTACCATCTTCTGTTAGTTGTTCATGTGGTGAAATAGTATGTTCCCCTCTGCGCAGAAAACGCCTACGTAATTGTCCCGAATCTTTGTAGGATGCAGTGCAATATTTGATCATGAAACCATGTTCGGGAGTAATCTTCGCGTGCAATTCCCTTGCTAGTTCAGCAGAGCCCTCTGCTCCAGCGGTAATTTCACTTGAAAGGTTAAACCCACGAACTTCCATATTTTCGAAATTACCAACAGTAATTTCTAATTCATTAAGGTTCATGAAAAGTGCAGGGCCTCCTTTCATTTCATCAACTAATTCATGCAATCTTTCAGCCTGGTCTGGCTCACAGGGTATCTCTATTCCCACAAATAATCCGGCATCTCGACAAGCCTGCATTGTGGGGACATATCTCTGATAATCTAGGTTCAGTAGATGGAATCGGATTTCATCCAATCCTGAATCTGCTAATTTCTTGGCTACTTCGGGTTTGAATGGAATACTCGTGTACAAGTGTATGTGGTGGGATGGACCGAACTCGGCCTTAAGTTTCCGACATGCTTCCATACTTCGTTCAGCAGCCATCATTGGGTCCCCTCCTGTAATACCAGTGCCAGTTGCATTCATTGCGTGCCCTTCTTCAATAACTGCTGCCCAGTCACCGATTTCCATTCGTCTTTCATTCGCATACATGAAATCAATTTCACGACGATTTTCAGAAAGGGGGCAATAATCGCACATCCAGTGACAGTGCCCAGTTATGAACAACACCAACTTACTGCCCATTTGGCATTGAATGCACCCTTCAGCCTCATCCGTGGATGGTAAATCAATCATTGACAAGCCTCCAGAAAATTTCGATGATATCTCAAATCTCCGCTGAGTTCTGGATGGAAAGTTAGTGCAATTCTATTTCCTCTTCTAACACCTACTGGTTCTCCATTAAGTGAACATTCAACCGGGTCTTGAACACTGGTGAACCGAGGTGCTCGAATGAATACACCTGGGTATCCACAGTCTAACTCTGCTTCAAATGAATCCGATTGCCCGCCGTATGCATTTCTATCAATTTCCGCATTTATCAATGGCTCACCACCATCTTGCGGATCTGCAAGTAGTATGGCGCCGGCGCAAGTTGCTAAAACCGGCTTTTGCTTGTTTTCCCGTATCCAATTGAATATGGCAGGTAATAATTTACTAGCAACATCATTTCCAGTTAATCGCATTACTGTACTTTCTCCACCGGGTAGAAGAAGACCATCAATCTCGACTTCACTAAGTTCATCTGAAGTTCTGAGTTCAACAATTTCAACATCTATCTCCAAGTCATTGGCTGCATCTTGAATCGCTTCAATATGGAGGTGACGCGCACCCTGAAGCATCGCGATACCGACGACGACCATGCTTGTCGGCCAATCTTCACTTTCTTCATGCCTTCGTAATGAATTAACATTAAACTAGGAATGTTGTGACTCAAAATCACGCATGAATGATACCAATGCAGCCACACTATCTAGTGAACAACCATTGTACAAACTAGCACGAATTCCACCTACGCTTCGATGCCCTCTTAGTCCTCCTAAACCATTTTTCTGGGCTTCTTCTAGGAATAGTCCCTCTAGTTCCGTATTATTGATTCTCCAAGTTACATTCATCACGGAGCGAGAATCCCTATCTGCGTGAGGATTCCAGAAATCAGTTCGATCCAATTCAGAATACAATAATTCCGCTTTCGCTCTATTACGAGTTATTGCAGCATCCAATCCCCCATTTTCTTCAAGCCATTTGAAAACTTGGTCAAGAACAAATATTCCAAATGTGTTTGGAGTATTGAATAGAGAACCTTTACTAGCATGAATTTTGTAATCGAGCATCGTAGGTAAGTTGTTACCTACTTTATCCATTGCCCATGGTGAAAGGATTACTAATGTTACGCCACTTGGCCCCAGATTTTTCTGTGCACCAGCATAGATTATTTCATGGGCAGAAACATCAATGGGTGTTCCAGCTATGTCGGAACTGGCATCAAGAATACGTGGTTTCCCATTGCTATCTGGGAGATGATGGAATTGAGTCCCATAAAGTGTATTGTTTGAGGTATAATGCATGTACACTGCATCGTCACGAATTTGATATTCGCCGTTCATTGGCACGGATTTGAATCCATTTCCAGAGTCGTCCCATGCAGATATTGCATCACCTACCCTTTTTGCCTCCTTAAGCGCCTTTTCCGACCATCCGCCAGTGATCAGGTAGTCAGCTT
>PBMO01000041.1 GCA_002722595.1 Methanobacteriota archaeon | reverse complement strand
GCCAGCAAGGCCAGCAAGGCCAGCAAGGCCAGCAAGGCCAGCAAGGTCAGCAAGGTCAGCAAGGTCAGCAACAAGACAATGGCCAAGGTCAGCAGCAGCAAGGTGGAGAGCAAGGTGGTCAGCAAGATAGCGGCCAGCAGCAAGATCAGAATGGTGACAATCAGAATGGTCAAAACCAGCAGCAGCAAGGACAGACCCAGAACGGCCAGCAAGGTCAGCAAGGTCAGCAATCCGACCAGCAACAGGGACAACAACTTGACAACCAGGAACAAAATGGTGACAATGACAACGATGGCGACGGCATCCCAGATGACCTCGACACCGATGATGACAACGACGGTATCCCCGACGATGTCGACAGTTCACCAGAAGACCATGACAACGACGGCATCGATGATGCGGACGATAATGACGACGATGGCGACGGTATTGACGACCAAGAAGAAGTCAATGACGGCGATCCAAACACCGACATTTACGACCACGACAACGATGGTATCGCTGATAACATGGACTTGGACATCGATAACGATGGCATCGACAATGTAGATGATTTGTATGAAAATGGATCATCTGCAGCTCGTGATCACGACAATGATGGACTCAATGACGGCGTCGATACCGATGACGACAATGACAACATTTTGGACGTTGACGAGCTTGATGGTGCTACCGGCCAATGGAGATATGATCACGACAATGACGGCACGTCAGATGTCATCGATACCGATGACGACAACGACGGTCTGTCTGACTGGTTTGAGTCCAATGATGGTAACGATGACACAGGTCAATTTGATCATGACAATGACGGCGAGGATGACTATACCGACGAAGATGACGACGGTGACGGCATCCCCGATGAACTTGAACTGTGATTAGTCAAGAAAAGGACCCACAGTCGGATTGACTCGTGGTGACAGGCACCCCTGAGGGCGACGCCCTCAGGGGGCCGCCAATTTTCCTAGAATATTTTTTGGAATTGATACCCGTAGGGTATCGTGATACTCAAATGCACGTTCTATCCGAGTTGTTGATATATCGGTCGCGAGTGGCGGGTTGCTTCACACGGGTGATAACATGACTAAACTCGACACATATTTGGGAAAAATTAGCGATATGAAGAAAACCAGTTGGTCACTAATTATGGTGACTTTGATGGTAGTATCAACCCTCGCAGGGTTACAAATGAATGCAATGTCTGAGATTCAGGAAAATTGGTCTGAATCGATTCAACGTACAACTGTACAAACACACGATCAAGAAGATCAACCCTTCAGAGAATCTGCAGATAGAGGTAGTCAACCAACACCTTGGAGCCATCCTGCATTGCTGGACTCACAGTATGCAGATATTGGTGTCATGTATGGTAAAGTTCACGATCTCAGTCTCTTGGATTTACGCGCATCAGGTTGGACCCTCCATCTCGAAGAGCGAATTGGAGATGATCACGATAACGATGGAATCGACGATCTGAATGATTTGGATGACGATAACGATGGGATTTACGATCTTATCGAGCGTTTCGATGGTTGTTATGGAACAGGACCCCTAGATCATGACAATGACGGCATTCCTGATGAAGATGATTGGGATGATGACAATGATGGAATATTAGAGGGCCCTCTCGATCCGAATCAAGGAGCAGACCCACTAAACGTGTCAACAGATCGTTATGTCATGCCAGGCACGATCCATCCATGGACTGGCGACGTTCTTCCAATTGGTTACCTAGCAGACCAAAATCCATGGGACCACGATAATGATGGTGTACCCGACGAAGATAGTGATGGTTCCGGAGCAGGTTCATATGACGAGGACGACGACAATGATGGACGTATTGATCAGTTCGTTTGGCCTTGTGATTTTGATGGTGATGGTGTTATGGATTACTTTGATGATGATGACGATGGCGATGGAGTGACTGATCGAATCGACGCTCACCCATACGATTCTTCTAATACAACTGTAACCAGCTATTCTTACACGACATGGCAATTAGTTGACTACGCTGCATACAGTGGAGGCCTTGACTTTGTTGCTTTAGAATCTCTCTATCACCCAGGGAATGAAACATTTACCACAATCGTGGATGGTGATTTAGATGGCGACGGCATTCCAAATTTCCTTGACCCAGATAATGACAATGATGACACTCCCGATAGTGCAGATACAGATGACGATAACGACGGTTTACTCGATATGTCCGATCCCGATGATGATAATGATGGGATATTGGATTCCTGCACAAATCTTGATATGAATGGGGATGGATTGAATGATTTCACAGGTGATAATACAGCACCTTACCATGTACCTGGTGCAGATGGAGATTCTGACGGAGTCATTGACTGTGAAATCGATTATGATCGAGATTTAGATGACGACCGTTGGAGAGCAATCGACCAGAATTACAACGGAAAGTGGGATTGGTTTGATACAGACATGGGGGGAGTAGCAACTCCTGATAACCCATTAGGGCAGCCTAGTTGGAACGTCTCAGACTTACCTTGGGATATAGACAATGATGGCGAAGAAAATGAAGTTGACCGTTATCCAACAATTCCAACCTCAGTTGTCAATGGATGGAACTGCCAATCAGCTAACCCAGATCCGCGTTGCGATACTGAGCGCGCATCATTTGCTGGATTCAATGATTGGGATGGCGATGGAATTGACAATTGGAAGGATATTGACGACGATAATGATGGAATCATTGATTGGCTAGATATCGATCCAGATTGTGACTTTGATAATGACAATGATATTCACCAACTTAATGGTAGTAAGTACCGAGATGATGGTCCCAATGATATTGATTCAGATATCGATGGTGACGGGCTTGAGAACAATATCGATTGGGACGATGATAATGACGGAATAAATGACTTGTATGATCCTGACGATGGCAATTGTGGTGTTGTTGACACAGATATTAACGACCAATTCTATCAACCATACTATCCTGTTTCGGATGGAGATTCACTTGATGGCAGCAATGATGCCCAAGAATACACCGCAGATGTAGCCAGTCATTGGAATATGTCATATCTGGTGAATCCATTTACAGTTACACAAAACTTCGTTCTTGACTACAATGGATATGATGGAACTACAAGTCCAGTAACTAGTGGAACCGTTCCAGAGTTCTATTGGTTTTTATTATCGCGGTGGTCTCCTTGGAATGGAGGCAATGAAGCAGATATTGATGCTGATGGAGATAGTCTACAGAACGGTATAGACATTGATCAGGATGGAGATGGCATGCCAGATTGGTGGGATCAAGACGAAGGCAATGACGGCCTTCTAGACATCAATGATTTCAAGATGGGAGGAACATTGACCAATAACAACGAGTGTGGTTGGACTAGACAGAATGGCTACACTTGTGGTTATGCATATGCAGCCCTATACCGCCTGCCATTGGAATCCGGATTCAACAATGGCCAACTAAGTGTTCCATTCTCAATTCGCGCAGATCCTGATTTCACACAGGGGACATTTACTCCCCCGAGTTCATCAGCATCGAACTTTGGTTGTTCGGCATCTTCATGCTATCACATACCATTCAACGGAGCAACGGTTTCAGCCTTCAATTATTCACAAGTTGCAAACAACCGAGATTTATTCCTATCATGGATTGGTCTGACAACAGGCCTATGGAATTGGAATGCAGATATCAATGGGAATGAATTCCCGGATGAAAACCTTGCAGATTTCTATGATGATTTCACAGATCCAGATGATGATTGTGGTAACGTTGTAGTTGTCGACGGTCAAGGGAATAAGTACGCTCCAACATGCCAATTCAACGATACTGCAGACCTAGATGATGATTTAGACGGCGTATTCGACTTGTTTGACGTAGATGACAATAACAATGGCATATGGGACTACCTCGAAGTCGATACTGATGGTGATTGGGATGACGATGCCAATACTCTCCCACCTGGTAATTTCTTCACAGGTTTCAACTGTGATGACAATGATGATGATGGTACAGATTCAGATCCAGATGAAGACGGATTCTACCAAGCTGTTTGGGATAGAGGCATACAGGGTCAAGGATTGCTATTCCCTGAGTTTTATGATGTAGACAACGACAATGACGGGATTCCTGATGGAGAAGATTGGGACGATGACAACGATGGTGTATCAGATGAAGTCCAAGAGCAGCAGTGTTTCTGGGGAGAAGAACAATCTCCATGGGACCACGATAACGATGGTACGTTAAACTGGGCAGATGATGACTGGGATGGTGATGGCCGCAATACAGCAGCAGAGACAAGTGGATTGAATCCTCTTGTAGCACCTTGGGACCATGACAACGATGGCTTGCGCGATGATATCGATTTAGATGATGATGCTGATGGAATGCATGATGAGGATGAGATTCTCCTTTGGCCGACTCGCTTTGCCCGCAATTCAACTAACCCATGGGATCACGATGACTATGGGAATGGTGAGGGCCTAGCTCATCCTAATGATCCATTTACCGGCCCAGACCTTGTCGATTTGGATGATGATAATGATTCACGTGTAGATGGTAATTTCGATATTCTAGAAGAAGGATACAATTCGGATCCTTGCTATAATGGAAACCTTTCAAGTGATTGGGACCACGATAACGATTGCATACCTGATGAGGATGATAAGATACCAACGCGTGTAGAATTAGGAGTCTACGATGGGCAGAATTATTCAGTTCCTAATACGTTGTATATTGATGCACAATTCCCTGCAATCTTTACTGGGACAGTATTTGCCCTGAATATTTCATCCGGTACTTGGGATCCAACGGGCAACTTACCAGTCCAAGTCCATGTTGCATGGGTACAAAATGGAACCGAGGCGATAGAGACAATCAATGTACTTTCAAACGAATACGGATCATTCAGTGTTGGCCAATTCCTCTTCCCCGAAGACATTCATGTTGGAGATAATACGACCTATGAAATGTGGGCGGAAGTAACTGAGATGTTTATCCACGATGGTTCGGAATCACTCAAGTACCCAGTCGCAGTAAACGCGAACTTGACCTTAGATTATGTCTCATGGACCTATTTCCGAAGCGATGAGCAACCACTGTGGCTTGATTTCAAGACACATTACACAGCGGATTGGGAACGTGGAATGTTCGATCGAAGAATGACCCACGCTCCAATCACATTCTCGATAAGTGGAGGTCCATTTGGTAACCGGACCACTCCGACCAACTACACAGGATTTGGTCAAGGATACCGTGCTGATGAGGGTGGCTGGACATCACTCACTTATGTGCAGCAGTCTGGCTCCGTAGGCGATTGGAAACAGGTTCGTTGGAATTCATCATATGACAATGGACCAGGAATGTTACCTGGAGGATATGAAGAAATCGTGTGGAATAATTTCTCTCTAACACACGATGTTGTAGGAACTTATGATTATTCCAATACAAGTTTACCAGTTGGAGATTACGAGATTACTGGTAGAGTAGATCCAACATTAGCATCCGAATGGCCATGGCCCTATGTTGAGGGTGACGAAACAGAACCATTCACGATTAGGAGTATGCATCGGATGTACGTTGAAGCGGAATTAATTGTGGCAGCCCACAATCCTGTTTACTTCTATGATGCTACACAATTTACAGGAAGCAGTTATGGTTCATGGAGAGCGGTATTCAGTTCACAGGGACTAAGTTCCGCGGGCATGACTTACGAAGAAGCACGACTTGGGAAACCATACCCATTACTTTGGGATGGGAACCCGGCATCCCTCATGGATGAGTCCGCTAAATTGAGGCCATTCCTTCGTGCAAATAGCACACATTGGTTTGTCACAATGCAGAATGGCGGCGATTTCGATGCACCTCCTTGTGGTCAGATTGACCCAACAGACCCCAACAGTAACCTGCGATGTGAGATTATTCCAGAGATGAATACAGGTGAAACTTTCCGAGTTATTGGAAATGTCACAAATCGAACAGGTACACCTTGGATACAAGATCCGATGGCTTTGCAAGTTGACCTTGACAACAACGGAATATTCCAAGGTAGTCAGGAAACAGGTTATGCGCGAGTACCGTCAATGTATGGTGGCGAAGCACGATTTGATTACAATTGGACTTGGTTTAGTCAGTATCAAGCATCCACTTATGGTATTCGAGTTGATTTCACTAACTCAGAGTTTTACTTCACAGGAAATCAAGAGAATGTATTGGCACCAACAGGGGCATACAACAATATTTCTGTGATTGGCACAACTGACTTTGAATTGAATACCATGCCTAGATTGTACCGTAATCAAAACACAACAGTTGAAGCACGACTTGTGGACAATGCCTTACAGCCTGTAAAGAACGCGCCAGTAAATTGGACATGGTCAGCTACAGGTGAGAGTGATTTCACTGAAACCGATGCAAATGGCATTTTCAAGATTGATTTGAATATCTCATCTACCGATGAACTGGGCAATTTCTCGCTTGAGTTTGCCTTCCCTGGAAACCCTGCGTTACAGGGCTCCTTGGTGAATCAACCAATGTGGGTAGTTAGTAGAACATATGTCGATTTGATTTCCACCACTCCCAATTTACGTAGTACTGGTGAATATTGGCAATTCTCAGCCAAGGTTACTGATGACAATAGTACACCAGCATTGAGAGACCCTGGTGCAGCATTGGATGGAAGCGGAGCAGAAGGAGGCATTCTCCAAGTCATCTTTGAAGGTACAGACTTTGAGAACGTTCAACACCGACAAGTGATGTTTGAATTAGAGCCTAATTTTGGTGATGTAAACGCACAGGTCGCGTTGGATGCAACGATTTTGAGAGAGGACCCCTCCTCATATCTGCCGGATGGTTTTGGTCCAGTGAATGTTATTCTGAGGTTCCAAGAAAACCTTCCACATGAAGGATGTGAATCACTTCAGGAGTACCAGTTGGGACTTCAGGGTGCATGGGATCCCTGTACAACAGTGCAAGGTAGCGACCACTACCGTAGAATAATGCAATACAATGTCGATGGATTCTCATTGATTGGTAGAACAACACTTGGTGTCGATGATCAAATAGTTTACACAAGTGAAATCGACCCAGTAACAGGGGAAAGCATTGAGAAACCAATGGTTGTCACCGGACAATTGATTGACGAACTTGGTACAAATTTGACCAATAGAAACATCCGAGTTTCTTATGAGATGCAGGGAAGTTCACAAGGAGTGGTACCTTGTCAACCAGGCACGACGGATAGTGAAGGCATGTTCGAAATTACTTGCCCACTCGATGACGTGATGGCAGGTCAAGCTAGAGTCACTGTAGAGTACAATGCATACGATAACAATGACAGATATCGCTACAAGAATTCGAGTGTTACACGACTATTCCCAGTGTTCAGTAACTCAACGTTGCTGATTACTGAAGTTGGACCATTCAAGACTGACGTGGATCGGTATGAATACCCTAGCGGAGAGTCGTTCCCAGTTCTGTACTTGAAAGAGAATTATCACATCAATGCTCTACTTGAGCAAAGTAATGGAAATCCATTGGGTGGGAAGTGTCTCAACATTTACATCGATCCGGACCAGAACACTCGGCCAGTCGCCACAGCAGTTACCGGTGATGAGTTTGGTACAGTTGAATGGTTCAGTGGAGATCGTGACCAAAACCCAAGCCGGAAGGGTATAGAGCCCAACGGAAACAATCTCGAAGGGTTCAGGACACTGCGATTAGCCTACGAACCAGATCTTGATGTTCCAGGCGGTTGTGCAAGTGAGACAAATGCAGTGGTAAATGGCTCTCATATGGATGTTATTGTGTTGGTTCGAAGCCGAGTTGATATGGTAGTGAAGACACCATGGCATAATACAGATGGATATCTCGAAGGCGATGTAGTCGAAGGTGCTGTTGCAATACTGCGAGACCGGATTGATCTTGCTGTGGAAGGCGAAACTGTGACATTCGTATTCCAGTATTACAATAGTAGCAATGAATGGGTTACTTATGAGATTCGTTACGTACAAACAGATGAACAAGGTGTAGCAAACTTCACTTGGGATTATCTTGGCTCTTCGCTAATACCTGGCGAAGATGGCGAATCGGCTAACGATGGACAATGGCGAATTACAGCTATATTCAGCGGTAGTGACATGTTCAAGGAATACGGAGAGAATCGTAGTAGAACAATCTTCGAAGGTGAAGCCATTAAGCAACAATCAACAGGTTTGAGTTTACAGGTTCTGCTACCCATAATTATCGCATTCTTGTTTGCATCAATTATTGGTGCAATCATGTACAAGCGGTACAGTGAACGAAGACGCGTCGAGATTCTGCGTGGTATCCTTACAGATTCGCTTATGGCATTGCAGGCTCGTAATGAGTACATCCAAGTAATCTTCAACTGTTACAAGGATCTAGTACGCTTCTTCCGCCAGCAAGGCTTCATGAAGAAGGTGTATGAGACAACGCGCGAGTTCGAATGGGCTGTAAGAAAGGCGTTCTACATGGTACCCGCAGATCAACTAGATGATTTCCTCGCAATTTTCGAGGAAGCCAGGTATTCTGATCACAACATTGGAATTGCCCAGAGAGATAAGGCCATGTCAACACTAAGTGCTATTACTCAGTCAATATCGATGGCACTTGGCGACTCATTGATATCGCGAACTGCCGAACATGAGGCAGCACTCCATGGTAACCTAACCAAGGCCGGAGAATTTGTTGATTCGGAAGGTAATGTACAACAAGCAGGGCTGGAAGACGATTCGGAAGCGAGCAATTTCAGCCTTTGATTGGAAGGAGGTTTGCGAGTGCGGGGCCATGTCCTTGCACTCGCTCTCCGTCCTGCGAAGAGTGCACCGATGCAGTTGTGCCATGAATTGGCTCTAACCCCTGAGAATGGAGTGATTGGAGATCATGGTACTAGCCTAAGACGCCAAGTTACACTGCTAGATAAGGCGGCTTGGGATTTAGCCTGTCAAGAAGTTGAAACTGAATTGCCATGGATTACACGAAGAGCGAATATTCTAGTCACAGGTATTGAGTTGCAAGAATTAGTTGGTAGAAGAGTACAGATTGGAACAGCGATTGTAGAAGTTATTGGTGAAGTAGATCCGTGCCATGTAATGGATGCAGCACAAAGTGGACTGAGGTCCGCTCTAGAATCAGATTGGCGTGGCGGTGTATATGCCAAGGTTATCGAACAAGGGAAAATACAACTAAACGATGTTATAGTTTGAAATCTCAATTTTCGTAGTAGTTACCCTTCGCGTCCAGCAATATCATGGCCAAGTCAACTTGTTCACATGTTTGCAAGATTTCGTCATGCATCTGATCACTAAAGGCATCCAATGCTTGAAGAGAATCAGCATTGGGATCTCTTAATTCATCGAATATGTGGTTCAAAACACAAGAAACTCCGTATGCTTGACCGGCTCGAAATGCGTGATCAACTCCCCCTGCACCGGGGTCTTCGGCACGCAATTCCATCATCACTTGCTGTGCATAAGCAGCTAGCGCCCCATAGACCGATTCCATTGCAATGCCTACATTCGGATTCGTATTCAAAGACGTTTGAGTTGCCGAGGTTGCAGCATCAATACATTGCTTAAATTTCGCAAATGCAGCGATCGCATCATTTGATTCTAATTGCATCGCTTCGTTCATTAGGGTCTTCCAATCAGTCATGCCTATCACATCCTCCGAAAGAGTGTCGTACCATAGAATTTGGCAGAAGACTGCCCCCCTACGGGGGGCCAGTACTATCCGAGGGGTTCATAACGGGACGGTTGGTCGCGCGGCTACCCACGTCGAGGGAGTCATATGGAAAAGAACACGAAGACCAACCCAGGCCTAGTCACTCTAATCAGTGATCTAAAGGCACAAACAAGGTCGAACGGTGCTCCGCTATGGCGAGACGTTGCTCTGCGACTCGAAAAGAGTCGCAGTAATTGGGCTGAACCAAACCTAAGCCGATTGAGTCGTTATGCCTCAGATGAGAAAGAGATTCTTGTCCCAGGAAAGCTACTTGGTAGTGGTGAAGTAACTGGTAAGCACACCGTCGCCGCATTCAGCGTTAGCACCTCGGCTAGAGAAAAGATAGAGGCTGCAGGCGGTAAAGTCGTCAGTATCCACGAGATGATGAAAAAGAATCCAACAGGCAAGGGGGTGTACATCCTTGGCTGAAGTAAACACATTTGTTTACAATGCAGAGGACAAAGTCCTCGGTCGATTGGCAAGCGTAGTTGCAAAGCAACTTCTTTCTGCAAAAAAGTCAGGCGAAGATACTCGCGTGATTATTGTCAATGCAGAGAAGGCCATTGTTAGTGGTAAGAGAAGTAGCGTAATGTCGGATTATCGTCAGAAGTACGAATTAAACCACGCACGAAAAGGACCTTTCTTCCCACGAATGCCAGATCAGATTCTGAAGCGAACAGTTCGTGGTATGCTACCTTATCAGAAGAATAGCAGTGGACGAGGTGCCCTCAAAGCACTCCGTGTTGAGATAGGAACACCATCAGATCTTGCAGGAGATTTACCAGATGGGTGTGAGTGGGGAGATGACTCAAAGATTGAGCGCCCCCTTCCTGAAAGATTCGTTCGATTGGGCGAAATCAGTAAAGAACTCGGTGTAAATGCACGATGGGAGGTTGAGTAAATATGGCGAAAAAGAAGCAAGCCAAAGTGGTTAACACATCAGGTAAGCGAAAGACAGCAATCGCTAGAGCAACAGTCAAGGCAGGAAAGGGCCGTGTTCGAGTAAATTCCGAACCAATAGAGATACTTCAACCAGAAATGGCACGCAATAAGGCCATGGAGCCATTGACAATTGCAAGTGCAATGAACAGATTAGATAGAGTTGATATTAACGTCAATACCACAGGTGGTGGACAAATGGGTCAAGTTGATGCGATTAGAACAGCAATCGCTCGAGGCCTTGTTCACTACAATGATGGTGCAGAAGGTATCGACGAGGAACTAAGAGATGAATTCCTAAGATTTGACCGAAGCCTACTCGTAAACGACCCGCGACGGAAAGAACCGAAGCATCAAATGGGTCGAGGTGCACGAAAGAAGTGGCAGAAGTCCTATCGTTGAGGTGATATGAATGATAATTCCAGTAAGATGCTTTTCCTGTGGTCATGTGATTGGACACTTGTGGGAACGATATTCCAACGGTGTCAAAGATGGTCGCGATGCAGGTGAACTACTCGATGAAGTTGGCTTGAAGCGGTATTGCTGCCGTCGAATGTTCGTCTCTCACGTCGAACTTATCGATCACGTAGCTCCATTCAGCGTCACAAGAAAGCAGGAGTAAATCTCTACATCTGTGAAAGCAGATTGTAAAGGGCCCGTAGGTTAGCTTGGCCTATACTTGACGGCTGGGGGCCGTCAGACTCCAGTTCAAATCTGGACGGGCCCACCTTTGATTTTCAGTGACGGCAGACGGTAGGGTTCAAACCTCCCTTTGAACACCAACTGTTCCATGCGCCGACGTAGTTTCACGGTTCTCTTCCTCGCGACCCTATTTGTTGCACCCTTGATTATTTCAGCACCCGGGTCTCTGCAAGGCCAATTATATGGGGAAGTAGTCCATACAACCGATCAAACATGGTCTGGTAATATATCATTAAATCAAGATGTCACCATATCATCTAGTGCTACCCTCACAATCGAAGCAGGGACCCACATTAATGTTACAAATGATGTAACAATTACAATTGATGGAAACCTACTCATACAGGGCATTGAATCAAATCCGGTTTTCATTTGGGGTTCCTGGGTTGCCGAGACATCAATTCAAGCTCGTTGGCAGGGATTCTTACTCAACCCAGGTTCATCTGCCACAGTTTCTAATGCCAATATTTCAGATTCGCGTGGCGGATTCGATGTAGAATTGGGGGCGACATTAACCATTGATGAAACGAACTTCACAGACAATATGATTGGGATTTGGTCCAAAGGGATATTGTCAGGACAGAGTTTTGGCTGCAATTCTGCAGCAATTTCATGTCTACGTGTTGATGGTTCGGCTACACTAACTAGCGTAACTTCTACTCTTAGTTCTGAAGTGGTGCACGTGCATAATGGAGGCGAAGCAGATATTGAAACCGTGGTTTCATTTGATGATGCGGATGTCGTTGTATTAGACGATGGTTCAACATTTACTGGTAATGTAAATGCAGATGGGTTTTCAAGATTGGTGCGCGGAAGCGGCGCGGTTACAGCAACCATCGTTCCAAACAGCATAGGAACTGGAGAAGTACTCGTTGAAGCAGACTCACTCACAGGACTTGTGGTTACAGGAAGTTCACCCTGCATCTCTAATTGTACAGTGGGTTCAATGCTAATCGGATCAGTTGAAGATATTCAATTCAACTCAATGCAAATATTCTGTGACGGAATTAACACCTGTATAGACGCCCGTATTGATGGGACTCTATCTTTTGTTGGTGCTTGGCCAAGTACCAATATCCAGAGCACATCTTCCTTCGCTCGTTTCAGAGGCGATGGTGTAGTCGATATTGATGAGATCAACATCCAAGCAGGAGGTACGCTATTTGATGTATCAGGGCATGGAAGT
The DNA here is from genome assembly GCA_002722595.1 of Methanobacteriota archaeon. Taxonomy (GTDB): domain Archaea; phylum Thermoplasmatota; class Poseidoniia; order Poseidoniales; family Thalassarchaeaceae; genus MGIIb-P. The sequence continues at coordinate 4,248 of PBMO01000041.1, read as the reverse complement.
TTGGAAATTTCCAACTCTACAATGCAATTTCATGATGGTGGAACAGTATCTGGTTGGTCTTTAGAAATGACAAACACAGTATTGGTAGCGAATACAGATGGTTTGACTCTGCTTGATGTCGATGCCAGTTTCACTGAATCAGAATTATCTCGCACCTTCGCTAATTCAGACACCACATCAATTGGTTTGCATGCCGTGTGGTCTGATATTGAGATTTACGATTTTGAAATAACCGGCTGGAATGAAGGGATTCGCTGCGAATCAGAGTGTGTCATTGTCGGTTCAGAATTGTCATCAGGTGGCGGGGGCCGCAATTCGGGAACTGGAGTGACTGTAGCAGGAGGTTCAGTAACAATTGATGTCTTGCAAACCTCCGCATCAGATGTTGGGATTAGTGTACAAGAAGGACACCTCCATGTTAATCAATGGACAATTGATATGGCACACAGAACCTATGGCATTGAATTATCCAGTAATTCTCAAGCAGTTATACGAAATATGCCAGGATATACAACATCTGGGTTATACGATGGATTTGGTGATGGGACATTGCTATGGGGTTCATTGGGAACTCCAACATTGGCAGTTAGTGTAGAAGAACAGTTTTCGGAATCTGTAATCCACGTCACTGATTTGGTAGGTTCAGCAATTAGTGGCGCCATAATTGAATCTCATGGTTTTTCATCAACAACTGATACAAACGGAGATGCAACACTCCCCCTTCTTTCTGCTGGTTCACAGGTACAAGCCTATGATCCCTCTAGTGGATTCGGCACCGAGTCCGTACTAACACCTCCTGGAGGAGATATCCTAATTGCTGTGGTTCCAGGTACAGGGGATTGGATTATTCCAAGTGGAGTTAATGCACGTCTTGTTGATGGACATTTCACAATTAATGGTGATTTGGAAATTGAAAACACAGCGTCACTTTACCTATATAATTCAACACTAGTTATTCCGGAACAAGCCAATTTGACAATTGCACCAAATGGTCAGTTGATTGGAGACAATGGTACATTGCTTGGTGGCACGGCGTCATTAACTGCTGGCTCACCACTAAAGGGTGAAGGCAGAGGTTTGACTCTGACAACGTCGGTAATTTTCACATGCTATGATCCGTGGACGTGGTTCAAGACAACAATTAGTGGAGATTTACAACTCAATCAGGACTGTGAATTGATATTGGATGGTGGTAAGGCAGAAGGCACAGTAACCATAGGAACTGATGCATCACTAACACAGCAAAGCCAACTTACGGTAACAGTTTTGGATGCCGGATTGCCGGTACAAGGGGCGAATGTATCAGTTGGTGGTTCAGTGCAAACGACTGATGCCAATGGACAGATTACAGCATCCTCTATTTGGCGATATTATGATGAGACAGGTGATTCGCAAAATACTGCTCAAAGAACAGTAGTGATTCAACACGCTAACATCAATCGATATCGTTCATGGCAACCAATTAACAATGCCGGGATTGAAGTTATGATTTCAACGGTACCTACCGGTTCAACAACAGAATTTTTGCGACTGGAGCCACTATTTTCCCCTTGGCATCTTGGTGATGATCTGTTGGTATCTTCAGGGACAACACTCGAGATTCTTTCAGGGGTTGAATTGTCTCAATCGACCGATTCAACGTTCATCGTAGAAGGTACACTTCGTTCTGATGGTGCTTGGTTCGGAGGAACTGCATCAGGAGGAATCGATGTAAAAAATAGTGGTTCTCTGTTTATGGATTCAAGCAGTTATTCGGGTGGCCCAATCTCTATATCTGGGCATAGTGATTTCAATCAGATGGTGATATCTGATGCCCCCTTGACAGTTACGGATTCAGGTATTGCATCTATCACTGATGGAATTATCTCCAATACAGATATTTGCATCAGAGTTACAGGTACAGTTCACATAAGTGGTACAACAATTCAGGATTGTTCGATGTATGGAATTTGGACGACCAGTGCCAAGCAAGAGATTACTGGTTTGAATGTTGGAGCGGGGACGCCAAATGGAGCCTGGATCCAAGAAGGCTCTGGCAATCTGACTGACTGGAACAGTTCATCTTACGACGGCAGTGGTTCGGTATTATTTTTGCAAATGGTAGATGAATCATTACAAGTCCATGGCATGGATTTACACACGAATGGTGGTGGATTTGCGGTGCGTATTGAGCAGTCCGATGGTTTTGAATTATCGGATTCGATGATAACGGGTTCCCCTGGAATTAGTATCGAAAATAGCCATTTGCGTTTGTTAAGGGTGGATTTAGTAAATGACAATTCAGGAACAGGAATATTCGTTCATGGTGTTCCTTCAGCTGGCACGACAATCGAAGATTGTGACGTAGATGGATATGAAACTGCATTGTCTTTAGAAGGGGGTTTGAATGATATAGAAGGTCAAGGAGTTACGATTTTCGAATCACATTTACATGCAACAGTTTCAATTGATTCAAACACCCTTCCCTTCACATTATCTGGTGGAGAAATAGATGGTGAAATTCGTCTGAGAGGCCCTGATAAGACGTGGGCTGCCAATATCATTGATTACGATTATTTCATGACAAATATCACAGGCTCTGCACGACTTTTATCCTCACATAGTTGGACTGTTCAGGGACTTGCAGGGCTAAACTTGACAATGACCATACCTGAATTTGATGTTGTTATTGGGGAGCAATCATTGTCTTGGAATAGCCCAACCAACCTGTTAATTCTGCATGAGGTATACACTTCCGATGGTAAACTCGAAGCTTCGATTGCACAATGGTCGGCAGAATTAGGAGGCTATTTACCCTCATCTGGCCAATTGCAATTAGACACCACTGGTCAACGTCACCTCACTATTGAAATGCTACCGAATATCCCTCCATTGGTCACGATTTTAAGTCCGCAAAGTGATGAGATTAATGCAGGTATAGCCCTCAATTTTTCTGCCACAGCATCAGATCCAAATGGAGATGAGATAGTGGAATGGATCTGGACTCTTGAGAGAAATGAAGAAGTAATTCTTCTCGGCAATTCAGCGACCGGAAGTAATGCAAATACTGAGCAAGGCGAGTGGATATTGAAAGTGAGCGCTCACGATGCCAATGGTGCAGTTGGGCATGCAACTATGGCACTGACCATCAATCCATCAGATAATGATGGAGATAATATTGAAACTTGTCCTCAATCTGGAAATAATGCTTGGTGGGATTCAGAAAACAACAGATTCTGTGGCCCAGACATATTTGATTTAGACGATGATAACGATGACTACAAAGATGAGTTTGACAGATTCCCAAACGATTCATGCGCCCATCATGATACCGATGATGACGGCTTACCTAATTCAATTCGAAGTGGTTGTATAACAACACTCACCGAGGACACAGATGATGACAATGACGGCATCCTTGATTCTGATGACGCTGATCCATTGGATCCTCAGGTGGGAGCTTTTGAAAATACACGCGAAACATCATTCATAGTCATGCTATTCAGTCCCCCAGTTGTATTAACTGTAGCTGTGATAGTCATATTCTCAACATTTGCATATTTGCGATACAATGGCGAGATAAAGCGAGAGTAGTGAGGTGATTTCTTGGAATCAGATCAAGTTGCGATGGGCGTCATTGCAGTGACGAGTGCAATTGTTTTGTTTGATGGTTGGAAGCTTTACCATGCAAACAAGCTAGTCCCATCACTTGGTAAGTTACCTAACGGGGGCTTTGCTTGGCAAAGTCATTTCCATCAGGAATTCGTTCGCAATATCACCATGTTGGGTTCCATAGTAGTCATGTGCGCTGCCCCCTGGTTTCTTTTGGAGAGAAGCGAAACAAGCACATATTGGGTAATCATTTTTGATATTCTACTCATGATTCATGCCTGTTGGCTAGTCATCCCCAAGCGATATGCAATTACCAAACATGCGCTATGGGTTGACGGGTTTTCTGTCGACTGGAATCGCTTGTGGTGGTCCGGATATTCAGGAGGTTCAAGCATCACTTTGCAGCGAAAAGGGTGGTGGCGATTTGCTCCATTACCACTTGGCGGTTCTGAAGAAGATCTCACTTCCGCTGCACTCAGGGTTGATGCGATTATGGTGGATGAATGGGAAACACTCACACACTTGCTCGACGAGGAAGAATAGAAACTATGTCCCGCGCGGCTGAAACTTTGGCCCACCGCCGCTTAGGTCTAGTGATGGGGCGCCGTGTATACGGACATCCATCTTTTCGCCGATAGGGAGATTTAATCGCCCCAG
>PBMO01000040.1 GCA_002722595.1 Methanobacteriota archaeon | reverse complement strand
TACTCGAGGGTGCTCAGGGTTGTTTACTAGATATTGATCAAGGAACATTCCCATTTGTCACTTCATCAGTTACTAGTCGAGGAAATGCAACGCATGGCGCTGGTATTCACCCAGGACATGTAGAAAAAACATATGGAGTGGTCAAAGCATATACTACGCGAGTTGGCGGAGGACCCTTCCCAACTGAGTTGTATGATGGAAAAGGTATGTCAAACCCAGATGGGAAGCATATGGCAGATGTTGGTCATGAATTTGGCACAACAACAGGACGGCCGCGAAGATGTGGTTGGCTAGATTTGACAGTGTTACGTCATGCGCATAGAATGAATGGTTTCGATGGTGTGACTTTGACCAAACTAGACGTATTAGGTGGGATTGATGAACTGAAAATCTGCATCGGTTACACAATAGATGGCGAACCGTGCCACGAGGTGCCTGCAGATATTGGAAAGTTGGCTCGGTGCGAACCTGTTTACGAATCCATGCCAGGATTCCCTGCCCTGGATCTAGATGAGTGGTTGGAACTTGCACGTAAAGCCGCATCAGAGGGTTCAGGATTTGCAACACTTCCTGACAACGCGCGCGCGTATGTAGAGAAAATTGAGAGTTTACTTGGATTCCCAATCATAAGTGTAGGAGTTGGTCCCGATCGAGAAGCAACCATTCACAGAGTCTAATCGACGAACTGAAGTAGGAGAGCAAAGGAGTAAGTGACATGGGATTCAAATCAAAGGCACGTAGGGCCAAGGAGGCCGATGGCACTTCTTCGACAAAAAAGCGTAGAGGTCGTGACCTAGAGGATGGTGAAAAACCGTGTGCAGTCAAAGGATGCGACAATTGGGCCGACAAGAGTCACGGTGGCCGAAGCATCGCTTTTGACAACCTTGCTGATGTTTGGGATGAGGATGACTTGGTAGGTGAAGGAAGGAGATTGGCAATTTGCAAGCCTTGCTACCGCCACTACAAGAAAGAAAAGAAGGAAGATGAAAGCCAAACTTGGTGAAATCAACTACCAATTTCCCAAGCTGGTTCAGGAGACAACCAGTGACATGTTTCTGCGGGCCTAGGCCACAAATCAGGGAGGTCCCCTGATGCTTCAATTCGTGAAACTACGGACTCTATATGTTTAGTAAGTACTTCCTTACATTTTTCTTTTCCGGAAATTGCCTCGCCTCTACCACAAACTATCAATCTGGGTTTCAGAGCTTTCAATTTCTCCAGACTTCTCTTGAGATCCAATAAATTTCCAGTTGGCATGTCTGCTCTTGTTGGATATCCTGCTGAAGGGATAAGATCTCCACAAATCACAGTTTCTTTTTCTTTGATTATGAAACTGCAAGAATCAAGCGTATGCCCTGGCGTATGAATTACTTCAATGATTGAATCGCCCAAATCAAATTCTAATCCTTCGGAAAACCCTTGAGCCTGAATAGGCGGCATATCTGAACCATATCTACTTGCCCAAGTGGTGAATAAATCTGCACCTTCCAATGGGGCAACTGCACTTTCATGTATCCAAATTTCTGCTCCTAATTCCGCAGACAAATATGGTGCAGCACCACATGTATCAAAATGACGGTGTGATAACAAAATCGATGTCACCTCAGAACGATCTTTGATATGAGGCCTTATCCGTTCTAAGAGATTTGATTGATACCAAGATGTGCCTGTGTCAATGATTACAGTTGCTGCCTTTCCTGAAACGATGATACATGCAGAATCATGGTGAATTCCAGGAAGTCGCTCCAAACGCATGGTAACGATGAGTGGGAGGCGGTGACTATCCATGACCATGACGGTCAACGCGCCCCCTATGGGGGCGTAGATTTCCACGCCGATTAAATAGGGGGAGAAGGTCGGCGGGCTCATGGCACGATTCCCCGAAGCTGAGGCTCGACTTCTCGAAGTGCGAGTCTGTATGAAGTGCAATGCACGAAATGCACTACGAGCTACACGATGTAGGAAGTGCAACTACAAGGGTCTCAGACTCAAGAACAAAGAGACAAAGGTCTGAGCTTGGCATATTGCCATTGCCACTATTCTACTCATTTCTGAGTGCTTGATGCCGGTGTATTTACAGGTCACTGGCTACCTTCGGTGTTTGATGAGAGTACGGCGAGACCCCAATGATGAGGCAGTCAGCCCTGTCATTGCCACTGTTTTGCTGATGGCGATCACCGTCCTTCTCGCCAGTTCAGTTTACTTGCTGATAGATGATGCAATAGCGCCACCAGACAAGGGCGCACCATATGCAAAACTCAGTGTTAGAGCCTTAGACAATGGATTCCAAATAGTGCGATTCACAGACTTGTCTCAAAACCTCCATACTTCTGCTGTAACCTTCACAATCTCTCCACCTGCTGGAATCAATGCTAGTTCAATAACCGGACAAGTGAATGATGCGGATGTATATGGATCAGTAGGTGAAGTAGTTGCATTCCATGATAGAGATGCATCATTTACAGTAAATCGTGGTGACTATTTCGTCATCAATGCAACCTCAGCAGGTACTTCAGATGGAGAGTGGACGATGTACATCCGAGCAGTTGGGACGTCCGGGACCACGCTTCTGGGCGAAATACCACTTCCAGCAACACAGTGATGGAACCGCGAGGTGGGGCCAACATGCATCAATCGGGAACCATTTCGATTAAGCGCCATGAAAATGTACTCTCAGATGTCGAACTCCCACCATCCAAAAGTCATCTGATACGTTGGTTATTATTGGCAGCCCAAACCGAGGGAAAAGTGAGATTAAGTGGAGTAAAAGGTGCATCTGATGATTCAATTACTATGCTCAAAGCAATTCAACAACTGGGCGTTAATATTGACATTGAAAGTGATTCATGGACAGTACATGGCGTAGGCCCTCATGGATTTCAAGTTCCCTTGAACCCAATACAAGCAAACAATTCAGGGACTTCTTTTAGATTGCTGGGCGTTGCACTAACACGCATTGGTGAACCTGTAATTGTAGATGGTGATCAAAGTCTTCGAGAAAGATTTTGGCATCCTTTCTGGGATTCTCTTAGAGTCATTTCTAAGCTTGAAAATAATTCATTGCCAGTCACAATAAAAGGGCCCATTGTTGTCAGAAATATAACATTGGACGTATCTAGAACAAGTCAATACTTATCGGCACTATTACTTTCAATGCCGGCACTTGAAAAACCCATTGAATTGTCTATAGAAGGGTCGCCTGTGAGTCAAAGGCACGCATCATTATCATTCGATTTAGCCGCACTTTGTGGTTCAGAAAACAAGTTGGAAAAGACAATCCTAAAGCCATGGAATTGCCAGGCACCGAGCAATGTCGAAATACCTCCTGATGCATCACATATCGCGTTTTGGAAATTGTATGAAAATCTGCATAATTGCACCCTTAATATCCCAACAGTGAATGATGAAGATGCACTTGGAGCTGAAATCCTATTCAATTTGGATTTCAAAATTAAACAGAAAATATCTCTACGTGATGCAAATGACTTGATCACGCCCTTGGCTGCAAGCATGGCAATAGGAGGAGGGGGGGAAATAACCAATGTGGCCCATGCAAGACACAAGGAAACAAACCGAATTGAAAAAACAGTTGAATTGCTATCTTATTTCTCGATTAAGGCTACAGCAACAAAAGATGGTTTGATTGTTGAAGGTGGACAATCACCCGTAAAACCTTCCTTGAAAGTACCCACATTCGGAGATCACCGAATGCAAATGACTGCGGTTGTACTTGCATCGAAGGTTGGTGCAGATATTGAAGGAGGCGAACTACATCGAGTATCATTTCCGAAATTCCTTGATTTCTTCACCCATGACGTCCGAAGTGTCCATCCAAACGATTGAGACTCATGCGGAGAATGGTCGGTCGACCATGGACACATGCCCATGGATTGCGAATTGTTCGCATATCAGCCACTAGACGCTTCATTTCAGCCAGAGATAATTTCTGATTCGCTTTAATTGCACCACGACAGGAACGCATGAAAGCGACTTCGTCAGCCATTTCTTCAACGGTATCTATTCGCTCATTTCCATTTTCCAGTTCAGATAAAACATCTGAAACGAATGCCTCGATTTTATCACTGCCCAACAAGATTTGTGGGACCGCAGTGATATTGTTCATCGAGTCAAAGTCGAAACCTATCTCCTTCAGGCGTTCCCTATTGCCATGCAATACCTCTGATTTTGCAGAGCTTAACTCAAAGGGTATTGGAGAAACCAAACTCTGACTTGCCCAAGAGGTCATATCATGCCTCAATCTCTCATAACGAACACGTTCATGGAGTGCATGTTGATCGATGATAAACAATTCATCCTCACCCTGAGCCAATACATAAGAGTCTGCAAATTGCGCCAAAGGCACCATTTCAGGAACATCTGTAACATCCAAATCAAGTGGACTCATTTCTGGCTCATCCAACGGAGATACACTATGCTCACCTGTACACCAACGATGCAAATCTCTCTCTTGACTAGATAGTGCTGGTGCAATTTTTTCAATGCCTAAATCTGGCAGTGTTTGTTGAGTAAGTGGAGACTCACTAACAATTGTTTGTGGCTTTTCGGTTTTCTTGTTAATCGGGCCTGCATAGGTAATTCGAGTTTGAGCTGCTTCTGCCCAATTCGGAATACTCTTTTCTGGAACTACAGGTGATTTAATGTCTGAAGATACTGCTTCAATTGGAGTTGAATCTGGCATCATTGATCCAGTGGGTATATTCAGGAGTGTGTGCTTTATTGCCCGTTCAAGCCTTTCCAATACTCTCCATGAATTCTTTAATCTAACCTCACGCTTTGTTGGATGGACATTGACATCTACTTCATCTGCTGGCAATGATAGGCTGAGAATACAAATTGGATGCCTGCCAACCATTAGTCGAGTGTGATACCCCCTGCGTATCGTCTGATTGAATGGTGAGGAGGCAACTGGTCTGCCATTGATTATTATGTGGATTTCATCTGATTTTGAACGAGTCAAGTCTGGTGGAGATATCCAGCCACTCCATTTTTCATCGCCTGGTGCATCATTGTCTTCTTGAGAACATTCCAAAGGGATAAGTCGCTCTGCAGGAGCTCCTATCAAATCGAATAACCGATCTGATGATTGATTGCAAGGCGGAGTATCGAGTACCTGCCTCCCATCAATATCGACAGAAAACCCGATTTCTGGATTACAAATTGCTTGAGCGACAACGATTTCAACAATTGTTGCAGATTCTGTTGCTGGCCTCTTTTGGAAGGATAAACGAGCAGGTATGTTAGCGAATAGTCCACACACCTCAATCATTGTACCGGGAGCAATTCCTGCAGGCTCAATTGGTAACCTGTTGCCATCGTGTACCTGAATTTTCATTCCTTCTGAATTGAGAGGTCTGCTCGCCACCGTGAGTTTGCTGACCATGCCAATACTTGCTAGTGCTTCGCCACGGAAACCTAGTGTGTGGATTGTACTCAAATCTGAGGCCGAGGACAGTTTACTTGTTGCATGTCGAGTAACCGCAAGTTCAAGTTCCACAGAAGGAATTCCACTGCCATCATCAATTACACAAATCCGATCAAAACCCCCTCTCTCTATTTCTACACGAATTCTAGTAGAACCCGCATCAATGCTATTCTCAACCAATTCTTTGACCACTTGAGCCGGGCGTTCAACAACCTCTCCAGCCGCAATATGTCCTATTGTGTCATCATCCAATTGCACAATTGAACGTCTATTTTCAGTAGTTAGGGACATTCTATTCCTCCAGCCACTTGTGTTTGTTTTTCAGCAAACCACGTAATTCGTAAATTAGATCCATGGCATCCCTAGGGCTCAGCATATCTGGATCTATCTCTGAAAGGCGTTCTTCTATCTCAGACGTTTTTTCAACTATTCGCGCAGGAGCAGCTGGTTGATTCCATCCAAACAGAGAAGATTGACCCGCATCACGCACGAGTGGGACACCTCCCTCTCCTGCCCTAGCCCCTTGTGCTTGAGATTCTAGGAAAATAAGTAAATCGCGAGCACGTTCGACAACCGGACGGGGCAATCCTGCCAAACCTGCCACTTGAACGCCGTATGAATCGTCACAGGGGCCTTCTGCAACAGTGTGCAAAAATGCAATCTCACCTTCTGAATCTGCAACTTGTACGTGAATATTAGTCAAACCAGGTACTTCTTCAGCAAGTCCTGTCAACTGATGATAATGGGTTGCAAACAATGTGCGACATCCAATTCGACGAGCGATGTCCTCTGTCACTGACCAAGCAATAGCCAAACCATCGAATGTCGAAGTACCTCTGCCAATCTCATCCAAAAGAACCAAACTGCTAGGTGTCGCTCTTCGCAGAATATGTGCCACCTCAATCATTTCCATCATGAATGTGGATCTACCTCTACGGAGATCATCATGTGCCCCCACACGTGTGAATACCCGATCGACTAGGCCTATGCGAGCACGACTTGCAGGGACGTAAGAACCGGCCTGAGCCAATATCGAAATGAGGGCTGTTGTTCTGAGATAGGTAGATTTCCCACCCATATTCGGGCCAGTCAAAAGGAGGAATCTGCGTTTTGAATCAAACCGAACATCATTGGGCACAAAACGACCATCAGTTTCGAGCACAGGATGTCTTGCAGCAACAATATCCAATCTATCACCCTCAATCATATCTGGACGAGACCACGACCTTTGCCTAGCATGATGAGCAAATGATGCTAGAACGTCAACTGTTGAAACCTTGCGAGCGATTGAAGAAAGATGTGATGTGACTGCTTTGACTTCATCTCTAAGATTGCAAAATAACTTGAATTCGATTGCATTCGCACGACTATCAGCTGTCAATATCACCTCTTCCCATTCTTTCAGTTCAGGAGTCACATATCTTTCAGCATTTGTCATTGTTTGTCGACGAATCCATTCATCTGGCACTTTGTCCAAGTGTGTTTTTGTAACTTCAATAAAATAACCAAATTGTCGATTATATTTGACTTTGAGACTTGGTATATCCAATTTCTCTCGTTGTGTTGATTCGAGTTCTGAAAGCCAAGCAGTACCTTTTGCGGCTTTGATTCTCAAATCATCGAGTTTCTCATCATAACCTTCTCTGAATAGACCGCCATCCCTGATTAATGCGGGCTGTTCAGGATTAAGGGCATCTTCCACCCTTTCTTTCAATTCTTCGAGGTCATTCAAACCTTCAGCACATTCATTCAACATCGCATCATCAGATTCTCTAAGCAATGATTGAAGGGAAGGCATTCTAGAAAGACAATCACAAATGGCGAGTAAGTCCCTACCATTTGCACGATTGTATGCTAGTCTTGTAGAAAGACGTTCCAAATCTCGCATTGATTTCAACGACGCTCTTATTTCTCTGAGACGGCGATTTGCATTTACTAAACTACCAACTGACGAATGTCGCATAGATATTTCAGAACTATCCATCAATGGCCTTAGTAACCATTCTTTCAGTAATCTTCGGCCCATCCAGGTTTGTGTTTGATCAATAGCCTGTAGCAAACTACCGGCTTTTTCTCCCGATAATGTTTGGACCAACTCAAGGTTGCGCAATGTCGTCTGGTCAAGGAGCATATGCGTTGTATCTGCTCCTAAATGTACCTCACGTAGAGGAACTGCATCGACTAAATGCAATTTCGATAGATAGGCAGTGGCAAGTCCTGTGGCTTCCATTGCCATAGGCCGATTATCCAAATCTAGACTACCTAAATCACTCATTTCCAAGACTGTTCTTAATGCTTGAAGACGGCCTTTACTTGGTAAATCATGAATGCTCAATACCATGCCATCTAGCTCTCTTAGGACTGCTAATATTGAATCGTGTTTCGAATCTCTACCACTCATCACTAATTCTCTCGGACCCCATCGCATCAACTCGTCCCTAAGACGTTCAAAACGACTAGCGCCCTCGAATTCAGCAGAAGATGCACGACCACTAGAGGGATCAATGATTGCAATTCCGAGTTTTTCAGCCTTCAAGACCACTGCAGAAAGTAGAGCACTGCCATCTTCTCCAATCAATTCTTCCTCATACAGAGAACCAGGGGTGAAAATTCTGGTCACCACCCTCCGCAGAATTTTCTCACCAGGTTGTAATTCTTCAGCTTGTTCGCATAGAGTCACTTTGTATCCTGCCCGAAGCATCCTCTGGAGGTATCCTTCAACTGAATGCCACGGGACACCTGCCATAGGAACTGGGTCCTCACTATTTTTATCACGGCTTGTCAGAGTTATCCCCAATACCTCTGAAGCGGTGACTGCGTCCTCATAGAACATCTCATAAAAGTCACCCATTCTGAAAAATAGAACGGTATCTGGATGCTCCGCCTTAATCTCTGCATACTGGTCGAGCATGCTTGGACCCTTGGCCATGGGCAAGAGCAACGTAGGCCCCGGCCTATGAACCAAACGGCCGTTCACTACGTGAACGCATCTTTGTCTAACCAATAGAACCTATGAATCAAATTAGTTCATGTTTGCGAAGTAAGGCATGCCCACCAAAACCTGCAAATCCAATGAATGTCATAACCAAAATCAGATCTCCAAGCAAAGACAGACTCCGCAATACGGAGTGCTGAGCACTGGGATCAATAGTGACACGGTTTGAAGCATCTGAACTAAACATCACAACATTATCTCCTGAAAAAGATGCACCCAATAAGTCATCATTGACTCCATTCGGAAGAACTATTTCGGCAGAATTTTCATCGCCAATATTGTGTGTGTACAAACCATTTTGGTTGACAAACCAAATAACTTCATCACTATCTATTGCAATAGATTTGATTCCTATAGAGTCGACGACTCGGTGAATATTCCTGTCCATTGTGACTGCATAAATTGCATCCCCTCCAGCAATAATTGCAATGAATGAAGAATCATCCATTGGCACAATTGTGTGGAATGGAGATCCTGCACCTCTATGAAGCAGGGTCAAGTGTGGAGCAGAACTAGAATTCCTTGCAGCATCGATAAGCACTTCAGAGGACATTCCAAGAGTAGGATTACTTGATCTGTCGTATCCGATAATTAGCGCACCACCTGCCACTTCCACCACATCATTTAGAGCAATTTCAGAAATTGGATAGGTTGCACCTTCACTGACTTCCAATCCATTCCAAGTATGCACATGTTGGACGCTAGAATCTCCAGCAATAATCCATCCACTGCTGATGCCGCCATCTAGAGCAATTATGTCTGGTCCTTCGCCTGCCCAATTCAATGAACGGGGCGAAATCTCACCTCCGGCTGAAGTCAAGACACCCATCCAACCACTTTGGCCACCTATGACCCATTCATCTCCTCCACCACCTATGGATGTCACATTACAACCACAATCAAGTGCTTGCCATCCCCAATCTCCTGAATCCAAAAGTGTACGCGCAAACAGATCTGTTTGGCCATTAGTCTCAACCAAAGCCAATGCCTCCATCCCGTCATCATCCCAAATGATGTCTGTGATTGAACCATTCAACCCCGTTTCAGAGACCGAAACACCTGGAAGAACCTGGGCCTGATTCATCCAGCTAGCCCCGATTAGGAAAAATATTGCAAGTGCACCCATGGCAACCCATGGCCGTTCTTGGGGCGATTCAATAAAGGCAAAAAGTCGTTCGAAGGTGTTGGCCACAATGCCTCTGTGGACGAGGGAGTTGAATAATATGTCCACTGTTCAGTGTGGTTAGCCACCGTAGGTGGCCGGATGCCTTCATATACGGAGGGCCGGTGGCGGACGCCCGAGGGAGTCAATCATGGCACGCAAACCCGCCAAGATGTATCGCCGAATTAAGGGCCAAGCATACACACGCCGGAAGTATACTGGCGGTGTACCAAATAACCGAATTATGAGGTTCCATATGGGGAACCGAAAGGCTGCTGAGGCTGATGAATTCCCTGTCATACTCCACATGAGTGTTGATGAAAGTTGCCAAGTAAGGCACACAGCATTGGAAGCCGCACGTGTAATTTCCAACGCAACAATTCGTGAAGCAGCAGGTCAAGATGGATATGCACTCCGAGTCCACGTATACCCGCACCACATCCTTCGGGAGAACAAGCAGGCTACTGGGGCAGGTGCAGATCGTGTATCACAAGGCATGCGTTGTTCTTTTGGAAAGAATGTCGGCACTGCAGCTAGGTGTAAGCGAGGAACCACAGTCATCTCAATTTCAACAGAACCAAAGAATTTCTTGGCCGCAAAGGATGCACTGCGCAAGGCTGGTATGAAGATCCCAAGCCCTTGCTCTACAAAAGTCGTCAAAGGCCATGAACATTTGAAAGGCCTAGTTTGATTTTGTCTGGAAAAAGCGAAAAACGCCTTGAGGGGCGATTTAGACCTCTTTTAGCACCAATCTTTATGCTCCGTATTGGTGGTTAACCACTTGAAGGAGTGACTTCAATATGGAAAATAAAGCATTAGATGACTACTTTGGTTACACAGAAGCCGGTAGTTCATTAGACGGAGAATTGAGAGCAGGAGTAACAACGTTCCTGACAATGGCATACATTCTGGTAGTTAACCCGAATTTCTTGTCATTGTTCGGTGACCCAATTGGGATCCCATTTGAACAGGCGTTGTTTGCAACCGGAATGGCAGCATTCGTTGGTTGTACGATTATGGGGCTATGGGCAAATCAACCCTACGCCCTTGCACCAGGAATGGGATTGAATGCATACTTTGCATTCACTGTAGTTGCTGCTCAAGGAGTTGCATGGGAACTTGCGCTTGCAGCAGTCCTTGTTGAGGGTGTGTTGTTCCTAATCATCTCATTGCCACAAGTTGGTTGGAGAAGTCAAATGATTAACTCAATTCCTAAGGACTTGAAAATTGCAACTATGGCAGGTATTGGACTATTCCTCGCCCACATAGGTTTGCAAGAAATGGGGTGGGTCGTTGAAGGCGGAACCATAGTAGATATGGCTGATTCGCACATTTGGACCCATCAGTCAGGTGAACTATGGGCTCTGATTGGCTTGCTGGCCATCGGCGTAATGATGGCGCGAGGAATGAAAGGCGCTATCATTTACAGTGTCGCTGGAGTTACTGCAATTGCTTGGATTCTAAACGCAATGGGCATGCCAGTAGTTGACTCCTACAATGTAGATGCTTTCAACGCCGCAGAAGTAGCTGCACCCGCAATGGCGGATGTAATCTCAACTGATGGTTTTGACACCGGTGCCGTGGGAGCTGCCTTGGGAGCACTTGCTGATCTCGATGGCGAAACAATCTCAGTATTCCTAATGGTCATGATTACCTTCCTCTTTGTCGATATTTTCGACACTGCCGGTACACTTTACGGAGTAGGTAAAATGGCAGGAAAGATTGATGAAAATGACAATATCGAGAATGCGGATGAAGCATTCATGGCTGATGCAGGTGCAACAATTGTCGGTGCTTTGTGCGGCACAAGTACAACGACTACTTACATCGAATCCGCAGCTGGTATCGAAGAAGGTGGTAAAACTGGACTTGTGGCAGTTGTTGTGGGTGTACTGATGCTCATGGGACTATTCCTATCAGGGCTCCTACAAGCGATTCCAGCATTCGCAGTTGCACCAGCTCTAGTAGCTATAGGAGCAATGATGATGCGCGGTGCCGCTGAAATCGACTGGGCTGACAAGGAAATGGCCATTCCTGCATTCATGACCATGGTCATGATGCCACTAACATATTCCATTGCAGATGGAATTGCATGGGGTATCATTGCATGGGTTCTGATGAAGATTGGAATGGGCAAGATGGATCAAATCAACAAGGTCATGGGAACTCTCTGTGTTCTAATGGTTATGTTCTACCTTGGACCAGGTCAAGAAAGCACCTTTGAATGGATCTTGAATCTGATCTTCTGAGGTTGATTACAAACAAGTATTGTCCGGGCCCTTAGGGGCCCGGGCTCTACTTTAATTTTTCATAAAACCGCTAAATCGGGCTGATTTGGCAGTTTCGTGCTTGGCATCAATAAAAGTCCGCACAAAACGCCATATTGAACCCCTCTAGAAACGAACCTACTATAAGTAAAAGTTTCAGAAACCTGTATAATCGTGTAAAAAGCGATGTAAAATGGTGAATTAAATGAACGTAGATATGAAAGCGATGAAGGCTGAAATAGGAGGCGCATTTTTGCTCTCCTGGGTCGTCCTTAATCTCGGAGGAATGGGAATCGGCTCCCTTGGCGGAGCCCTAGTTCTTGCAGTAGCATGGACCGCATTTAGTGGTGCACACATATTGCCTGTAGTAACTTGGAGCCACATAATGACTGGTGATCTAGGTGATGCAGAAGGGAACTGGATGGCAAACGGTATGCGCTTGGTTGCGCAGATGGTTGGTGCAACACTAGCTATCTTGCTCGCAAGTGAAGCCGGTGGTGCTGAGGGTCTGGACTTGTTGCCTGATTGGGCTGCACCAGACATGTTCATCACCGACATTGCAGGTGACAACCTATGGCCAGCACTCGGCATGATTGCTGGTGGTGCTGTATGGTGGCAAATCCACAATCGATGCGATTCCGCATGGATGAGTGCATTTGCAGCTATGGCATTGGTCGGCGCAATGAGCATGACTGGAGCACACGACATGGGCAACATGCTCATGGATGGAAAGACATTCGATGTAAACACAGTTGTTAACTGGATTACAGACGGTCTATTCGTCGGTCTCGGTGCTTTCCTAGGTGTTCAAATCGATGACCTAGTTGGCGGCGAAGAAGAGTAAATACTCTGACAAGCAAGCACAAGATAACACACAAGTCCTTCAAGGGCACTTCGGTGCCCTTGGGGGACTTTTTTTTATTCAAGGACATCCTTCAAATCTGAGACACTGAGTCGCTGTGCATGGGCGAGCAAAGGACAACCATTGACATGCGTGTCGAATTACTCAAAGAAAGCGTTGTAAATGCTCCTGTTGTTTGGAAGGAAGGATATCCTTACTTCGTACATCCACTATCAGATGGAGTCCCACGCCAATCAGCGGAACTGCTTGCAGCCGCCCGTGATCTGATTTCTGAAAATGTGAATTGGGACAATATCGACATCATCCTAGGCATTGAAGCGATGGGGATACCATTAGCTGCTGCCCTTTGTCTATCAAGTGGAAAACCACTTGTTGTAGGGAGGAAGCGCCAATATGGCCTCCCTGGAGAAGTCTCTATCGACCAATCAACTGGTTATTCTAAGGGTGAAATCTTCCTGAACGATATAGAAAAGGGAGCCAGAGTGTTAATTGTAGATGACGTCGTTAGCACGGGTGGAACTCTTTATCCTGTGTTAAGAGGAATCGATGAATGTGGAGCAATTGTTGAGGATTGCTGGATTGTGTTTGAGAAGGGAGAAGGTATGGCAAATATCCGAAAGAAAGGCGATTGGCCATTGAATAGCCTCGTGAGAATAGAGATGCAAGGCGACAAAATTGTACTCCTAGAATAATGATAATTAATGCTTGAATACAATTATCCAAGGGGTTGGATTCATCAATGATGGGTTTGGACGACGGTCCGGAGGGATACCTTGGACCTTAGTCGCCACGAATTCGAACTTGACGATTTAGTCGAGAGAATTAAGAAAAATGATACTCGCCTAGTAGCGCTACAGGTGCCTGAAGGGCTCAAGATGCAAGCTCTTGAGATGATGGACCAAATTGAGTCCGAAACTTCTGCTAGAGTGGTACTATCTGCTGATCCTTGCTACGGTTCTTGTGACCTAGTCCACGACAAGATGCAGAATATTGGAGTTGAATTGGTTGCCCACATGGGACACTCCCAGATGAATATAGACTCAGGTATGCCGACTCAATTCATCCCTGTTACCTATGACGGGTGCCCTGAAATTGCACCGGTTCTTCCTTTCCTGCATGCACATCGTGATATTGCAAAAGAGCGCCTAAACATGGATGATGGTCCAGTTTTATCTGAATTAGAGGCACTAGATAAATTCGAAGACATGGTTGGAAGGATTGCCCCTCTAACTGATTCAAAACTTGGTCTCGTAGGAAGTATTCAGCACCTACATTTACTTCCTACGTACAAAAAATATCTAGAAGAGGCCGGATTTGATGTAACTGTACCAATAGGTGGGGCTCGATTGACCTTCCCTGGGCAAGTACTTGGTTGCAATTATTCAGGAGATGACCCCTCAGTGGGCCATTACCTATTCCTTGGAAGTGGTGATTTCCACCCAATTGGACTTGTTTTACATACAGGAAAACCATTGGCGATGTTAGACCCTTACTCAGGAGATGCAAAGGAAATGGGTCGGGAACGCATAGAACGTATTCTTAGGCAGAGATCTGGATTGATTATGTCATCCATGGACAAGGAAAGATTTGGGATACTTATCGGTGCAAAACCAGGCCAAATGCGGCGTAATCTAGCACTTAGGATGAAGAACAAATTGGAAAAACACGGTAAAAAGGGTTACTTGTTAGCAATGGAACATGTCGGCCCTGAGTTGATTGATTTCTATCCAGTGGATGTATTTGTGAATACAGCTTGTCCAAGAATTGCTATTGACGATGCGGTGAAGTACGCTAAACCCATGATTACCCCCTATGAACTTGAAGTTGTACTGGGTGAAAAGAAATGGGAAGATGGATACAAATTTGATGAGATTCATTGATGATTTCTGAATATCAACTGGATTCTATCTAATCAACTTCAAGGGCCGAATATATTCCATATGTTCAAGAACAGCCAACTGTGGCCCCGTTCGATGAGTGATTATCTGGATAGGATTGGAGCCGGCCTAATATTGGTCGATGCCGCCCCTCTTTCCTATGACTGGATACCACCAAGCATTGTTGGAAGAGAAGATGAGCAGAAAGAATTAGCGACTATGTTCGCATCTATCGGAACACCCGGAATGTCATGTCGTGCAGTGATTACGGGCAATGTTGGCAGTGGAAAAACAGTCCTTAGCCGAACATTTGCCGATGATTTGACGAGACACCTTTCATCAGTGAGGAGTATACAATCAGTGCACGTAAATTGCCGTAACCACCCCACTACATCACAAGTGCTTCAAAGAATTGCCACATCGTTGGATGATAGGCATCCTGAAAGAGGTTTTTCAGCCTCAGAAGTACTTCAGGGAATTAGGCGGAATGTAAGAACAAGAAACCAGCACATGCTGTTGATACTTGACGAGGTAGATCACCTTCTGCGAAAAGATGGGGCTGACCTCCTTTACCAGTTGCTCAGAATCGACGAAGGGAGGGATGAATCCGGTACAATATCCCTGATAATTATCAGTCAAGAAGAAGTTCTAGATCAACTAGAGGGGGCGATTATCTCAAGGTTTGGACTATCTAATCATCTCGCTCTCAAACCATATAATGCAAAACAATTGACGGTTATTGCATCTCAACGTGCAGCCCTTTGTGCCAATCCCAGAGCATTTAGTGAGGAAGTACTTACTCTGATTGGAGAGGCCGCTTCAGATTCTGGTGATGCTAGAGTTGCAATCGAATTAGTAGAGGATTCAATCCGACGAGCTGAAATGGACGGATTAGATATTGTAGAACAAAGGCACGTCCAAGATGATGAAGTGAGACGTGCAAAACGCGGTGAGCGTTTTGAGCCGAGTATCGTAGATGAGTTGAATGATCATGAAAAAATGATTTTACTAGCAATTTGCCGGAGATTACGTCGTGATCCAGAGGTTACATCAGGCGATGTTTCAAAGTTATATCAGGTCGTTTGTGAAGAATACAGTGTGAAGCCCAGAGGGAATACTACCTTCTGGAAACACCTCAAATCTCTCGAAAATCGCGGATTAATTGATTCAAAAACCGGTACAGCAAGTGTTGGTAGAGGTAGAACTCAGCACATCACAATGCCACAAGCATTGCCCGGTCAACTCGAGGAAAGATTGGAAAAGGCATTGTAGCCTTGATGGGGGAAACCTCAATCCCACCTACGGTGGAACAGCCGAACCGCTCTTATAGGGGGCGTCTGTCGGCAAATCGCACGAGGTTTAGGCTATGGCTGAGCAAGTATTCAAAGCGGTCGTTAACGATACGGATCCATCCAGTGGTGGAAAGTCGTATGCTGTCGACATTAGTGGTTCAAACTACAATCATTTCTTAGGAAAGAAAATCGGTGATGATGTCGATGGGATATTCATTGGCGATGGTGAGAAAAGTTTGGGCGGTTTCAAACTACAAATTACAGGAGGTTCAGACCTAACTGGGACTCCAATGCGAGCTGACTTAGATGGTGGAGGACGAAAAAAGGTACTCGTATCCCCTTCAAGTGGTTTCAAGGGTCACAAAATTGTCAAAAAGAAGGGGGGGCGTTACCGTTACACATACGATGGTCTCCGTCGACGCAGAGCATTTCGTGGTAATGTGATCTCCTCTGACACTCGCCAAATCAACCTCAAAGTAATCGAGAGTGGAAACAAGTCCCTCTCGGAAATATTCTCTGCTGGCGGTGGAGAAGATTCTGCAGAGGCTGACAGTGCAGAGTGAACAGGGTCGTGAAACTAAATGGCCAAGAAGCGTCAGTTACCCGAACAACCCGAAGTGAATATCGGGCTTGTCGGGCATGTTGACCATGGCAAGACTACCTTGACTCAGGCCCTTTCTGGTACATGGACAGATACGCACTCCGAAGAACGAAAGCGTGGAATTAGTATCAAATTAGGTTATGCAGATACTGCATTTTATCGAACAAAGGATGGTGAAGCCTACGCCATGGGAAAGAGACCCGATGGTGGCAATGATGTTGAGAAAGAGTTGCTAAGGTCTGTGTCATTTGTAGATGCACCAGGCCACGAGACACTGATGGCTGTAATGATATCTGGATCATCAATTATGGATGGTGCATTACTACTAATTGCCGCTAACGAAGAATGCCCTCAACCTCAAACAAGAGAACATTTGATGGCTCTAGAAATTGCGGGAATCAAAAATATTGTCGTTGTACAAAACAAGGTCGATTTGGTTGGTCGAGAAAGAGCAATTGAATCTCACCAAGAAATCACCGAATTTCTTTCGGGAACGATAGCAGAAGGTGCACCAATAATTCCAGTTAGTGCACACCATGATGTAAATCTAGATATTCTAATCGATGCTATAGAGGCGACGATACCGACCCCAGACCTCCGCGAAAAAGACAATGGTTTGATGTATGTCGCCAGATCATTTGACATCAATCGACCTGGTGCCAGACCGTCCAAATTGAAAGGTGGAATCATTGGTGGTTCAGTTGTATCTGGCAAGTTCAACAAGGGCGATGATATTGTAATCGCTCCTGGAAGAAAGATTACGGAAGGAAATAAATCTAGATGGGAACCAATTCATACAAAGATTTCTACGGTCCAGAGTGGGGGTTTAGACCTTGATTCTGTACATGCAGGCGGTTTGTGTGGAATTGCAACCCCTCTCGACCCATTCCACACCAAATCAGATAACCTTTCAGGCCAGGTAATGGCCAGACAAGGAGAATTACCACCTATATGGGAAACATTGGACATTACTCTAAATCTTCTGAAAGAGATGGTTAGCAGTGGAGAAGGAGATGCTGAAAATGTTCGACCCCTCCAACCTGGTGAGATGCTAATGCTTAACTCAGCAACTGCAACCAGTGTGGGGGTGGTTTCTGCTGTTAAGGGCAAGGATGCTACTCTGAAGTTACGTCTACCTATTTGCGCATTAACTGGAAGTAGAATCACACTATCAAGGCGTGTCGGGAGTAGATGGCGCCTAATTGGGCATGGTGTAATTGCGGGGTGAACCCTTGGCAGGCGTTCTCGTCGATGCATGTGGTTGGATTGCTGTTGTTGATTCTCGAATCAACATTGACTTGCAATTGGAATCAATGATTGGACCGGTAGAATTGAAAATTACTGCGTCGGTTCTTGAGGAATTAAAACGAATCGATGCAATGGAAAGCAAAACACTTCTGCTTGACCTATTGATTAGCAGGGCTGAAATTGTTTCAGGAAATGGAAAGCATACCGATGATGAATTGATAGATCTCGCAAAAAATACTGGTTGGCCAGTCCTAACAGTAGATCGTGGATTGAAAGCTCGTTTGCATGATGCAAATGCATCAGTAATCGAGGTTACTGGTTCCAATACACTCAGACTATTGGAATAATCAATCTAGAGGGTGTGGAATGGCAATCCCATGCTCATCACACATCTGTAGTGTCCACCGCAGTGTTTTGATGACACCACGAAGTGCAGTAATGTTTCTCAAAGCCTCGGCATTGGATTTCTGGTCCATCCTAGCACTTTTGAAATGCTTGATCCAGAGTTCCTTTCGATTCTCTGCCTCGATAAGCATCTCTCGTATCTCTTCAGAATCTCGTGCAATCCCCGTTCCACCTGTCATGCTGGCGCTGCGGAAAACGGCCCCTTTTGAATATGGCGTCTTTGTGAACTCGACTTATGGCAAAGTGAATATTTCATCATCTCCATGGCCATCCATGAGACCTATTTTCACAGCACAATCAATCCAAGCATGTGCATAATTTATTGCACCGAAAGCACGAACTAAATCACCCTGTTCAGAAAACCACTCTGCATCTGATGCATATGAATCTGCCATTTCCATCATCTTGGACAAACTTAGGCCTTCAGGTGAATTTTCAGGGTACAACGGTGTTGCCTTTTCTCTAGCTACCTTTGTGAGTGCAATGTATTTCAGAATGAGTTCCTCAGTGACCTCTACATTCTTTTCAGTCATCTATACCCTCCCTTTCAGAAATTAATCGACGAACATCCTCTGCCCTACCTAGCGATTCGTAGAGTTCTATTGCACGACTGAACATTCCAGAATCCTCTGCATCTCTTGCAGCTTCGAATATGACTTGGCGTTGTTCCCAATCTAAACGTCGGATCTCATCCGATGCTATCTCTTCAAAGAGAAGACGACGACGACTGACGAGGTGAGGTCCAATCCACATACGTATGAGGCCATCTCTGCTTGCTGTGAGCATTCTATCTGCCATATTGGACACCAAAATGTCTCCTGCAGGTCTTCTTTCACCACCATCTTCGGCTGGTAAACGGATTATATCTCCTGCTACATCTAACATCCACCAACCTTCACCAGTCCATGCAACATCTAGCGGCACTAGACCTTCGCCAGGGATACGGTCAATTCGGTCCCAACCGAATGGATTGGGGACTCCTTCTTGCAAACCACCATCTGGTTGCTGTACAAGTACCCTACCTGATTGTAGACGTGAAACCCAAGACCAACGTGTAGTTTCTATTACTCTTTGAGCATCATCCCCGCCTAATCTAAGGGCTCTTAGACATCCATCTCCGTCTTGGGCAAGTAGTATTTCACGATCAAGCCAACCAACCAATTTCTGAAGTATTCCTGGCCGAAGTCTACGAACTCCTCTCCCTCTTCTGTTGAACAGGTGTATGTGATCGCCCCTATCAGACAGTATCCAGCCACCTCCTGGCCTACGGATTACGTCCCTGAATCCTCCTGCTACAGCACGCCCTTCCCCAAGTGGTTCCCCTGTAGACAAATCAAGTAAGAAGAATCCTGTGCCTGAAAGCACAGCAAGATTTGTCCCATCGTGCTCCATCCTGTATACGTCGAATGTAAATTCTCTTCTCCAAACAAAGTCGCCATCTGAATTGAGGCGTCTTATGATTGGACCTGACGCAATAATACAGTCCTCATCAACACAGGCAAGTGCCCCAACTCGACCTTCTACTTGGTGACTCCAAGCAATTTCCCAATGATCATCAGTCATTTTCAGGCCTCCATATGATTATCGGTGAAGTGCGACCTTGCAGGCTCGGATATTCGGAAGAGTCTCGTCCGTCCCGTTTTTCTGACTGAAAGGATGCCTGCTTTGTGTAATGTATTGAATATCTGGGATAATCGAGGGCGGCCCACTGAAAGATATGCCTGTAGTGCAGAGTCAGAAGGTGATACTTCTCTCTCCATTGAAGCCTCTACAATGGTGATTTCAGCGTCGGAAAGACTTGTGGCCTTTTGAAAATCAAGCGGCGGAGTTGAATTATCAGAAGACTGATTAGACAATATACGATTACCGAGGTTGGAATTACTAATCGAAGCTGGTTCTCCAATATCTGGTGTGGACGGGCTAGGAAGCTCCTCAATTGGTTCAGGAAGTGTGTCTGATGCCCACAAATCCGATTCTTCTGATTCAATTATTGGATTAGAATCTGGGAAGCGGAGGTTTACATCTGGTTTAGCACCCATTGGACCAACCATATTCGTACGTAGGGCATCATCTAGACCGATTTCTGCCGACACTGCTCTATGGCGTGATGCGAGGCCACCAAAACCACTCGTACTCGGTGGCGGCTCAGAGCCTGGCTCCATCTGTAAAGCAACACCTCTGCCTAGGGCCTCGTCCATATCTGGATCTTCAATCTCTGGTACATCTAATGGAGGTAATTCAAAATCCTCAACAATTTCTGTAACATTATCGTAATCTCCATCTGACAAATCCCCTCCCATATCTTCTAATTCTTCGGATTTAGTTTCGGGAACTGTGTCGCTGACTAGAACTTCTTCCCGATCATCCAGCGATTCCATCGAGAGTGAGGGGGGCAATCGGGCTTTCGCATCAGTAATATCGATTTTCACAGGTGGTCTCGATTGTTTCTGGATGACCTTTTTGGCTCCTTTGGCAGTATCGATAGTGTCCCTCAAATGGCGCATGAGGGGATTTAATCGCCCACCTGTTTGAGACAGGACTTCATCAATAAAATCATCACCAATAGCCCACTTTTCATTACTTACAGTGCGTATTCTGGAATTAATCAAACTGCGAATTTGGTCATGGTTGAAATCGGTTAAACCATCAGTGATATCAAACTCTGCCCGTAAGTCTTCGGGCCAAACCGAAAGTTGAGCAGGAGTAAGAGAAATTACCACTAAAGCGCGCATTCGGGACAAAACTGGAGTCATTCTCTCAAAAACACGTGCCAATTCAACCCCACTTATACCAGGGAAATCAAATGATATCAGTGGCAAATCGGTATTTGTTCCTTCAAGTTTTGTCACCAATTCTTCGATTAGATTATTCATAGAAGGCGGAACATCATAACCAACAATGCGACAATATATTTCATTCAGGAGTACTTTACTCGGATCACCATCAGGATAAAACGTGAATGGGTAAGAATTGGGGGTATAATTCGCCAGAACATGGAGTATCGAAGTTCTACCTGAACCCCTCTCGCCTTGAAGAATTAACATCCTAGGGCTGCCGAATCGGAGATGATGTCCCAAGTTCTCGACTATGGCCTCTCTACCTATTAGCAAATCTGCATCACTTGCTTCAATCGGCCTTGGTGAAAATGGATTAGACCGCATATATGGTAGAGGAACTGTTTCAGCGTACCCAGCAGACATCTGAATAGGCGAATCGCACTTCAGTTTAACAAGTTAACGTGAAACCAACACATCAAGGAAAGCGTTTGGAAGCGTTGAAAGGGACACCAGAGCAATTATTCAAGAATAAATGTGATTTAATCGGATTGAAAAATAACCCATTAACGCATTATTAACGGTTCACTAACGCTTCAAATGCGTTATTAACGCATTGTTAACGGGTCGGCAATAGCCACTAGTAGGGAAATTACTCGAAAATTAAGGTCCAAGGAAGCATGTAACACGGAAGCATTTAGGACGTACCTCAAGAACAAAGAGATAGAGGAAATGGTATGCCAGTTGAGAATAGTCGCCTGAAAGGTTTCTACAAACTAAGTGTCAAAGAACGTCGAGAGAAGATCGCAGAACTTTGCGGTTTGGATGAGGCAGCAGTAGATGCCTTGGCTGCAACAGGTGAATTGAGTGAATCAGCAGCAGATCGAATCATTGAGAATGTAATAGGCACAATGGCACTTCCAGTGGGAATTGCCACTAATTTTATCATTGATGGTGAGCATTATGTGGTCCCATTTGCTCTTGAAGAACCATCAGTCGTAGCTGCTGCAAGCAATATGGCCAAGAGGTGTCATGCGAAAGGTGGCTTTACTTCTAACAATACAGATCCTGTGATGATTGGGCAAATCCAAATTGTTGGGTGCGAAGATGCAGTTGCCGCAAAAGGTGCTCTTTTGGATTCTAAAGATGATTTAATTGCAGCCTGTAATGAAGTGGACCCTATTTTGGTAAAATTCGGAGGCGGTTGTCGAGATTTAACTGCAAGGGTGATTGATACCATGTCGGGACCAATGGTAATTGCACACATCTTAGTAGATTGTAGAGATGCAATGGGGGCGAATGCAGTCAATACGATGGCAGAAACGATCGCACCTAGGGTCGAATCTATAACAGGAGGAACTGTAATACTTCGAATCATCAGTAATTTAGCAATTCACAGACTTGCACGTGTGAGTGCTGTGTTTACCCCTATGGAAATGTCAGATTCTGGTGATGCTGAACAAGGTTCAGATGTAATTGAAGGCATTCTGCAAGCATACCATTTCGCAGCAGCAGATCCATTTAGAGCTACTACACACAACAAGGGCATCATGAATGCCATTTCGCCAATTGGCGTTGCCTGTGGACAAGATTGGCGAGCAATTGAATCGGGAGCGCATTCATACGCTTCTCATGAAAGAACATATGGTTCACTCACGCACTGGGAAAAGGACAATGAAGGGAATTTAGTAGGGTCTATCGAATTGCCAATGCCTGTCGGATTAGTGGGTGGAGCAGTAAGGGTGCACCCTGCTGCAAAGGCCAATGTTGCAATAATGGGTGCGAGAACTGCAGATGATTTGTCAAAAGTAATGGCTGCGGCAGGCCTAGCACAGAACCTTGGCGCCCTTAGGGCACTTGCTACCGTTGGAATCCAAGCTGGCCACATGAAACTGCACGCTAGGAACATGGCTGTGACTGCTGGTGCCGAAGATCATGAAATCGATGCAGTGGTTGAAATTGCAAAATCAAGAGGGCGGATCACTGCTGAATCAATTGAAGCCGCACTCAAGGAAGTCAGGGGATGAATATCGAGAGTAGCGATGCGATAATCGAAAATCCCACTTGGCAAGAAGCAATTGACAAACAGGATTTTTCTCACAAGGGGAGATACATCGCTGAATTGCTGGGGTTGTGGATACTCCTCCTAGGTTGTTGGGCGATTTATCGCTTGGTTTCACTACCCTATATCGAACCGATTTGGAGTATGAAATTTTATCTTGCGCAAGTCATTTTTCAGCCAATCATTTTCCTTGTACCAATCTTTCTGTACTGGAAGTTTGTACGAAAGCAAACTGCAACCCCGGTTCGGTTTTTTCCCGAAAATTCTTCTAAGAGTTCATTCGTCTTCTGGGCCTTGGTTCTTGGTATTATATTGATAATAGTTGAATATATCTTGCATTTCATTCGGTCCTACGCGATATTTAATTCGGGACTTTTTGGCGATACTAACCTCGAATTTGAATTCGGCTTTCTTGACACAGAATCATGGTCACATTATCTGGTCATGGCCTTGACAAATCTGTTAATTGTAGCGATTGTCGAAGAGTTTGTTTTCCGAGGGTTCTTCCAAAACCAATTTGAGAAAGTATTGCCCAAATGGCAATCGCTTGCTTTGGCATCAATCCTATTTGGATTGATCCACCTCCCAATCGCCATTTTTGTCTATGAATTTGAAGGTTATGGGC
>PBMO01000039.1 GCA_002722595.1 Methanobacteriota archaeon | reverse complement strand
TAACATATGGTGCTGCCTTCATTCAAATCATCTCTCGAGGCGTTCGCTGGGATATCGTCAACCCTCCGTAGACGTTCACGCTTTAATATCGATGTCGATAAAATCACTAGAAAGTGGTTAGAACTGCCTCAAAACTTCCGATGCATCTTATCTGGACGCGAATCATCTTCATCTGCAATTTTGCCATACCGTTCTGCCATACTCATTACAGGCTCAGGAGGTGGTGCAGTAGGGGTTGGTTCCGGTTCCGGTTCCGGTTCCGGCTCTGGTTCAGGTTCAGGTTCAGGCTCTGGCTCAGGCTCTGGCTCTGGTTCTGGTTCTGGTTCTGGTTCTGGTTCTGGTTCTGGCTCTGGTTCTGGCTCTGGTTCTGGCTCTGGTTCTGGTTCTGGTTCTGGCTCTGGTTCTGGTTCTGGCTCTGGTTCTGGTTCTGGTTCTGGTTCAGGCTCTGGCTCAGGCGCAATTTCAACAGCCGTTATTCCACTTGGAGCCTCGACAGCTGCTTTGGTTACTGAACCACCTGAAAGTGCTGTAAGGCTTGATGCATCTCCACCCAGTTGTGTTTCTTTCAACACTGAATTTATTTGCTGATGAAGTGCTAGAAAACGGACCTTGTTTGTTGCAACATCCTCCATCCAAATTTCGAAATTTGCTAAGTACTGATCAAGTTCTTGCAATCCACCACAAATATGTCCAATTGCGAGCATCTTCAGGAGACGGAATGGGTCATTGAATGCATCTAGAGCATCAATTTCAGTAGCTCCAATTTCAGGATTTGGACCCCCTGGTTGCCCCATTGAATCTTCTTGTCCCAAGTAAGTCCGGATTGGATCTGTCCAAGAAAGTAAACCAAAAGGCCCTGACAATAGCCAATAAATCTCACCGCCTTCAACTTCAAGCCTTGATGCCGCCGTCTCAAAATCAAAGGTGGCTTGTTTTAGCAACAAATCTCCGGTGATTGAAAGGAATTCACCAAGGCCATTTAATCGATCGGTTTCTGCCAAACGATTTATCAAATCACTAGAATCGGTAATTCCGAAGTATGCAGCAGTTTCGTCAACCTCGATACCATCTGGAAGTACTGCGCCTTGGATTTCCTCATCAGTCATCGTGGCCGCCTTATACTAAGCGCAACGATGGCCATTAATAGGTTGACGCACGTTAACGCCGGGCATGACCAAGTATGAACTTTGATTGCTTCACACTCCAACCATCTGCCTGCAGTCTTGCTAGAACACTTTGTTCGGAATCGCCAACAATCAAGCGCTCTTTGGATGCCGCTACCTCTTTCTCGAAATCTGCCTTTTCATCAGGCCCAAATAGATCATCAAATGAATCACTTGCTTTACGTCGGCGGCTCTTTTGTTTGGGTGCCGGTGTGCGCTTTGTTTTTCGAACTGCGGGTACAGATTCTGATGTTGCAGCGGTTTTTCTTGTCCTTCGAACAGGCTTTCCACTGTCATTTGCTGACACATTTGTTACACGCGCCTTCCGTGTCGGGACTGGATCAGTAGATGGTGTGGGAGTTACCCGAGTTTTTGATGGCGGTGACTTGGTGGTATTTCTTGATGGTCCAGCAGGACGCGAAGCCGATGATGGAGGGCCTCTTTCAGATGATCTACCGGGGGGGCCTCTCCTCTGGGCAGGGGGACCCCTTCCACGAGTGGGTGGGCCCCTTGCTACATTGCTTTCCTGATTCGATTGAGATGAACGTTCTGCAGTAAATGACCTAGTCGGCGTTGTTGCCATTGATGAACCAAAGGGATTCCAATCATCCTCGTCTTCGTCATCATCATACATATCATAATCATCCTCATCCCAATCTATGTTGCCATTTCTAATCCTGCTAACAACTACGAAGAGGAGGAGACCAATCAATAAGGCGACTGAACCGTAAACAATTAATTTCACAGAATCCTTCATGGCTCCTGAGTCATCTTTCTGAGAATCCTCAGATTGGGCTGGACTGCATCCATTTTCATCTACCAAATCAGTATCACGCCAGCTTGTTCCCAAACAGTCGTCGATTTCATCAGGTACACCATCATCATCTTCATCTGGTGGCGGAACATATGGTTCCGGGCAACCAGCGCCCCCTTCTCCTTCTAAGACTCCAGGTTGACCCACACATTGATCTCCAAGAGTTCCGGCCGAATTATCTCCAAATCCATCATTATCTACATCTATCCATTGAGATGAGTCATCAACTGCCCAATCAATCTGGTCAGCCCACCCATCGCCATCTGCATCGGGGCAACCAAGAATAATTTCCACACCAGAATCCTCTGATGCTGAATTATTCGATGTGCCTACTACTTCTGGACAAGAGTCTGGCCAACTTGCATCAAGGAACCACTGTCCTACGGTACCTTCCCTAGAGGAGTTCCATTCCGCATCGGCCCAATTATCACCGAATCCATCGCCATCTGTGTCAGTCCATTGTGTTGGGTCTGATGGGAAAGCATCTACAGCATCTTCAACCCCATCGGAATCGGTATCTGCACCAACAACGATACAGCCATCGCTTGTTACGGCGGCTCCCTCTGTTGTATCTGGACAAAGATCCATATCGTCTGTAACTCCATCACTATCAGTATCTCGTTGTGAGGGGGCACATCCATTAGCGTCAACTAAAGCATGATCCTCTGGTTGGGTATTGGGGCAAGAGTCCCACAAATCTCCATTTGTATCAACATCGTTTACCCCATCACCATCGGTATCGATATCTGTCTGTGTAAGGGAGCAACCAACCTCATTGACTGTTTCATTTTCTGGTGTTTCAGGGCAAATGTCGAGATTGTCTTTGACACCATCTGAATCTGAATCAATTTGAGAAGGAGAACATCCCTCCGCATTCGCGATTTCATTTTCTGGTGTTTCAGAACACAAATCATCTTCATCAGGAATATTGTCACCATCTTCATCGCCTTGTGGCATAGGACAACCGGGACCAGGTACCCCAAGAAGGGCACCTGCAACCTTTGGACAACGGTCCCAATCGCCAACAGGATTTTCACCAAATCCATCACCATCTTCATCTCTCCATTGGTTAGGATCATCGGGTAGAGCGTCACCCATTTCGTTAATCCTTAGGCCAGTGTTTTCATCAATATCGTAACTATAAATGTTTGAATGGCCATCTCCATCAGTATCAGTACAACCACTCTTGTCAACCGTTGAATTGCCCCATATAGTTGGACAATCATCGG
The DNA here is from genome assembly GCA_002722595.1 of Methanobacteriota archaeon. Lineage (GTDB taxonomy): Archaea > Thermoplasmatota > Poseidoniia > Poseidoniales > Thalassarchaeaceae > MGIIb-P. Next base: position 35,086 of record PBMO01000039.1, on the reverse strand, counting down.
CATTGTTGCCACTAATGTTGTCACCATATCCATCATTGTCAGTATCCATATGTTGAGTCCAGTCAAATGGGAAGGCATCTCGATTCCAAGCATCTACAGAGTCGTTGTCACCATATCCATCTCCATCACTATCTGCCCATTGTTGGTAACAATTTTGGCCACAAATGTTCTCCTCGGATTCATCATCAGGAGCCCAAGGGTAAAGATCTGCGCAATGTAAGCCAGTGGCTGCACATTCTGTTCGATTGTATAACCAACCTTCTGGATTCTGTGTGGAAGGATTTACAGGGTCCGACCAGCCATCGCCATCACTATCTAAACAGCCATTTCTATCTTGATAAGAACTACCATCTAAACCAGGGCATTTGTCGCCATCTGGGGCACTTGAATTATCGCCCCAACCATCACCATCTACATCTTCCCATTGTTGTGCATCGAGGGGGAATTCATCATTGTATGTATTCACACCACAACAATCTGGTCCAGAATTATCGTAATACCCATCACCGTCTGTATCTATTGCTTGCATCCAATTGGTTGGTTCGCGATCGCCGTTCCAGCCGGGTTCCCCCGTCGGATCCGACCACCCATCACCATCATTATCACCACATCCGATTGCATCTCTCCAAGATTTACCAAAAGCTACACAATCATCAACTGCATTTGCAAAACCATCTCCATCTGCATCAGCACAGCCATAGTGACCATATTCACTGTAGCCCTCAATTGAAGGGCATTTGTCAACACTCGGCCCATTCGGGTTGTCTCCAAATCCGTCGCCGTCTCCGTCGTCCCATTGGCCTCCAAGATTTGGTAATTCATCGAGATGGTTTGGGATGAAATCTCGATCTGAATCGATTAGGCGACGCTGAATAAACAAATCACCACTATTCGAAGATGGTACTGAAAACAACAAATGCCAACTGCCATTGTCTTCGACAACAGCGTCCATTGGGAATTGTGTAAATGGATAATTTCCAGAACTCGATGTACCCATCAACTGAATTGGGTTGTGGAAAGGTAGATCTGCAAGATAATCGGTGATGATTCCATTACTGGTTGAACATATGTAGCGATCTGGAGAAGGTGTATTACTGAAAGGGGCTCTATTGTATGTCGAGTGGGAGTCTGTCAAAATTACAACTAGTTCGGGATCTGGACACGATATCCGAAGGTCACTTGCCGAGTTGCCATTAATCAATACATAATGCCCGTTCCACTCACCAACATCTGGTTCATATGGATACACAAATCCATTCGATGTGAAATGAGGGGTGCCAGTTTGATTACTTGAATCAAGAGGGCTTAATCCAACAGAAACTGTTCCGTTCTCGTTGTATCGATGTTGCCAAGTGGACTGATTGTCCTCAAACAAAATCTCTAGATTACTAGCAGTATTCTGTCTGAAGATGGCCCTTCCTGTTTCGTCAGTCGCATTTGAGATGACTGTCATGGATGATGAAGACCAATCTTCTCCTGTGCCATCGTGCCATTCGGTGACCAAACCAGAGGTGTTGTGTCTATACATCAACACGATGCTACCATTTTCGGCCATGATTGCACCAAATTGGTTGCCATTCGCTTCGGTTGCCAGAATCGATTGGTCCCATGTCGAACTAGTCTGAATAGCTAGGTGGATTTCATGAAGTTCTGAATCTCGCCAAACAATATGTGGGGTTGAAGTTGAATCGAATAACAACTGAATATCTTGCTCAATGTGGGCTCCTGATGCGACGATTTCGGACTCAAAACCAGCCGCATATGTGTTGCCTACTTGGAGTCCAGTCTGATTGGTATACGCCACATATTGAGTACCACTTGAGACTACTGAAGAATGTGCAATCGCTGAGCGGCCAGTGGAAGGAATAGCGATACTACCATAGTGATCTCCAACAGGGAAAAGGGATTCACTTTCGACAAAAGTTCCACCTCCAGGGCGTAAGAAATTAACTTCCCGGGAGGTTTGGTCGAAGTTTAGACCATCTGTCACAAAGATTGGTTGGCCTGCAGGATTCACCGCCATGGCTGCATCAACAAAGGTCCCTGCGAGATGTGTCAAACTCCAAGGGTCTGCTGAGGTCTGCAATTCATTTGGACGCTCAAGGTGGACGAAAATATCTCCATATTCGTGTAAGAGCACATGTGTTCGACCTTGCGCATCAACGGACAAATCGATGCCCTCAATATACCAAGTCATCTCTGGCGTGACTCCTAACAATTGTGCGATAGGAATGTCACTCAATTCCCAATCGCGGGTTTCCATGACGATAATTGTACCCCCACCACCAAAAGTTGAGGCATTAGTACCTGTTTCAGTACTCGCGTAAATGAACTCGTGTACTCCATCACGATCAGAGTCCCCTCCTGCGGACAAAATTTTGCCGAATCCGGAGTTGGCGTTTGATACTTGCAAGAATAGATGGTCCGCACTTCGATCAACAAAATCACCGGAGTGTTGGCCTTGCAAAATTTCAGTTCGCCCCTGGCGGTCCCCAATGAGGAAATCAATCACTCCATCGTCATTAATGTCACCAGCAGGTTGGATATTCAAGCCCCAACCATTCTCTGATGTCATCGAATAATTGGCCTGCTGCGGGAATCCTGAAGCGCCACCATGGTAAATCCAAATTTTGTTGACGGCCATTTCTGAAATGGCAATATCTGTGTATCCATCATCGTTCACATCACCCAAAGCGCTGACTGAATGCCCGAATAGGGTCCATTGATCGATACGAGACCAAGTGGTATTGGCAATATTCGAAATCCCGTTTGCACTGCCAAGGTGAATCTGTGCTTGGCCGCGTCCAGAAACCGCAGTCACATCATCTGAACTACCAATTGCAATGTCGTCGAATCCATCACCATTGGCGTCACCAATGCCTGCAATGGCAAATCCAAGTATGACATCTGTTGTATCACCAGTAATTGTTGTTGAAATTCCCTGGATGATACTACCACCCTCAATCACATGCACTCGACCCTTGTCGTTGTCTGAATTGGACCAGCCCAGCTCGGTGACGAGCATGTCTGAATATCCATCACCATTGATGTCACCAGCGTGTTCAACCCGTGAACCGAAATGGGAATCGATTGTATCACTGGTTCCAACCCAAGTTGGATTTGAAATCAAACCAAGAGCAGAACCTGTGTACAGAAACACCGCGCCAGTTGTATTTCCTGACGAATTAGTTGCCAAAGGAGAACCAACCAGCAAGTTGTCATAGCCTGTACCGGTTGAATTCCCAACAACCGCCAAAGAGGCCCCGAATCGTGCCCCTTCATGTGGGCCGAGGAGTGTTACATTCGACGATGAGGCATATCCTGTAATCGAACCATAGTGAATATGCACTGCGCCCGTATCGTTTGCGTATCCTGGTTCACCATAAGTCAAATCACTGAATCCATCCTGATTGTAATCTGCATCTGCGTTTGCATCGGTCCCAAAATCTGTTGATTCACTAGTTTCCAGCAACAAGACAGGTTCGGGAGAAATTCGGCCACTATCTCGGCCTGTTAAGTCTCGAACAATGCGCAACCCAGTGCTATCATCAATTCCATAGACTAATTGGGCCCGAGAAGATGAATCAAGGTGATGCCCCAAGGGTTGTCCAATTCCTGCGCCTTCATCAACCACTGAGTACGTTCTTTGGTCACCATCCAATGAAATGACTCCAAGACGATCTGTTTCCTGATCTAAGTAAGCGAGGTGAAGAATATCATCTGAGTCGATATTCAGGACGAAATCTGTTCCTGAATTAGATGTCCCTGCAAGAACGCGGTGATGCCACCATGAACCAAAGAATCGGACCAAATGGATATCGCCATACACCTCTTTGTAAGCTATCGCAATCGAGCCATTGCTGTACATTGCAATCTGTGGTTGGTCGAGAATTTCGACATCATCGACTAAGGTTCGCTTCAACCAGTCATCGCCTACTTGTGGGGTGTCATCATTTTCCCTTGCGATATGGAGAGAATTCTCAGGAGACCCTGACAAGTAAGCAATCCGAGCAAGTCCACGATAGTCAATGACGATTGAACATTGTCGACCAAATAGGCCTTGGTTCGCGGAGTAGGGGCCATCGATAGTCTGTCGAGTGATCTCTCCATCTGGTGAAAGTGTGAAGAAATCCAATGAGCCATTGGCCGTATTGTGCCCGCAGGCTTTGGCAGTTCCATCAGGACCGATGGCAATATCAAAATGGCCGATTGTATCATTGCTGACCAAATATTCCATCCAATCATCTACACCGCGTGTCGACGTCATTTCCCAGTCGGAACCGCCGTCTGTAAACACGGAACCTGAAGCTGATTCTCCCCACCCAGAAGAGGGGCCAGAAAAACTGTCAGTGTATTGCTCATAATCAGTCTCTTCTTGCAAAAATGATGGTGATGTTGCTGCCAAAGGCAAGAGAATCATCAGCAGAGAAAGTAGGATACTTGTGTATTGTTTGCTGCTGCGCATGAACTCGACCCTAAAGGGTCGAAGAAGTCAAGGTTCTTCAGACAACCGATTAGAAGTCCATTTCAACTTCTGGCCCAAGCCGTGGTTATGGGCGAGTCCAGATGGCTGCTTTGTGCCGATGGTGAATGGCCACCTGCGAGCGTGTGGGAGCCACTTTCTCAAGCATGTGAAACCATCGTGGGCGTTGATGGAGGAACCGACGCTGCACTTTCTCGGAAAATCTCTGTCAACCTCGCCACTGGAGATTTTGATTCCATCACAGATTCACAGATTAAACGGGTTTCTTTGCCCGATCAGAATGCCTCAGACTTAGACAAAACCCTGAATTATGCAGCTAAGAATGGGGCAGATGTCGTAGATATAATCGGAGTTGAAGGGGGAGAAATTGATCACCAACTCGGAGTGTTTGCAGCTTTGATTGAGGCCCCTTCAGAACTGGAAATTTACATGCATATGTCCGAGCATGTCGTGATGCGCTGTTTGGAGGACTTGGAACTAATCTTGAATGAGGGGACACAGTTGAGTCTGTTTGCCTTCACATCATGTGTAAATGTCAGCATTTCTGGGGTTGAATATCCGTTAGATTGCGAACCACTCGCGTTCTCAACTCGTGGATTGCACAATGTGGCACTTGGTGGCCCAGTTCTCATCGAAAGCGATGGAGCCTTAGTGGTCGTCATTTCCGCACGTTGACAGAATAATCATGAGTTCCAGGATCACCCAAACCGGAAGCCTTGGCTTTCTCAGTGATTGCAGCGGAGGCAACGGTTTCTTTGAATGAACCTCGCTTGATGAGAATGCCCCTCTTCCATGCCGTCCATGGAGAATACCCTGGTAGTAATGCACGCCATGTAAATGGAACTCTGCCAGGAGTAACACGATTAACAACCTTCGTTATTGAAGTCGTGCAAGTTGCTGTCAATGTGTTATACCACTCTGGTTTGTCTGCTAATTGATTTGTCCTTTGCATCATTGCTTGGAGCATGGCTACTTTCTTTTCAGGCAATACATCACAAGGGTAGAGTTGGACTTCATTTCCTCGAGCATTGGTTCTTACTCCGAGTAAATCTCTTTCAGTAGCCCATATCAGTATGAGTTCAAATTCATTCCACAACCCCGTCCAAGGATGATATTTCTCACCTTTTTCTCTACGTACTTCAAAGGAAGCCATGAGATATCTTTCATCGGAAAATTCAAAGCCAACCATCGTATGAGCCATTCCTCTTATTTTGTGGAAATAATCGACAACATACCATATCCCTTTTAGCTCACTAATCTTGAATGACCAAGAATCCCAGTTCTCATCAAAGTCCCTAGTTGTCCTCCATGTGAAATCTCTACGATTATGCAATATTACATTGTCACCATCTATCTCAAATCGCGCATTTTTAGAACAATCAATTGCCCAATCTCTATCGCTTCTAGCCTTCTTTTGTCCTGCAGTCAGTAGCCAGAAATTGATGCTGAATACAAAAATTGCGGCACCGAGAAAAACAACAACCCACAACTCCATGATTACTCCTCTTCTACCCGCGGTGCCCTTTCAGAAAGCAGAATTGAAATCGGTCGAGTTTCAGGGATGTTGCTGAGAATAATCTTGACTATCACGGCCATTGGAACGGCCAGAATCATACCCATAATCCCCCACATCCAGAACCAGAATGCGGTGACTAAGAGCAGGACAATTGGTGAAATGTCAAGACTAGAACCAAACAATTTATTCTCAACGAATTGACCCCAAATCTGTTCTTTGACAACCAAAAGGACGACCAAAAGAACCGCTGAAGTTGGTTCAAGCAACAGGAAGCCGAGAATTGCTGGTGGAACCAATGCCACCAAACTACCAATGTAAGGGACATAACTCAGCAGGAAGGTGAGCATGCTCCACAACAACCACCCAGGAATTCCCATGGGAATCAAAATCATTGCAGTCACAACACCCGCACCAAAACTAACGATTGTTTTCAAGATGACATAGCGATACACACCCTCGCCAATATCATTGAGAATCACCTTGAGGTTCTCTTCGACATCTGAAGGGTATGCTGCAGCGAGACGCTTGGGCAAAGTTTCGGCCTCAAGGATGATGAAAATGAGGAAAACAAACACGGTCAGCATCAGAGTGGCAAAACTGCTAATTTCACCAAACAAGGATAGAACTGTGCTCTCAAGTTGAGAACTGGAAATACTCAACCCCTCAAATGAAATTGTGAATCCCAAAATGACGGTTCCTTCCCATTTTGCGAGGAAATCATTCAACTTCTCTGAATATTCAGGGATCCCTTCTAGGAACGTTGACATATCTTGATACAACCACATCCCAATCAAAATGAATACACTGGCAAGACCTGTGACAACGAGTGCGTATGCAGGGAACAAAGGCATGCCTCGATCATTAAGCCAATGTGCACCTGGCGCGAGAAGGAAGTAGATGAATACAGCAATGATGAACGGCTCGATTACAGGTCGTAGATGTATCAATGCAAGGACTAGAATCGTCAGGAAAATAGCACCATGCGATAGTGTCCGAAGTCGGTTGCCGAATTTAGTGGAAAACATCCCCATGCTTTCTGGACACTCGTTACACGTTTGAAATGGACCCTTTGAACTAATATTCAATCGGGTGTTTCTCATTCCTCAAAAGGTTGCCAAACGTTCTGGGAAGAGTCCCACCAGTCAACGCTACCATCTGGCTGTTGGCGCCAATGAACTCCTGACTCATCAACATAGGTGGGCATACCTTCGCTGTCCGGTGCGATGGGTATTGAGTCCCACAAGTCCTGCTCCCTCTTTTCACCGGTAAATCGAGAACCAGCAAGTAATCCAAGGATTAGAGCCACAATAAAACCACCTGAGCCAACCATGGCAATCGTTGCCGATAGGCTGTACAACATTGGAGTCGGTTCGTATCCATCCCCTTCAGATACTGACGGCCAACGCTCCGGATCTCCACTTGCATTCAGAACATCGAGGCTGGCATCGGGAGCTGGAGGCAATCTGATTACATTCAGAGCCACAGTAGTTGTCCTTCCTTGAGGGCTGGTTAGTGTAGTTCGTATTTTGTGAACACCTGGGCCCCACATAATACAATCAAGGCTCTCTGCATCTTCAAAATAGGTCACTTCTTGTTTTGGATTGATAACTTCCCAAGAAATTGACATCTCTGCAATTTCAGTGTCTTCCTGCGGCAATATCTCTAAATCACAAGGGGTCCCTGTTTCAGTACTTCTTCCAGTGTAGTTAATGGTGAATGAGGGTGGAGGATGTACTAGAATCTCAAAGGAGATTGTCTCTGTAGCGGTCATGCCTAATCCATTTCGATAGTGCTCGACAATCGTATATTGACCAGCCGGCCACCGACTACAATCCAAAGGAGTCTCATATTCACCTACCAACCATGGGACGCCCTGAATTGAAACCGTGCCCATTTCTTCATAATATGCTCCAACTAAATCAGTGGAGACTCTATGAATTAAACATGTGTCTCCGGTGAATATCCACTCTTCAGATTCTAAATCCATAGACAATTGAGGGGGTGTCAAACTAGCAATCAATTCGTATGTTCCAAGTTCTTCATCATGAACAAGTAAACCAGATTCTGCATCCCAAACTCTCAACCAAATCTGGAAATCACCATCTGCCCATGCCTTGATTGTAGTATTCAGCAGCATAGATTCACCACTCTCAAGAGTTGTATTGTTCCAAAACGAGAGGGATACATCATCGTTCAGAGCAATTACTTCTGCTGCAACCATGGCATAGGGTGCATTTGTTCCAATAGATGCTATTACACGCACCAAATCCAGTTCACCATCATAATTCTCATCGATTTCAAATGCACCAGATGCTGCCACCGTGATGTGACTATCATCTTGAGCAGAAACGATGGTTGTAATCATAGGAAGTAACATGATTACCGTCAATAGCGTGAGTATCTGCTTTCTCATCAATATTCACCTCCATCTAGTAACGTTGATTGCGAATTAATTTCCCTTTTCTTTGATGCTTTAACAGTGAACAAAGTGACTAAGAAAATGAACAAAGGCCAAGCGAAAGTGAGTAGGCTTGATGTTGGGTTAGATCCCATAAGGGCCAGTTGACTACGGACAGCACCATAGCCATCAGAGTAGCCATCTCCATTGCTATCAGCACAACCCTGGACATCGATTGTTGAGGTCCCTGGAACCTGTGGACAATCATCTCTCATCCCACCAATTGAATTGTCACCATAGCCATCTCCATCTATATCAGACCACTGGACACGATTTGTTGGGAACGCATCCGCTGGACCATCTGGAGAAGCTAACCACAAATCATCCGCGTCAGAATATCCATCACCATCTGTATCCGGACAACCAAATCTATCGATAATTGATACACCAAGTCCAGGTTGTGCGTTTGGACAACTATCGGGTTGGTGGCCTTCAGGATTATCACCGAATTGATCTCCGTCTGCATCTTGCCACTGTGTTGCGTCTTGCGGGAATTTGTCACCCTGGTCAGACCAACTGTCACCATCTGTATCTGTACAACCAAATCTATCACCTCGACTTGTACCAGGGGTTTCTCGGCAGCGATCACCCTCAAATCCAGTTTGTTCGTCACCGAATCCATCACCGTCTGTGTCCTCCCATTGTGTGGGTTCATCGGGGAAAGCATCTGCAATCCCTGCAGGGTGAGGTAGCCAACCTAGCTCGATATTTGGATTGCTTGCCCCATCACCATCTGTATCTGGACAACCCCACCTATCCAAGGTACTGGTTCCCGATGTAGTGACACATGAATCTGGTCTCCAAACTCCATCGCCCTGATTGTCCCCATAACCATCTCCATCAATATCATGCCATTGCGTATTGCATAGATTGCCACAATCAGCATTCAAGCCACCAGGGAAAGCGTCAGCAAATCCTTGTGGGTGAGCCGGCCATTCGAGATCAGGATTCGAATATCCATCACCATCTGTATCTGGACAACCATACCTGTCATGCATGGAGGAACCCGGCTTATCGTAGCAATAATCTGGTTCATTTCCACTCAAATTATCGCCGTAGCCATCACGGTCATAGTCAGCCCATTGGGTCGCATCATCAGTGAAATTATCGGCTTGCCAGTCGCCTTGGCCGTTGTTATCACCGTAGCCATCGCCATCAGTATCCTTCCATTGTGTTGGGTTGTCTGGGAAATGATCTGGATTCAAACCGGTTGCATTGTCACCGTAGCCATCACGGTCACGGTCTGCATGTTGGGTTGGATCTTCAATGAATGCATCCGCTCCATCAAATTGCCATGTCCAGTTACCACTGGGATCAGACCAACCATCTGAATCAGTATCTGGGCAACCCATTCTGTCTTCGGAAGAAAATCCTGTATCTAGTGGACAATAATCAGGTGTTGTTGCATTTTCAACAAATTGTCCTACACCCATTGCCTCATGTGATTCATTCCATTCCCAATTAGCCCAGTTATCTCCATAACCATCGACATCGTAATCAGACCACTGAGTGTCATCTTCCCAGAAGGCATCTGCCCCGTCGTTAGTTGTCCAAACTGGACCCCATTCCCCCCAATTATCTGGATCGGACCAACCATCATTATCTCTATCAGGACAACCAAAGCGATCCTCTAGAGAATCGCCAAACTGAATTGGGCATTGGTCGCCATTGACTCCATTTGGATTATCGCCATAACCATCAAGGTCTAGATCAGCATACTGAGTTGGTTCATTTGGGAATGCGTCACCCCAATCTGACCAACCATCACCATCACCATCAATGCATCCGTCTCTATCTTGGGTTGATGTTCCAGGGGTATCGGGACAGTCATCATTTCCATCAGGAAATGTATCCTGATCTCGATCCCTGTCGTCTGTATCGATATTTGCAGTTATTGTGTAATCGTAATCATCTTCGCAATCTGTACCAGAGGAGCGAATCTGAATGTACCAAGAGGTGTTTCCATTCGGAGTCCCTGTTCCACCCCAAGCTGTAGATGCTGGGTCGATATCTACCGATGTTGATGTTGGTCCACCATCACTTTTGATGGTGCGTTCTAGTAATTCATCACCTGCAGAATTGCGGAATTTAACCTTGCCTTCCCAATGGTCGGTATCTCCAAAAATCCACCAACCACAGTCGTCACCTGTACCTGCGCCCCATGTCGCATCTACACTGATTGATACTTTGTCACCATTAATCAAATCAACACGCCAATAGTCATCTTGATCGCCGTCGGCATTTACTGTACCAGTACCACTACTTCCATCTGTCAAAACAGTCGCAGATGCCATGTCATCATCTGCAATCACTGAAGGCATACATGCGAGCAAAAGGCTGAGCATGACAAAGGCGGCGGCGGCGCGCTTCACAACCATACCATGGACTGACATCGGGTGCCGGAGGCACCCGCACACGTAAGGCTGTTGCCCTAATGCAATAACGAATTTTGCGACATTTTGTCACATTTGGGTATTATCATCTGGACCCCATTCACTTCGAGTTCTATTCAAACCGAGGCGCTTTGCAAAAAGGAATCTGAAATTGAGCCAACCATCGCCCCAAGTATTGATTTCTGCATCGCCAACTCGTATACGGTAAGGTACGCTCACCTCAACTGCTTTCTTTTTCCCAAAACAGCGACGGGCATTGATTTTCATCTCCTCAGATAATGGCATCCCATCATGTGTAGGGCGCATTTTCTTGTTTTCCATAATGTCTTTCCAGAAGACCCACATTCCACTCTGAGAATCATGTATGCCATACCAAAATAGCATGCGAGCTGTGACTGACAATCCCCAATTTCCAAAACCATGTAAACCGGACATTGCACCTTCCTCTGCACGACGCAATCGATCACAGGTGATGAATTTGAGATCCTCTTCAACCAACTTTCTGACCAAACCAGGTACTTCTTCACCGGGATAAGTGCAATCTGCATCCAACGTTACTATAATTTCACCAGGTGCCAATGCAAAACCAGTTCGATATGCGCGACCATACCCCTTTCTTGGTTCCAAAACAACCCATGCACCTTCTTCTGAAGCCAATTCACGAGTGCGATCACTTGAATTGCCGTCTACCACTAGAAAATCGAGTTTTTCACACCATCCATCGTTCGGTATTGAACGAATTGTATCCACAATTGCGGCTTCTTCGTTACGTGTTGGAATTACAACCGTAACATGTACTGGAAGCTTCCCTGACATAGCATCCCCACTATGGCGGAAAAGGGACCACGATTTGAATCAACCGTTTCGAAGTTAAAGCGGATTATTTGAAAGGAAGGGGCCTCCAGCCACCCCTGAGGGTGCATCTTGCATATCGCAATGTTATCTGGGGAATACCCGCCTAGATGGGGGGGTATGGGGTCCACAGTGTTCCATTTAGCAGGGGCATTGGTAAAACAAGGGCATAGAGTAACTGTGATTACTCGTCGTGACAAAAGTGTTGAAAAAAATCCCAAACGAATCCCACAACAAGAAGGGGTATCGGTTCTTTCCGTGAAATGGGCGCCATTGCCTATGGCATTCACAGTATCTTATGGGAAATGGGCACTTCGTAAATTGCTTAGAATTCACAAGAGAGATCCATTTGATGCTGTACACATTCATGCTCCTATGATTTCTTGGAAAGAAAAGCAATATCGCTTGGTCCGTGAAACAGTTGGGCCAATTGTCACGAGTCTGCATGGATCATGGCTTGGAGAAAGAGATGGCATGGTTAGGGCTGCAAAATATGGTGAAGCCGCTGTATGGAAAAATCCGAATGATTTAGCAATACTTCTAACTGCTAAACATTATGCAAAATATGAGAGAGCTGCAATCCAAGAATCAAGTATCTGTGTTGCAAATTCAGAGGCCACTAGAGAGGATTTTAGGGCAAGGTATGACCCCCCAGAGAATTGGAAATGTGAAGTCGTCAGATGGGGAGTTGATACAAACATGTTCGTGCCTCTTGATCGAGATCATGAGGACACTATGTTGGCACACGAAGAAATGCGCCAAAGGTATGGTGCGCCAGATGAAAATGCTCTTGGAGGGCTTGCAAATACAAGTACTCCACTAATTCTTGCAGTTGGACGATTAGTGGCGAGGAAAGGGTACCGAACTTTGTTGAAAGCAATGCCTAAGGTGTTAGAAAATAATCCAAATGCGCATCTTGTAATTGTGGGCCGTGGGCATATGAGAAGAACTCTATTGCGTCAAGCGAAAAAACTGGGTGTTTCAGAATCCGTAACTATTGAATCTGGGCTTCCATTTGAACAACTCGCACAATTGTTCAGAAGTGCAGATTTAGTCGCCTACCCCTCATACTATGAGGGACAAGGATTGATACCACTAGAAGCCATGGCTAGTGGTACACCAGTACTAACTGTAAATGATGGACCATTGCCCGAAATGGTCGATGATACTGTTGGAGCGCTGTTTGATATTAACAAACCAGAAAGTCTAGCAAATGCAATTAATGAAATTCTGAGTGATTCCGAGGCAAGGGAAAGTATGGCCGAAAATGGGAGAAGGCGGGTGCTGGATGAGTATACCTATGCTCTGAACGCAGAACGTTATTCTGAATTCTATTCTACTGGGATTTAAGAATCTCCAAAATCGCTCAATGCAGGTGGAGCTTCAGCGTCCATATTTGGTTCACTAGGTGCAGTTTCTTCCTCGCCCAATTCAACATCCCCAATTGAATTAAGTCCACTGCCCCAGGATTCAATTAACTCCAAATCTGCAGCCAACCTTCTCTGGCTGCTTAGTCTGTAAAATCCACCAAGCAGAATTAGGATCAGAATTATCGCCACGAGAGCGATAACGCCAGTTGATTCCATCAACCCAAATATTCCTGGCAGACCAGCCGCGTGGTTGACATTGAGTTGCTTTTGAACAACTGTTGAAGATGTATCTCCATCCATTGCCCAGACCTTGATTACTGCTATTTCTTCCGAACCAGGATTTGTTTTGATTGTGCCTGTGAATATTCCATCTCCAGGGAACTCATCTGCTCCACCACCATCATCATACAACTCGAACTCAACTTCTTTAGAAACATAATCAATCCGCCCTTGAACAATACCATTTGCCTGTGTTGTACCATCTGGATCTTGAAGAACAACCGATACAACAAGAGTGTTCGAAACGTCGCCTTCTAATTCCTGTATGTTGGTTTCTAACTGTGTGAGAATTGGATTTGATGAACCGACTGTAATATTCACCCAAGCCATATCAATAACACCACGTTTATCGCGTACAGTTAGAGTGAATGTATGCGGACCTGGAGAAAACCAATCTGTTGTTAAATTGTCATTAGCAATCTCTGTTGGACCCTCGGAAGTCACTTCATGCCAGAGATACTGCATGATATCATCGTCGGCATCCCACGATTGTGTGCCATCGAGAACCACTTCTTGGCCGGGGATTATGTAATCACCCTCTTCTAAAGATGATATTACTGCATGGGGACCAGTTGGGCGTACATGCAAGGTCTGGTATTGAGTTCTTGATAGACCTGTAGAATCTGTAAGTGTGAATGTTAGATTATGGACACCAGCAGGCAGATGGCTGTTATACCAATACTCATTAGTACCATTTTCGATTATGTTTTCAGAAATTAAATCACTGGATATATTGACCCAAAAATTATCTCCGTCTGAATCAAAAGATTCGCGGAAATCAAACAAAACTGGGCCGTCGCTATCAACCTCGACACCTTGAATTGGGCTAGTCAGTACAAGTACTGGTGCACTTTCTGAAACATCAACCTCAATGCTAGATACTGATGGAGGGTTAAATCCGTCATCTACTGTAAATGAAATGGTTTGACTACCCGCAGGCAATCTTGTTGTAAAGCCCCAACCAGTACTCAATGCCCCATTAATCAAACTTGAATCCCAACGAACAGAGACACTGTCGGGGTTAACCACTGGTCCCGATTCACAAATGTGTCCAACGGCCCAATCTGAATCAAACTCTGAACAAGGAATGTCCCAGTCACCACTACCTTCAGACTCAAAGTGAATCAATTGACTAGAATCTGTTTGGAAATCACTGTGACTGGAAATCATTGCTGTTGTAGGGGAATTTTCAACAATCAATACTGCCGAAGTTGTTTCCCAAACTCCAAGATGTTCAACCCTATCATCACTTACCGACAATTGGATTTCATGTGTGCCAGTTGGTAGCCGGCCGCTCCAAACACCATCACCATCATCTTCAAGAGTGCCTATGAGGCTACTGGACCATGAGTAAATGATGCTGTCACCTTCTGGATCAAATGTGCCAAATGCATCTAATTGAACTGTAAATGCTGATGTGTTTCCAAGCCGATTTATCGAAAATATCGGGTGAGGTAATTCATTGACGAGTTCAATTTCATAAAACAAATCAACTGGAGTATTTACCCCATCTGTGACTGTGATTGTATAAGTAAACGAACTAAGCGTTTCTGGTGCATCAAGGAAGGTTGAATTCCATTCCATTGGGCACGTTTCAATAGCACCATCATCCGAACGATATGAAACATCTATTCCACATAGAATTGTATCTCCTTCAGGGTCGGTGCTTCCGGTCATATTGATGTGTAGTTCTGAAGTTCTGAATAAACGAAGGGTGCCATCAAAGTCGACCTCTGGGTCGGTTGATATATCAATGACTGGAGGTAAATTACGCAACTCAATATCTCGACTTTCGTTTGCACAATTTCCATTATTGTCACATACTTGTAGGGTGATGATATGTTGGCCATCCGATAATGTCAAGCCGGCTCCATCGTTGACTGAAAATATTGACTCTGAAGCAACTGTACCATCGATATTGGATGACCAAGTGAATGTCATAGGGTCATCATCCAAATCCCATGTTTGACTTGCATTGAAATGAACAATTGCACCACTACCAAACAAATCCTCATCCAGAGGAGTGTCCCAAACAATTAGTGGTGGTTGATTGGATAGTTGAATTTGACAAATGACTACTGGAGACGAGAAATTAGGTACTGTATTAGTTGGAATCGGGATAGGTGATTGGGAATCAAAACGCTGCCCATCATATTCACAACCAATCCAGTAATCCGTCCATGAACTTGACCCTGTCCAATCTGTTTTTTGGGTTGAGAATGGACCCAATATAGTGTGCCCACTATAGGGCATTGTGTGAGTTTGACTGGATTCATGTTGAGTGAATGAGAGATTTACCACTGCATTTGGTAATCCATGATTCTGCTGATTAGTGGCCCATACATGCATTGTCCACATTTCATCAATCAAACTCCCAACGCCAACATTCAGATTCTGCAAAGGAGCTGAATCGATCCAACGGAGAGTACTAGGTTGGCCAGTCATATCGAAAGTTACTGCTGAACCTTGTACAGAATGAGACATGTTGACTACAGAGTCGCGGAAATTGATTTGACCAGTACATCCCGACATGTCAACATTATCTGCGATAACCAAATGCAGATCTGAAAATTCAAGACAATTTGTCCCTGAAAGAACTGAATCTTGCAGGGAACTTGTAATTTGATTACTGTCACCATTCCATGCGAGTCCGCTATGAGAACCACCCAATGACAGATTAGAAATGCGTGCCTCTGTGTCAGTTAATTGGACAACAGGACCTGTGCGATTTGCCTGCACCTGTAAGCCATGGAAATCTATCCAGCCTGTGAATGTTAATCCACCATTATCGGCCTCAACCGCCAAGCCACTATTGCCTGGATCAGTAATTTGAATATCATGTAATTGTAAATCTATACTATCCTTGATGTATATCCCGCCCCATGCATCGTTACTAGATGAACAACGAGTGCATGATACATTCTTTGAACCTGAAATTGCATCATTTGCCTTTTCAAAATATAAACCAAAACCATTCTTTGGTATGGTGGCTTGATTGCCATTCTGACTACTCGATAAATCGAACAATTCAACGTTGCTACAATCATAAACATACAACCCATTTAGGCCGTTGTTCGTTACTGAAATTTCTGTTACATCTGGGTGTGATTCGCGTAAATAAATTCCATGCCCACTATTACTTGATGAGGACCAATTCGAACCCTGTAAACTGGCTTTAGAAAGGTAAATTCCATGTCCAACACTGTTGGAAACGCTGAGATTTCTAATCAAAGGTGCCCAATTTGCACTTCGAATGAACATCCCGGATCTGTCGTTTTGAGAGAACGATGTTGTAGCACCGTTATTACTCAAAGTTAGGTTATCAATAATAGTAGCTGAATCAATCATATACCCTTTGAAGCCATTACAGTCATTGTTCAAAGAACGTGAATTACGTAAATCAATACCACTAGTGTTAACTCCAATTCCAAATAAACAGAGTCCTGGAGTTTTTGCACCGATTTGTCCTGAATTGCTAACCTCAAGGTTATCGAAAACTGCATTCAATGGAGTATTGAAATTACTTTTGTTATATTGCTCAACAAAAACTCCTCGGTACATACTGTTGGTTACGGTTGTATCCCAAAATGTTGGACGGGTACTGACAGTTGGATCATTGTGCTGAATCCAAATCCCATTATCTGATCTGTCGATAGAAACATTGTCGAATAAAGCAACACTATTTTCCACCCAAATACCTGCGGGAATCCATCCTGAACCAGAGCCTACTGTTGATACATTACTAATGCTCAAATCCCTTAGGAAACCTGATGATGAACCCCACATGTTAACTGCACGAGATGTCAAATTTTCAAACGTCGCGCCGAGCACCAATGGGTTACTACTAGCCCCAATTGAAAGTCCGATTCCACACCGCCATTGATTGTTGTTACAAAGAGTAGCGACATCTTGACCTCCGCCATTGATAACTAGCCGTTGGATTGTTGGGTCTGCATTATCAAACATATCTATGCCCACATAATCCGCATTATTTATTGTGACATCATTGAGAGAAGGGTTGCTGTCATAAATTGAAATAGCCCACTGAGCATGCTCTACGACTACATGATTGAGAACGCTACCGCGCCCCCTACTAGTCGCATTGAACCGAATTCCGTCATGATAAACTGCATCTGTTGATTTCGTTATCAATACTGGATTTGTTGCTGTTCCAGTTGCATCAAGTTCCCCTTCAACGTAAAGTCGAACTCCTTCACCAAATGCAACAGTGGTTCCTGCTGTGATAACCAATGTGTCGCCAGCTGCCACTGTAAAATCACTAGAGAGGGTCATGGAACCCGACCATGTTATGGTTGCTTTTGAGGCATTACTGATTTCATTACTTGATTCAAGAGGGGGGGTAAATAGAGGAGACAAACTGACAATCAGAAGCAGCAAAACCATGAGGTTTGCAGCCTTAGTCTGCCCTACCATGTCTCAATGCTAGCGAACATCCCATTGAATGCTTTCGGTCTTAAGTTCGTCCTTCAAAAGAACTGTGTCACAATTCTCGATGCATTCGAGCAGTCAAAGATGCCGCGGCATTGGGACATTCTGCTCGTCTGAATCGAAAAATTGATTCCCTCCAAAAAGTCAACTTTTGATCGGTACTCAAATAACCTTTCCAAAACCAAATGATTGCATCTAAACGACGGCCTGCAGCCCTATCCAATGGCAATGGAATCTTATGTAAATTTTCTAATGTTGTGAGCGCGCCAAGAGAATTAGTTCGGGCTTGTGCTTGAACTAGGTTCAACCCAAGAGACACCCGTTGTATCGGATCTGTTGTGCGACCAACCAATCGACGCATTGCTGCTTCCGCCTCAAATTGTTTTGAGCTTTCATTGGTAGCAAAGTGATGGTTCTCAATATGCAACATTCTTTCAATTATTGGATCACTATTTCCTGCAATTTTAGATAAATTTTCTCTTACTGATATGGCAATCTGGTGAGTGTCATTTAACAAGGCTATTCTGTGTTTCAATATTGCAATTAATACAATCGCTGATTTTTTCTCTTTAGGGTTAAATTCTGCTAGATTCAGTTCCGATATTTCTTTCTGAGCAATGGATACATCATTAATCTCATCTGGAAGTCTATCATCAATTAGAGCCACTATTCTTGATAGTTTCATACGTGCAGCATCTGACTTTGAAAGTGAGTTCATTGCTTGATTTTCTGCCTCATCAGCAGCTCTTTTGTTACCTTGACTACGATATAACCTAGCTAGTAGTAAATAATCTGGCTCAGGAAGATCATCAAGATATTCTGAGGCGATATTAAATTCACCCCTCTCTAGAGCCAAGTTGGCAGCCATTCTTCGTAATTCATGAGAATCTGGTAGGAGGTTCAAGGCATCATCTAGGAGACTTGCTGTTGCTGAACTGGAATGCATAAGAGATTCCTGATTTTCAATAATAAAATCAGTGGTATCTTCTCCACTCATAGTTCGATGGTAAGCCTCAAACCAACGTGCCTCCACATCTTGAATACGAACCCAGCGTTTTACTGCTTCGCGATGGATTAATTCCGGATTTTCTGATGCTACACGACGTACATTTCTAACCAGATGCTGAACTTCGACTTGGCCATTTGGCCATCTCAGTAGAGCCGCATCATCAAGAATTGAAATCTCAAAGTCATGAAGATGTTCGCCAGACACTGGCCGTGGCTCAAAACTTAGTGAGTCAAGATCACTCCGAACATGCTTGGATAGATTAGCGAGAATTGTGTTCTCTACAAATTCTTGAACTGCATTACTAGCCTCAGGTAAACAGTCATTTGGAGACCAAAGATGTAAGGCAAGTGGGTGACCATCTAGAGCCGCACACACATCCGCAGTGATATCACTATCAATTTCATTTCCAAGCAACTTTTGAGCCGCGTCCAAACTGATTCCTTCCAATGTAATGTCAGCTTTGAATGGGCTTGGGGCTCTCACTCCGATGGCTACTGTCACATCTGAATCAATCAATTTCTGCAACAAGTCATACACTCCTTTTCTATGCCTTGAATGGACTTCTTGAACTTCATCAACAACAACATAGCCACAAGTAGAAAGCATCTCTACTTGTGTTTCCAAATCGTTTGGTGGATCCGAGGTGGCGAGCCACTCTGCAACAAGTCCTTGGACATCCATTGTTGAATTCATGGTGACGTGCTTTGTTTTGAAAGAAATTGCTTTTAGTAGTGCAGATTTACCAATTCCAGGAATCCCAGTCAACACTACAGAACCTTTACTCAACATCGATTCTATTTGTTGTATTTCTGATTCGCGACCATACAATCCCTCAACTAGGTTTCTTTCCTTTTGAGGCCCATTAAGTGGCATCAATTGAGAAATTTCCTTTCGCCCTAAACTTGTGATGTGAATTACCGTCCTTTTACGAGACCCACCTCCAATCACATGAGCCTGACGAGTTTCAATCAATCCTTTTTCCTCAAGACTCTTTAGCGGTTCATGCAGAGCACTACGAACCAACCCTAAGGAATCCGATAAACCTGGTAAGGAAAGGTCTCTAGGCACATCCCATGCAGTTAACATCTCATCAGGAAAACGAGCCAAAAGACGAAGAATTCGTGCCATTGACTCGGGCAGCATGGAAGTCCCGGAACCTCTCTTGCACAAGACACTTCACCCATATTGTGCTTAGTTTTCGAGTATGCGAACATACTGTCCAGCAAGCGAGGATTGATTGATGGTGGCGTTTTCGGGTAGTTTGGGTGCATTGATGTCTGTCAATCCGTCATCACTTCACCTTCCCACGCAACCAGGGGTATATCTATTCAAAACAGAGGAGGGAAGAGTCCTATACGTGGGTAAAGCAACACATCTAAGAGATCGTGTGCGCGCATACTTTGCGAAAAAACCTGACAGAGAAATGATTCCAATATTGATTACAAAGGCTGACCGAATAGATTGCATAGTAACCAGCACTCCTGGAGAAGCATTAATCTTGGAAAGGCAATTAATTCGAGAGCACAAACCTCGTTACAATTCATTACTCAAAGACGACAAGAGTTTTCCTTTCATTGCACTTTCAAATGATGAAGAACCAAGAATATTGTACACACGTCATCCTCCAAAGGGTGCTAAACTTTGGGGACCCTTTCCCGAGGCTAAGGCTGCCAAACAAGTTATCAAAATCCTGAGACGTTTTTTTGGAATACGAGATAAAAGAAATAACATCCCATTTGGGTACATTGAATCTTCGAATTTTGATTACACGCAGAGAATTAATGCTGTAATTTCAGTGCTTGATGGTGATGCGCGATTGCTGATTGAAAGTTTACAGAAAGAAATGGACGAACATAGCGATAACTTGCGCTATGAGGCAGCAGCTCAAACACGAGATATGATTGCTGCTGTACAACATACAATCTCGCAACAAATAATTCACTCAAGATTCTATCAGGAATGTGATGCTGTTGGTTTTGCAAATCAAGGGGACTTGGGTACAGTTGTTATGCTCTCAACAGAAGGTGGTATTGTTGTAGGTCAATCCCAATATCCTCTTATGCATAGAGGAGATATCTCCGAATCAATATCTAGGGTTTTGTCTGAGCATTATTCCCAACGACGGCCACCTAAGACGATATTGGTCCCCGCACCCATAGGTGAATGGATGGAAAACTGGCTTTCGGAACGGCGTGGAGCAAAAGTGGTAGTTAAGAATCCTCAGCGGGGTGAATTGACTAAATTGAGACGCATGGCGGATACAAATGCAGAAGCACAATTGCTTCGGTACCAAAGAAAAGAAAGTGGTAGTCTTGAACAACGTGCATCCGATGATGGCGCAAAAGTCCTCGGAATGAAGAGTTTAGATCACATCGTCTGTTTTGATATGGCCCAATTGCAAGGGGATGTCCGTGTTGGAGCTAGTATTTGTCTGAAAAATGGGAGGCCTGAAAAGAAGGAATACCGGACCTATATTGTCAAGGATCAATCTATGGATGATGTGCGGATGATGAGACATGTAGTCGAACGTTGGGCAAGGAAACAAAAAATGTGGCCTGATTTACTATTGATTGATGGAGGTATTATTCACCTCAAAGAAATCAGTTCATTATTGAGTAAAATGGATTTGAGTGAGTTGGTACCTATAGCTGCACTCGCCAAACGTGATGAAACGATTCATCGCATTGACCATGAAGACTTAATTCTTGATAGGCACGGAAGAGTGTTAATTTTTGCTAGAGACGAAGCGCATCGATTTGTCAATAATTTTCACAAGAAGAAACGGAATAAAAAGAATCTATCTGATCCATTGGAAGCGGTGGAAGGTCTCGGAGCGAAGCGATTACAAGAATTATTGCGACACTTCGGTGGACGGAAGGGAATTGAACATGCTAGCATAGATGACTTGGCTAATGTGAAAGGAATTGGACCTGCTTTAGCACAGAGAATATGGCGAGAATTACACTAATAGAAATCGTCCCAAGATTCACCAGCAATATTCCCTTTTTTATCAAGGCCACCAAATTCGCTCATCTCAGGTAAACTACCATCTGCATAGGATTCTTCATTCAATATTGGAGATGGTAGGTCGAAGTTCAAGTCTGATACTCTTTGGCCCACTCGCTCAGATTCCTCACGCGCTTTCTTTCGTTCACGCTTTCGTTTTTTACGACTTCTTCGCCAAATAAATAGAAGTGCGAATAAGCCAAAAATTACAGAAAGATAACCCATTAATTGACTTAGAATGTAATCTACTCCGACCAGCATTCGGAATGAAACCGTATCTGAGACTTCATCACATTCCTCGTGAGTATTTGCCGTACAAATTGGCGCATAGTAAGTCAAAGTTTGAGAACCATCGCTATCAGATAATTCGCCACGGCCCATATCGCTCTCAAATTGTGAAAAACGAATGCCCCATGGGAGTGTTATTCGAAGTCTTACTGATGGTGATATAATCCCATCCTCTGTTTCAATAAATATTGCCGCAATATCATCCGCGACAATATCTTCGCCGGGTGGCACTTCGACACCACTCATTCCATTTGAGGCTAAGATTGATTTTTGCCAAAGTCCAATAGTTGATTCTACGGATTCTTCTCCACCAAATAAATCACCAGTATATTCAACCTTGAAATCGACTTTGGAAATTTCAATTAATATTCGAATTGGACGATAATCAGATAGTGTACTGGTAGAATCCAAACCCAGTCCATCGACTTTTACTGAAATCGAAATATGCCCTGGATTCTCGATCAATATATCCTCTTGGTCACTGTTAAGTTCTTGCAGGGATTCCTGAATCTCTTCATTCAAATTGTTCTCTACTATTCTGGCAACATCATCTGCAAATCTATTGATGCCTATTGCTGACAACTCAAATGGTATATCTTCATCACCAATAGGGACTGTGATTGAATCCTCTAGCGGACCCAATAATCCACCATCTACTTGATCTCCAAGATGAACAATTCGGCGAATCATATCTGAAGGAATCGCTTCTATCTCCAAATTATCATTATCCTCAAGAATGCTGTCAGGGACTCCTATTCTATGAATCAAAATTTCAGCGCTACCTTCAGCAGACATTTCTACAGTTTGACTCCACTCATTGATGTTTAAATCCGAAAATATGGTATCTATGTTGACCCCTATACAGGTACTTTGCATTGGACCACAAATCAGGTCAACACTATCCTCACTACAACCAGATTCACGGCAAATTGAATGACGCCAATCATATGGTTGTTGTCCGGTGAAAGAAAGCGAATGTGTATCCTGTTGACCCAATATGTGTTCAATTGTGATGCGACTTGAATCGCCCTCCATTGATCGGATATAGCTTGGAAGAACTATTTCCAAGTGGATATCTGCCTTTGGTAAGTCTGAATCAATCCAATTATTCAGATCAGGAGAATCAAAATCCCCTCCAACCCTAACCCCATTGAGTAATGCTTCTCTATCTTCAAGGGTAATTATTGATGGGTCATAACCTAGTAAGTCTATATCGTACTTATCAGCCAATGCAGAAATAAATGTACCAAACTCTATATCAAAAATATTTGATTTTGTTTCCAGATAAACTGGATAAGTTCCATTCATTGCATCCTCACCAAGAATACACCAGTAACTTGAGGAGGGTTCTGAACAAGTAGAACCTGGTGTATGCTGGAAGTCAAGTCCACCTGAATTGTCTGCCATGGTAAATTCAAACTCATCAAATGAAACGTCAGTTGGACTATATTCCATAATGATATTATTCAATTCATCAACTGGAATTCTGGATGCAAAGTCCTCACTAATATCTGCTAAACCAGAATGATGGGCTAAACGTAATCCATCGGATGTAACCCAAGGAATCGATATCCTTTCATCTCCGAAATCCCATCCCCAGTTACTGAGAGTTTCTCCACTCACATAATGGAGAGCAAGGCGAAGTTGAACCATTGTTGTTCTTTCATCATATGCATCAACCAGTATTTCAAATCGTACTCCACGATCATTATCCAAATCAATATTCACTGGTTCGGTTGTAGTGGAACGCCGACCCATTGTAATCGAAATTGATTCGTTCAGCCATTGTTCGTCATCAGCATCCTTGTGATTTACAGTCCATCGACCATAACTGTATGAATTTCCTCCCGATGTGGCTGCTATCAAATCACCACTATTGCTGACATCAACTAAAGTTCCATATGTGGGTGGTACAAACTCGTAAGATGCTAGATGTCCGGGGAGAGCTGTCAGATTCAAATCTGTTCGAACCGTACTCCCCATAGTCAAAAGGCCCTGATATGTTCGCTCAATATCAAATCCTGAGGATGCCAACCCAATCTCCGCAGGGTCGATGATAATCGAAAGAGTAGAGCGGAGACAAATTGGAGGATTATATGCATCATTTGGTAATCCAGCTACTTCATCTGCACTGTCAAAATCTTTGTCATCTGTACACTCAATATTTTGATCTTCATATGTCATTTGATTTACATAAGTTGTTTGAACATCAGTAGTTGTGCCAAATCCATTGTTAATCAAACTAGATACTGTCGAGGTCACAGAATCTGACAGTACGTCTCTGACAGATCCTTGTGGTGTTGGATAATCAAGATAATTACGAATATAATCGGCTGGAATGCCATCAGATTCAGAGTTAGAACCATTTCCTAGAGGGAGGTCTTCCAGTAGAACATTGTCTCTCCGTATTTCGTGAACTGCCCACTCAAGTGTGACAGACATTGTAGTTGCATTGGCCATATGCACATTGTAACGTCCTTCAATCCACTCTTGTGACGCTGTTTCGTCATCAGCAAAATTGTAATCGTCGCAGATACCAGATGTACTATTCCAAGTTTGACAAATTGTATTGACTACTTCTTCATTACCTGCACCGGGATCAGCAGAAACTGTTTGAAGACCACAGGGTAACAATAGAAGGACCAGAATTAGCCAAGCCATACGGGTCCCATGTGCCTGCATCGAATTGGTTGAGATTGTGCTGGTTTAATTGGGTAGTGGCTCGACGAGTAAGTATGGCCAAGTCTCGTTCACCCCATGAGCGCTTGGAAAAATCATTGTTAGACTTCCATCAAGGGCAGTTACCAGGACCAATTCCAAAGAGGTGGGAGAAGTTTTCAGATCTAGTCATACTCCCTGAAATGTCATTTCCTGATAGATTGTGGCACCATAGTGAAGAATTATGGACAATAGTTGCGGAAGCACTTCAAGTTCAACGCGTTGCAATTATGGGCGAGGTGCGCGGCCAATTCCGAGAGAGTGGAGTTAAACTATTGCGAGGAGATGATGATTGGATTGTCCGCAGGGAGCATGGTATTGAATTTGGCTACCATTTTACCAAGTGTATGTGGAGCGCAGGAAACGTCACTGAACGTGGTAGAATAGCAAATGCTGATTTTAGCGGAGAAAACGTTCTTGATTTATATGCAGGTATTGGATATTATACATTGCCATTTCTCTCTGAAGGAACGAGAGGGCCAAATGGGCAACGAGGAAAAGGGCGTTCTGCAAAACATGTTGTTGCCTGTGAATGGAATCCAACTGCAATTGAATGCTTACGTTGGTCATTGAATCAAAATGGTGTGGCTGATAAATGCACGATAATCGAGGGAGATAATCGTGATGTGAAATTTGAAGCTATATTTGATAGAGTAAATCTTGGTCTTTTACCCAGTGCAGAAGAGGGATATGGCAAGGCAATAGGAGCACTGAAACCGACAGGTGGGACACTGCATGTACATGGATTGGCAATTGATGGAGAAGAAGAAAAAACAGCTCGAGAAATTGTTGCACAATTAACTTCTCTAGGTAACTTTGAATGTGAAGTCACTAATATTGAATATGTCAAATGGTATGCTCCACATAAACGACATATTGTTGTGGATATCACCGCACGCTGAGTATCTTGTTAAGAACCGACTTTGATTCCCACGTGCATGGAACTTGGGATTCAAACAGAAGCCCTCGAATTTGCTGCGCCAATCATGATGGGGTTTGTTGGGGGAATGGTAGGCCTGCTAACTTTGTTTACGGCAATACGTTGGAATAAATCACAAGAGGCGATTCGTAATTTGTGGACAAGAACCTTTGTCGCCATACCATTGCTAATCCTGATATTTTCTATGCTAGAATTTGGAATAATCACATGGAGTATCTTAGTTGGATTCTTTGCAATTGCTGCACACAGAGAGTACTGTATAGGCATTGATTTTCAGGACAAATGGATGCAACGTGTAGGTTCTTTGACATTGATTGGATTGATAATATCGGCTGTTTTATTGAAAGAAAACCAATATCTCGATTGGGCTGGCGAAGAGGGTTCAGGACTTCTTGGTTTGGCCTTATTCATTGGTGCATTTGGGACATGGGCTGTGCCCATTATTCAAGATAGAAGTGCGAATATAACAAGAGATATTGGCCAAGCATTCATCGGATTTGTTCTAATCTGGTTCTTCCTGCATAGTATATTCCTATTGCATCTAAATTCAATAGGTGCTGGTGCGTGTATTTTTGCGATTGTTAATGTCGCTATAACTGATTCATTTGCACTAATTTGGGGCCGATTGATTGGGAAACATTCTTTCAGACCAATTCTATCTCCAAAGAAAACTTGGGAAGGTGTTTTTGGGGGAGTGATTTCAGCCGGTATAGTTGGATACTTAGCACAACCACTACTTCCTGAACTTGATGCTATGGTCACAGCCCTTCTAGGGGTAATTCTAGCAATTGTTGGTACAACTGGTGACTTGATGCTGTCATCCATAAAACGCGACCTTGGAATCAAGGATTGGTCACAAATGCTACCCGGACATGGTGGATTGCTAGATCGAATTGACTCGTTTATTCTTGTCGCACCTGCAACTTATTGGATCCTGATATTCTTAGGGTCCTAATTCTAGCATTGCATCAACGGCAGACTCAATCCCTAGGTCGGAAATTGGGCCGCCTCTCCTCAGATTTAGACCGATGCCACCCAAAAGTGCAAATGCCCAAATCCAGTAGAGAATAGACAAAACATTGCTTCCAATTTCTTCGACATTTTCACCAAATGTATTGCTTTCAACTGTTTCATCAGATGAGGCGACAACACCAATCATACGTATGGATACCAAGTGGACCTCCTCAATTGGTCTATCTGGGCCAGGAGGAACATTGCCTATACCGAATGGGTCGTTTGAGGTTGGAACTGTAGCGATTGATCTGACATGCGACATACCATCTCGAACTATTCCGAAGGTAGCATATCCTCCATCAGTTCTTTCTTCTGGGTCCAACTGATGTTGTTCAGTATCACAAATGTAAAACTGGCTTTCTGCACTATCTTGATCCTGGCCTCTCGCCATTCCAATTGCACCATCAACATGGCTCATATTTTCATTGTGCTCAAGAGGAATCGTCTGCCCACTTCCTCCTGAACCACAACCTGGACTTGTTGCAGGGTATGTGCCCAGTGTTGTGCAAAGAGGGTCCCCTGACTGAGCAACAAAATCATCAATCACTCGATGAAAAAATATTCCATCCCAAAAGTTCTCTTCTGCGAGCATAATGAAATTGCCAGTTGTTATTGGCACCCAATTGGGGAATAATTCAATGACTATTTTTCCCTCAACTTCAGAACCTGCTAAGGAAGGAGTATACCTCACAGATAATTCCACAATAGGGTTCCCTGAACCGGGTATATCCATTGGACTACCTTCGAGTTCGGGACCATCTGTCCAAGTATTTGGATCAATTTCATTTTCAGTCCAATCCGTGTTATCCTCTTGCGCCCCTGCTATTGGAAAAATGAAGAGGAGGGTGACCAGTACGACCGGTACAAAACGCCCGCACATGTTTGGCGGTGATATCGCTCACTCAAGAGGTCACCGACTAATCGTCATGCTCATGACACACCGCCCCGTAGGGCGGTGCATGGCGGCCAACGAAGAGAGGCGAGAATTGCTCACTCTCAATATTGCGCTTGGTTTGACTATAGGAGTTGTAGCACTGTTCATCGTCCTAGCTTCAATTTGGGGTTCTGGGGCCGTTCAAGATTCAAGTACAGTTGAAGACGGGGCATGGTGGCAAGTGTCATTGCAAGAACGTCATAAATTGGATTTAGATTATACAGGCGTGAGGAGTAAATTGCCTATTGAAGGCATGTACAATTGGACAGGGCCAACTGAATACTTTGTCGAAGTTGACCTCCCTGCCAGTGAACAAGACGCGGGTTATCCAGAACCTGCATTGATGCATGTAGCATTGTGGTTACCAGATGTCGAACCTGGAACGAAAGTACCTGTTATCGCCACTATTCATCCGTACTATGACTTCGGGACCGAGGTTGCCAATGGTGATTCGAATCCCAACACAATTCCGGATGGAGGCGTCGGTGCTTGGGTCTTGGAACAATTTGTTCCGCATGGATACGCACTGGCGCAAGTGTCGACCTTTGGAAGTGGGAAATCCACACATTGCCAAGATGTCAAAGGTCTTGGGGAACAAGTTGGAATCCAAGCTGCTGTCGATTGGTTAGGTAAGCAGGAATGGTCGAATGGGAATGTTGGTATGATGGGGAAATCATATGCTGGTACCACTAATTGGGAAGCCGCCCAAAACCCTTCTGAACACTTGAAAACCATTGTTCCAATCTCAGGCAGTATTGGTGTCCAACAAATGTTCTATCGAAATGGTAGCAGTGAATTCAGAGCTGTTGGTTATGATTTGGCCTATCAAGGGGCAACATCGGATATGACCACAGATGATTTGCGAATTTGTAGTGACGATATCGTGGGACCTGCAATGCCGGTAACCACATCGCTTGCCGCGGAGGCCTTTGGGGCAGAATGGTCAGATTACTGGGAAGAGAGGTATCACCTTGGAGATGTGATTGATAATTACAACGGAAGTGTCTACCTCGTTTGGGGTCTGCAAGATTGGAACGTAGACCCATATCACGCGTTCCCTGCTTATCAGATGCTTCGAGATGCAGGAATTCATACTAGGGCGATTGCAGGTCAATGGGCACACAATTACGTCGATCAACCAGATCGCCATGGTGAACTGGGTAGCGGATATGGTGGAGAGGCGTATCCAGAAATGACTCGCATGGATTGGGCCATTGAATTGTGGAATTGGTTTGAGTATTATCTAAAGGATTCCGGACAAGAACCTGAAGCGCATGTACAGATTCAAACACACGATGGGATGTGGCACGTAGAAGATACATGGCCACCTGAAGACTTGACTTGGGACCTAGCAACACTGGATACTGCAACCGCCCAAGGTGGAGTTGTAAGTGCATCCTCTTCTGCTACCATCATAATGCCTGAATTGACTGAAGACATCCACATCTCTGGACTACCAACTTTGCATCTATCTGTAACTGCCCGCAATTGCAATGGTGGACAAATTTTCGCGACGATGTATTCTGATGCTGATGATTTACGACTAGGTCATGCCACAATGGATTTGCGTTATCGTGATGGTGGATATGATGCCGAGGTTGTTGTACCATTCCAAACCTACACCATGCTGATGGAATTCAACCCTCTAGATGTGCGTTTACAAGCCGGAGACTCAATTCGAATCGAATTGACCGAAACCGGAGAAGATTACCTTCCATCGACCTGTTCTGCGTTCGGTTTGAGTATAAATTTAGATGATTCTTCGACTTTGGGATTGCCATTGGTCGACCGCGAGATTGACGATGAGCGTTGGTTCCTTTCACCACCTTGGTGGGAAGATCCGAACAATGCAGTCGGTTTGTGATCAGTCTTCGTAAGGATACCAATCTTCTTCGCCTTGTGGTCGATACCACCAAGCACCATCATCGTCTTGCCACCATTCGGTTCCATCCTCATCAACACGATAGGTATCATCTTCTTCCTCTTCAACTTCCACACCCATTTCCTGAGCGATTTGCCGTTTCAAATCCTTGGCTTCATCTTCGACGTCATGGAAAACCCGATGACCTGGGTCTTGGGAAGTCATATTCTGGTGATCTCCAGAAGCAATTGCTTCATCTGATTCTTTGAAGAAATCCTGTGCCATACGTTGCCGGTATTCCTCATACTCATCTCGTCCAAAGGAACCTGTGAATGAACCGTCCTTTGTCTTCATTAAGTCATCAAGATTGGAACGACGACCTAAATCAAGTTCTGGAGCATCAGGTAATTCTTCGCCATCGTAAAAATCCTCTGAATCGTCACCCAAACGTGGATAAGTCTTCCCTTCTGGATGAATTTCTTCGATTTCTTCCATAATCAAATCGTGTTCTTCTTCATCGATTTGCTCTTCATCGAGAGTACGACGAACAATCTTGACGAACTTTTCGCATTCACTGGCTAGAGACGAACCCGAATGCTCCTTTGCTATTTTTTCAAGACGGCTCATGAGACGGTCATAGGGTCGACCTGCAAGACCACCGAGAAATTTTCCAAAGCCTCCCCTCTTCGCCATGGGCAACCGATGAGTGCAACCCTTATTCACACTTGCCGCAGAGGGCCTTATGATGGTAGAGCCGTGGTTGCTTGATTCGGTTGCGGAATACAATCAATCTTCATTGAATAATCGGGATGGATATTCTGCTTTTGTTCTACTACCTATTCGTCATTTGGAAAATATTCTGAAATGGGCATTTGAAGCCCTTCCTGATGAAATCTTAATCGGTTTTGATCCAGAACAATCCAAACCAATAAGCCAAGAAATGAACGATTTACTATGTGGTTCTGAACACCAACCAGAATTGTTCGCAGGTCAAGTCTTTCTCATTGGTGAGCCTCATCTCGTGAATCGTGGAGATTCTTTCTCAGTTCATCATGTCCCCGAAGAATGGGTGGATGATTTATTTTCAAATGATCGCGGTTCGCGTGGTGCCAGGTTCACACATTGGATGCATACACACCCAAATTGTGTTGCCATTCCTTCTGCTGCTGATGCTGATGCTGCCCAATATACGCAGGGTGTAGACATGATTCTTGGGATTGAATTTAGTCCCGAAGGGCCTTTGCCTTGGTTTGAGGATGCGGAGGGATTTAGGCGCCCACTCAAAACAGAAATTGAAGAAAAGAAAGGGTGGGGGTCATGGAGAAGTCGAAACAGGAAACCGGTGTTAGGTCGCGCGCCAACAGGTCATTTCATTCATGGATTGGAACTTATTGCATTCCACCGGACCGGTGTTGGAATCAATGTCTTTCTAGTCGATGATGATGGGAATCCCCATGGCCTAGGACCTGATTACTGAATAAATCAGGAACCTGCTTTCTACTTGAATATATTAGTACGATAATGGTTCAATTCTTCTATACTGCCCATTATGTCATCCATTGCTCGGTGACCAACTGGTTTGTTGAAGCGTTCACTGGTTGGATACCAACGCCTTGCAATTTCTTTCACACTAGTTACATCTATGCTTCGATAATGCAAAAAATCATGCAATTCAGGCATATGCTGTCTAAGGAATCTTCGATCTTGTCCTATTGTATTTCCACACAGCGGTGACTTACCTTCAACGCAATGCTCTCGCAGGAATTCAAGAGTGCGAGCTTCGGCGGTTGCATTCGTAATTTCACTTTCAGTTACAGCATCAATCAGACCATTCGCAGTGTGGTGAGTTATATTCCACTCATCCATTTTCGCCAATTCTTCTTCTGGTTGGAATATAGCGAGGTTGGGTCCTATCCCAAGGATATTCAAATCCCCATCCGTAACAACTGTGGCGATTTCTATGATTACATTTTCATCAGGATCTAGGCCTGTCATCTCTAAGTCAATCCATACCAGTGGTTCACTGTCCATGGGCATTCCAGAAGAAGGCCATCCATAGCGATTCGCATTCGAAGTGTACGAGGACTGATAGGTTGCCTTCATCGCGATGGCAGCATGGAGTTACATAGAGAGGTTGGTTTTCTTGAACTCCTGAAGCGAAATTCAACTTTTCGTCGGCTTTGGTTTGGACTGGCCATCTCAATGCTCGGTGAATGGTTCAACACAGTCGCTCTGTTTGTGTTAATCTACACTCTCACTGGCTCAGAATTGGGCATTGGGTTGTTGTTTGTCATTCGAATGTTTTCGCTAGCAT
Source organism: Methanobacteriota archaeon (assembly GCA_002722595.1). Lineage (GTDB taxonomy): Archaea > Thermoplasmatota > Poseidoniia > Poseidoniales > Thalassarchaeaceae > MGIIb-P. Next base: position 3,202 of record PBMO01000039.1, on the reverse strand, counting down.
TACCACAAATTTTCACGGGGATGTTGGCCGATCGATTCAGTCGTAAATGGTTGATGATTTGGGCCAACCTGCTCTCTGCTGTGGCAGTTCTGTCCCTTCTGCTCGTCGACGAAGAGGGAGAGGTGTGGATGATTTATTTCATCTCATCATTACTGATGATGCTACATGCGGTTTTCATTCCGGCTGAAAGAGCATCGATTCCGAATATTACCGAGGACAATGAGCTGTTAACAGCAAATGCGTTGAGTAGCGCTACCTGGAGTGCAGCACTGTGTTTGGGCGCTAGTCTTGGTGGATTTGTGGTCTCTGCGTATGGTGTTGAAGCAGCCTTCATAATCAATGCAATCTGCTTTGTTCTGGGTGCATTGATGTACAGTACTCTCACAATACCCCAAGAACCATTTGTGCCAAAACCCGGAGGAATATGGGCAAATACGGGCGGGAATATTGTCGATGGTTTCAGAATCATATTCTCAAAACCTCATGTGAGTCGAATCATCACCGCAAAGGCACTTTGGGCTGTTTTTGGAGGAGGATTGGTGTATATGCTCATCCTCATCGGGGATGAAATTGCCTTTGGGGATCTGGCCGCAGGCATTGGCGTTCTCTTCGCTGCAAGAGGTCTGGGAACCGGATTGGGTCCCATCTTTGCGCGCTATGTGTTCAAAGATCGAAACATTTGGCCTTTTCTTCTCGGTTCATTGGTCAGCGTATGTGGGGTGGCCTACGTCATCATCGGATTCCTAAAATGGACACCATGGATTGCAGTAATCGTGGTGTTGGGTCATGCGGCGAGTGCAATCAATTGGGTACTTTCTACAGTACTATTGCAAGAACGCAGTGATGATGAGTGGCGAGGGCGACTGTTCAGCACCGACTTCTTGCTGATGACTACGGTCAACGGTTGTTCCACATTGGTGGCCAGCCTGATGTTGGAATACACCGACATAACATTGCGGCAAGGTATCCAATTATTTGCCATCCTGCAGGTAATATCAGGAATTGTCTGGGTGATGCTAATGCTCCCGAGTGAACGAAGATATTTGCAAGAGACACTATCGTACTGATTTTCAACTTAAATTCAGTTCATCTTCATCATCAAGAATATCATCTGTATTGACGATGAAAGAAAGTGCATTTGGATCTTCAATCGCAACGATGCCTCGGATGTTGTGAACATCGCGCAGCAACTCAGTTGGTGGTGCAACTTTGACTCGACTATTATTGATTTCAATGAGATTACCAGGTGCTGCTTGCACACCCCCATCTGGTAACCAAAGACCTATCGAACCCAATTCTCCATGGTGCGAAACCACCAAACTTCGCCCCTCATCATCTGTGTCTATCCTAACAACAGTTAACATAGAACCATCAGGAATTAATTTGATTGCAGGTTGCCACTCAGACCATGTTTCATCCAAGGGGCGAGACAACTCAACTGCACGACTATCAATATCAGATATGCGCGCTTGAAATTCTTCTTCTACATCCTCATGGATTTCGTTCAAACTATCAAGGAGTTCGCGCAATCCATCATATTGGCTCTGCTCTCTATTGCTGATTGCTGTATTTGCAAGAAGAAGCAAATCTGCAAGCATCTCCAAGCGATCTTCTTGACCTGATTCGATTGCACATTCAATCGCTTCATCTAGGACTTCTAATGCTAGGCCCGGGCAATCAACTGTAAGCAATGCATTGCCCACTTCTGTTAGAATTTGTGTTGCACCTGACTTGTCAGATTGAACGATTGGGATTGCAGCACGCAAATGGGACTCTGCGAGCTCTGTCTCATCGTTTAGATGACGGGATATCCCAGATAACACAAGGTGGGATAAACGATTGCCACCAATTGCTTGACACTGCCTATCGGCGGTTTCAAACAGAGCGCCTGCACGTTCCCACTGATTATTGGCCAAGGCCAGCATCCCCAATTGATGCATAGCACGCATTTCGGCGCCCACATCATCAATTAGAGTTGCATGCTGTAGGGCGCGAGAAAGATGCAACCGTGCTAAGTACAAATCTCCTGACATCTTTGCCATCACACCCATTGCAGATTCGGTTCGATAATGGTAACCTGCCATTGCACGATGTGCCAATTCTGCCATCTCCTCACCCAAAGGAGCAAGACCAAGTCCTGTGATTTCAAGCACCTCGCTAAGAATCTGTACAGTTGAATCATAGGATTGTCGAATATCGTCTGAACTACCATCCGAAGATAATGTCGAGAGGTGTTCATCCAAACGTGCCACAGGAGCACAAACATCTGGCAAAAGACCTAGTTTATTCATTGTCGATTTTTTGACATTCTCTCCTCGAATTGAACGAATCAAAGCTGCGATTAATTTGCGTTCATCAGATATCGATGAATCATCGCTACTTTCAGCGATTGCAACCTTTGATGAAAGAAGTGAGTCTACCATCCATGTCAATTTTGCTTGCACATCATATTGCCCTGCTCGGCTAATGGCATAGCGCATTTCTGCTGCACGTACTCTTCGAGAAAGACTCCGTAAGCGTGTTCTCTGTGCCTTTGAACCGGATTCTGCAAGTCGCTGTATGAAGGTAGATGGTGGACAGGTTTCGACATTAAGATTGGCGCGATCTCCCGTCGTGGTCATTTTGAAATCATCAGACACAAGTGTGACTTTCCGACCTTCTTGCGAAATTTTACCTGCAAGAACCATTAGTGACAAATCAACATCTTGAGGAGAAGCATTCTCTCCAATTTTTTCTGCTAAACCGCGGATCTCATCTTCACCAATTGAGATTGTAACAAGTACATCACTCATTTCTTCTAGAAGATTTGGCTTCCCATTCCAACGCTGAAAACGGACGTTCCTGACTTCATCATGAACTCCGGGGGTAACGTGAAGTCCTCCCGATTCATTGGCGAGAATCTTCTTGACATCATCTACGAATCCTTCTGGTGCCATTGATCCTATGTGGATGAAGCAATTCGAATCTACCACCCAAACATGAGCCATGAGATTGACTTGGGCCACTCATAGTTGGTCTTTACCTCTTGAAATCCAGCATCATTTCTGATGTTAGTTGCACAGTACAATTAACCAATTAGAGTAGTAATTGCTGTTAACCATATTGCAGGTAAAATCGACCATAGGGACAAATAAACCAAAACTAATCCTGGCCGTTCTGCGTATTTAGAAAAATTTTGACTGAGCTTTTGATCAATAGTTTT
>PBMO01000038.1 GCA_002722595.1 Methanobacteriota archaeon | reverse complement strand
TGATAGGACGCCGCAACAATACAGGCCTCCTCCTCAGTCAACATAGCACCTGATTAGAGCGGCTGTCTTTGAACTCTAGGGTCTAGCCTGCCCGTTGATTAAGCAGAAATCCGAGCCGCAATGGTTGAGAACCAACCGTGGGTTTGCGACCCTAAGCGTTAGGGGGGGTGAACTAGATGGGCGACGAAATTGATTGGGATAGTCTGACATTTTCTTTCACACCAACCGATGTAATGTATGTGGCCAAGTGCAAACTAGGAGATGACTGGAAACCTGGCGAAATGATGCCTTATGGTGACATCACAATTTCTCCTGCAGCAGGTGTTCTCAACTATGGTCAAGGATTATTTGAGGGGATGAAAGCACAGAGGAGTGTCAATGGTAGCATTGTGCTTTTCCGCCCAGAGAGAAATGCTGAGCGCTTGCAATCTGGAGCCAAGAGATTGGGTATGCCACCAATCCCTGAGGATATGTTTCTCAGTGCTGTTGAACAGGTAGTAGCTGCAAATTCAAGATGGGTCCCTCCAACTGGGAAGGGGGCACTGTACATACGTCCTGTTCTGTGGGGAACTGGTGCAATTCTTGGAGTTGCACCCGCTCCAGAGTACACTTTCATGATTTACGTTTGTCCGGTTGGGCCATATTTCAAGGGAGGAATGCATCCCATTTCTCTCAAAGTTAGTGATGAATTTCATCGAGCAGCACCAGGTGGTTCTGGAGGAGTTAAAGCAATTGGAAATTATGCCCCCGGGATGATGCCATCCAAGAATGCAAAAAAGGAAGGTTTTGCTGAGATCATATACCTTGATGCTGTCGATCATAGGTACATTGAGGAAGTTGGGGCTGCAAACTTTTTTTGCGTTAAAGATGGAATAATCCACACTCCTGAATTAACTGGAACCATTCTCCCGGGAATTACACGCGCCTCAATAATTGACTTGGCTCGAAGCAAAGGCTACGAAGTACGTGAAGAGAAAGTGCCGATAGATTTCGTTCTAAGCGCCGATGAGTGCTTCTGTGCAGGTACTGCTGCAGTGATTAGTCCAATTGGTTCAATTTGTCACGGAGATGAATGTGTAATGTACTCCAATAATGAAGTTGGAACTGTAACTCGCGAATTATATGACGCCTTGACAGGAATCCAAACCCAAGCTATTGCTGATGATTTTGGTTGGACTAGGACCGTTCCTGAATAATCAGGAACTTGTTCGCATTTTCACAACTTCCCAATCATCTACACCGGGTTTAGGATCTACCCAATCAGGGTCACCGGGTAAGACCAAACCTTCTCCGATAATAGCCAATTCCTTTGCTAGCATTGCATGTGTGTTGAGAAGACCATCCCAATCAACCGAACCACTACGCAGTCTAAAACCAAGGCGAAGCGCTCTCCAAGAACGTGTTGCACGTGCATACAATCTGAGATGAAGTCGTGCTGAAATTGGCCACCACAATAAGACCAATAATACCATCAATGGCCAAGGGAAATTTGCTAGTAAAGGCAAGATGATACTGGGTAATTTCAAATCCTGGATTGGAGAATTAGGAGCAGATATTAGCCATCCAATTGGAACAGATATCAAAAGCCAATATGCGGGATATAGTGCAACAGAATACAGTAATTTCATACTACCCAATCCTGCTTTATTTGAGTCATCAACAATTCGATTCAAAAGCACGCGAATGGACATGTATGGGGGGATTGACCCAATTATGGCACCCCAAGAAACCACTCCAAGCATCCAAGATATTGACCATATCCAATAAACTAGATTCTTGAATAAAGCACGTTTTGAAATTCTTTTTTGTCGATTATTTATTTCCCATGAACGAAGTCCCAATTTCTCCATGGCATAGTGATGTTCCCGGAATTCTTCTTCTAACTTAGCGGTGCGCTCTGAGTCATGAATTGATTGATACTGCCAAGCCGCACGTACTCGACGAGAACCGAGTAAAGCTTTGTCAAAAGGAAGAGGGCCTATTGGTACATTGGCCTCTGCAGCTCGATGTATGTGGACCATGCGTCTTGCCCGCCAGACGAGTTCTCTATCTTCCCATGTTTCTTGAGCTTGATTACATCTCTTGATTTCTAGACCGAGTAAATCGGTTATAGTACGGCACCAGGCCCGTTCATTCGCCTCTTCCTTGAAGTTTTCAATTTCTTCAGCAGTGGGTTCAGGACAATCCTTCTCACCAGGTAATGGAGGGATTGGTAATGGGTTGTTGACTTGTAAACTGACGCGCTCTCTGAACCTATGCTGATCGCTGTAGTGTAATCCCAACGGGACGATGTGAGGATCGGGTAACCCTTCATCTCGTGCCTTACGAATTGCATGCAATAAGATTCGGGCTGCGCCAGTACGTAGTCTAACAGGATGTGGTTCTAGATGAGATACTCCTTCTGGAAAAATTGCTACCCTGCCACCATTACCGACAGCATTACCCAATCCCTCAATTAGATTTGTATTCTTTTGAGAGCGATTGGTTTCTCCATCTCCCTCTGTATCTTGTGCCCTGTGGACAGGTTGAGCACCCGTGACTTTGAGTATACTACCCAGTAATGGTGTTTTGAACAGTGTATGTTTTGCTGCAAAGGTGAGTTTCCCAGGAAGTGCTGCCATCATTAACATCGGATCAATTAGGCCACCGGGATGCCAAGATGTGAACAGTATCCCTCCTTCGTTTGGAAGAGTATCTAAATCGACCAATGATATTTCACGGAACCATGTTTCCAAGAGTCCTCGATTAATACTACGAACTCTTCTGTACCCTGGATTGGGTGTCAGATGTTCCGGGTCCTCTGCCCATTTCACAAACCTCGGAGGAGGAGGGGGGTTTTCTTTCAATCCCCGGACAAATAGAACATCTCATGAATTGAAGATCCTTTTCTAGGATTAAATCGATTGGCATGAAATGTGGAATCATTTTCGCCGTTTTCGCCGTTCACTTGGTTTGCTTCCTCTTCCACTTTTGAACGACTTACGTTGACTTCTTCCACGTTTATCGCCGGTCTTAGGACCGCTTTCTTTGGCTGCCTTTTCAGCGGCTCTTGTCTCAGATTCCTGACTGTTCCATGCGTCACCTATTGATTGAAGAATCCCTTCTTTTGATGTAGAACCTGTTGCCTTTAGAGCATCTTGGATGGAAACCCAAAGTCTTCCTTCTTTGGCATGTGGGCGAGAAGGGTGGCAAGTGTGTTCTTCTCTCTTCATTTTTCGAATACCCGCTGTACGTGCTGCAAATGCTAATCCATCAAGAGTAGGGTTCGAGACTGCTCGGTTCTTGGACACTCTTCGGCCTGCACGCCGACTTGTCTTCAAATCGAAATATCCAGGCCAAATGACAAGCCTGTCTGAATGGTTAGCCATCTCGGTCCCTTCGAGATTGGGAAATAGTCCTATGATGTGAACCTTCACTTCAGAAGGACGCCATTAATTACACCATGACTTCCAGGTCGACTGGTAATTCGAACACGGCCTTTGTCTGTCTCTACAACAGCTCCCTTTGTCATGATATTTCGTCGTACATAGTTAGGATCAGCCGCATTTTCTGCTACAGATTGAAGAGTTGCCTTAGACACTTTTCCAGTCTTAGGGTCTGCAACATTAATTACTGAATCGAATAATACTCGGACAGTTTGTGATCCTGCACGCTTACGATAATTCTTTCGAGTTGGTTCACCAATTGTAGTGAATTGCTTTTCAGATGCGATTTCAGTGCGCCTCTTGCCTCTGTAACTGCTTGGGCGCTTGAGACGACCACCTGTTGCCTTGCGTCGTGAGATACCATGCCAGTGTGCCATATTGCTTACCTCCGGGATGCGGGCGACCTACTTCCCTTATTTCAAGACCACGTTGGTGGGCTGATTATCATCCGGTGGGTAAATAGCCAGAATACGACGCGCTAGAATGCGGCGATAACCTATGAATGAGGGACGTTTGGAATTTAAAATTGAATTACCTGATGAAGCAGGGCAATTGGCTAAAGTGAGCCGAGAATTTGCAAATCGTGGCATTAATATCGAAACTATGTGCGCTATTGATACCAACGTCGTGATTGTAACAGATCAAACAGTAGAAGCAAGGATGGCATTGAAGGCTTTGGGAATTGATTTTTCGACAACTAGTCTATTGTCTCAATCTATGCCAGACAAACCCGGTGCCCTCGCCGAATTTTCAGAGCGTTTAGCGGAAGGAGGGGTCAGTATCACCTCAATTTATGTTTTATCACGAATCCAAGGAGCAACTGAATTAGTATTTTCAGTTGATGATTTAGATAAGGCGCGAGTCACTCTCAACATGCACGAATCTGTGCCACCTTAATCAAATTAGAATAAAGTCAAGTTCTGAAATACAAATTTCATCTTCATTCAGAAGATATGCTTGCACACGGTCTCCCCTAACCATCGGCCCGACACCTGAAGGCGTCCCACAGAACAGTAAATCACCAGTTTCAAGTGGAGCCCATTTTGATAATTCTGAGATTAATTCAACAGGAGTGAAACTCATTTCTGCAATACTTGCTGATTGACGCATATTATCATTGACGAATAATTCAAAATGCAATTGATTTAGATTTGTGGGGGGTGTCGATAATTTACCGACAATCGCACTCTTTGCGAATCCTTTTGCCTCCGCCCACGGCATTCCCTCTGACTTGGCTACACTCTGTGTTTTACGATCTGTTAAATCGAGGCCAATTCCAATTTGGGATATTTCCATATTTGCATTTAATTCAATCACCAATTCAATTTCATGGTGAATTTCCTCGAAATGAGAGAGAATTTTGACTTCACCACCCAATACAGGTTGAGTTAATGCAGCCCATGGTTTGAGGAAAAAACGAGGCGTTTCCAAAGGAGACCCTCCCATTTCCTTGGCATGTGCATCAAAGGTTCGAAGTGCACACCAAATACTCGGCATATCACGACGACATGGTCTCTTAACATCAAATGAGCGGGGACGAATACACGAAGATTTCCCCGCGGTCTAATACCAGAAGCCTGTCAGACTCTAACTCTACCCAATGTTCACCAGTCAATTCTCGAGTTGATACTAGGGCTGCATCACCATACTCCTTAGAACGACGAACTAGATAGATTGGTTTACCTGGATAGTGATGGTATACGTATAGCATGTTTCCATCACTAATCAGCAAATTCAGATTTATCCCCTCGCCATATCGCTCGAATACAGTACCTATGGCATGCTTTAGAGCAGGGTAAGTACCTCGAATATGGCTCCTATTTTGGTATCTTTCGATTTCATCCATTATGTGGTTGAAAATTTGTTCGGAATCAGTATTTCCTTCAGATAGTTCATGATCTTCGGCTCCATCAACCCAACCATTGTGTGCAAAAATCCAATCTCGACCCTTGTAACGCCTTTGGAAAGGGTGACAATTGCAAGTGGTATGCTCCCCATGCGTTGCATATCTTACGTGTGCAATCATATTGGTGGATTTAGCTTCCTCGATCGATTCATAGAAATGCTGAGAGTAATCTGCGCGACACGGTTCTCTTTCAATTCGAGCTTCTCCATTCTCATACCAGCCTAGGCCCCAGCCATGTGGGTTTCTTGTTGCATACCTAGCAAAGCGTGGAAGGCTTTGGGTAGCTCTGTCCTCTCCGTTACAACTCATTGCAAATAAATCACACATGGGAGGCAATATGTTCTCGTCCCTTAAGAACCCTTCAGTTTTTTCAGAGGCGAGGATTCAAGGAGTGCATGCTATCTGTAATTGATGTGGCGAAGAAGGATTGGAAACTGAAGGGAAGGAAACCTGTCCGTCATAAAAAAATCCGGGGGCTCATTGAACGACTAACAACTCCTCTTGGAGTCGCCACCGATCTTTCGAGTGCTTTTCTCGAAACGGCTACATTTGGGCCATGGAACTTATTGATTGTCGATAAATCTCCTCTCGGAATGGAAATCAACAACGATGGCGGCGATACGATTGCATTCCCTACCTTACGGGGCTTACTCGAATGGAAGCCAACTTTACGCTGGTGTGAAGTTGACAGGGGAGCCATTCCTTTTTTGATGAATGGAGCAGATTGTATGGCAGCAGGAATTCATGCATCTTCTCTTGAAATCAAATCCGGTGACATGATTTGGATTAGAGATCAAGAGCATGGGAAGCCGTTGGCCATTGGTTGGGCAATGATGGATTCAAGCGAAATGAATGCTGCAACCAAAGGTAAAGCAGTCAAGATGGTTCACCACATAGGTGATGAATTATGGGAATTGGAGTTGTGATTACTCTTCTTCATCGACCTTGCGAACGTTTACTGCATTGGGTCCTCGATCGCTTTCGCCGATTTCGAATGCTACTGAATCACCATCGACAATTTTTCCTTCGACGTTGGAAATGTGGACGAAAAGGTCTGAATCACCATCTCTTTCTATGAATCCGTATCCTTTTGTCTGATTAAACCATTTTACTGTACCTTGTGGCATGAGTCCGGGCGATTACTCATAGTTATTGAATTGCATTCCTAATTGTGGGGAAAAATAGTGAGTTGCAAACATTTTCTTAAACACCATAACTGATTTTAGGACATCAATAAATGAGAGTGTTATTGAATGAAGACCGTTCGTGTGAGATTATGCGTAATCTTCTGGCTATGGCTCTTGTATCCTGTCTATGTTTATCAGTCGCATCTGCAGGTGGTGATTCTGGTGTCAATCGAGTGATTGATGTTGAAGATACACCAATTGAATCGATTACTACACCTACCATATCAACAGATGGAACCGATTTTACAATTACGGTAACATTGTCGGATGAAGCAGGAAGTAATGGGACAACAGTGGAATGGACAGTTCAGCAGTGTATCAATAGCGGAGTGTGTAATCCACCGGAAAGGATCTCTATGACTGGTTCCAATGAATCATGGAGCAGTACTATTGTTCCAGTTGATACACATTCATACATTAACTACGATGTTGTACTAATTTATCCTAATAATGAAAGCGAGAAATTCCCTGAAGCAGGATTCGGTGAAGGTGGCAAGGTTTGGTCCGATTGTTGGGTATCTGGTGAAGACAGTGGTGGAGAAGGGTGTTCTGCTGAAGAAAGTGCGGGCTTCTTGCCAGCCCCAACCGCATTCTTGACTCTAGTGCTTACATTGAGTGCTGCCTTAGTCGTTAAGCGAGAAAACTAAGCAGCGAGGTTCATCTTCGATGAACCATGAGCGCGATTACTCCCGAACAAATTGCACAACTTCGAACTGACTTTGCAGCCGATGCACAGGCAAAGGTTGCTCAAAATGCGGTTACTACAACAGATGTTCTACAGGTGGCATTAAATCGCGAAATAGTTGCAAATACAGACTTTACTTATTCAACAAAACTCGATGATTGGAAAGTAACCAATCAAAAGAGTAGTGGACGGTGTTGGCTATTCGCAATGCTGAATTTATTTCGAGTTGGAGCAATGAAAGAAATGGGAATCAAGGATTTTGAATTCAGTCAAGCACACATTCACTTTTGGGATAAATTTGAGCGAGCCAATCATTTCCTACATGCAATAATTGAAACTGCAGAGAAACCAATTGATGATCGAACAGTTGCCTTCCTTTTATCAGGCCCGATTGACGACGGTGGTCAATGGAATATGGCGGTTAATCTAGTCACAAAGTATGGACTGGTCCCCAAATCTGCATACCCCGAATCGAGGTCGTCATCAGCAACAATGCGAATGAATCGGACACTTCTACACCTACTCCGAGCATCTGCAGCTGAATTACGAGGGTTGGCCGAAAATGGTGCCTCAAGGGCTGAATTGGATTTGCATAAGAGTAGAAGAATGGAAGATGTATGGAGGGTGCTATGTATTCACTTGGGAACTCCACCCGAAACATTTGATTGGCAATGGCGAGATAAGGACAAGAAATTCCACCGTGAAGGTGAAATGACTCCACAAGATTTCGTGAAGAAATTCGTAAAGGAAGATGTTGAGGATTTCATTTGTTTGGTTCATGATCCAAGAAACCCAACAATGCAGACATATACAGTCGATTGGTTACAAAATGTTGTGGATGGCCCACCAGTCCTCTATTTGAATATTGGAATAGAGGAGATGAAAGAAATCACTAGAGCCATGTTGGAAGATGGAATGCCAGTTTGGATGGGCTGTGATGTTGGGAAGCAGATGCATAGGAAGAATGGTCTCTGGGATGCTAATTTATTCGAATTTGAAGAACTCTATGGTGTTGAATTTGGTCTTGACAAGGCTGAACGGTTACGCCATCATCAAACCCTTATGACACATGCAATGTTGTTTACAGGTGTAGATGTTGTAGATGGGAAAACTCGGAGGTGGCGTGTAGAGAACTCCTGGGGAGATGAAGGTGGACGCAAAGGTTTCTACACGATGAACGATAATTGGTTTGATGAATATATGTTTGAAATTGCAGCCCCCTCAAAATATCTGACTGATCAAATGAAGGCGGCATTGGATACTGAACCTATCGTACTCCCTCCATGGGATCCTATGGGCTCACTGGCATGATTTAGGCAAACATTGGACGCCGATTAAATCCATTGTTCCACTTTCTCTAGGCACTTTATTGCCTCGGGGATCGATGAACCAAAAAGCCACCAATCATGGAACATTCCCGGCCAGATATCAACCTCAATATCAACTCCTGTGATTTTGGCTTTCTCACCTATCTTCCGACTATCATCAAGTAGTATTTCTCGGTCGCCCACTAGAATCAGCATTCGTGGTAATCCTGTTAAATCACCAAATATTGGGGAAACATACGGTTCTTTTCTCTTATCAATATCGGAGACGTAATATTTTGCACAATGATTTGGTGCAGAAGAGGGCAGCATTGGATCCACCTTCGCCAATGTTTTGTAAGTTTCAGAAGAACAGGTTAAATCAGTCCAGGGCGAAAATAACACTGCTGCATCGGGCAGGCGTAACCCCTCATCACGTAGACGCATCATTAATGCAAGACTGAGTCCCCCCCCGGCAGAATCTCCACTGAGAATTATTTCCGTATCTGGATAATCAGCAATAATGGCTCTCCATGCTTGCATTGCATCATTCATGCCTGCGGGAAAAGGGTGTTTGGGAGCCAGTCGATAATCGATTGAGTGTATGATGCACGAGGTAATCTTGCATAGATTGGCTAAACCAATTCGATGTGTGGTGAGTGAGGAACCAAAGCAATATCCTCCACCATGTAGGTACACAATGATGGAATCTTTTCGAACATTTTTTTTGGGGGTAAAGGTAACAACTGGCACATTTCCAAAACTTGTTTTTCCTGTGCGAACTCCAAAGGGACTGAACAACTTCCCCACAATCCATGTCTGTGGATGCACGTACCACTGGATAATTTTGGGGGAGGGGCGTAAGATACTGTACAGCAATTTGTTGCCCCGAAGTGACTGTGCAATCAGGCGACTACGGAGACTCAATCACTCACCCAGACCAATGTTCGCACAAACGTTCCAACAGGCGACGGGCAGGAATCCCCCATTGGACTACAGTCACAGTTGCTTCACTACGATCTTCAGCAAGAATTCCATTTTCCAAGCCAGGCGCCCCAAGGTCAGAAGGAACCAATGGTAGCATAGATTTACCACTAAGAATAGTCAATCTGACACCATTATCCTCTACTCTTGAAGATATCAATTTGGAATCACTTTGTCCTTCAGATTTCAATAGCCTTGTGATTGCTTCCAGCAATTGTTCAACAGGATCAACAGATGCACTTATCGGCAATCCATCGGTCTCTCCTATGGATGGGCCATATGCATCTAGAAAAGGTAAATCTTGGTCGTGTTGAGCAAGTAATTCATCCAGTCCTCGCCCTAAAACTCGTTTCTTGGACATCCTATTCACTCCAGGTGTAGGTTCCACCGTTGGGCAAGATTAACTGCAAGGTCGCGATAATCCTTCCCACCATTTGATTCAGGTGCATGTATGTGAATTGGTATACCTTCACTGGGGGCCTCAGCGAGTTTGATATTCCTCCTAATTGGTGGCTCAACAATCAAATCTCCGAACGTTTCCTTGAGTTGGCTTTGAACTTGGCTATTTAGAAGAGTCGGTGCATGCATAGTCATCATCACTCCGTCAAAGCCAAGATTTGGATTTAGACGTCGGCGCACTTCTCGAATAGTGGATGCCAACATCGCGACCCCTTCCAATGCGAAGAACTCTGTTTGAACCGGAACTAGAACAGCATCACTAGCAACTAATGCATTGATTGTAACCAATCCCAAACTGGGTGCAGTATCAAGAAGTATCAAATCATAATGCGGTAATAATTGTTCAAGACCCTCTGAAAGACAACGCTCTCGACCAAGACGAGTTGAGAGTTCTTGCTCAAGACCGACAAGTGATCTCTCTCCAACAACCAAGTGCAATCCAGGAACTGCAGTGGCATGCCGACAATAGGCAGCTTGTTCAGGTTCTGTAAACAGCGTACGTGTCGTATGCATTACGCGACTTTTATCGATACCCAATCCAGTAGCGCAATTCCCTTGCTGATCACAGTCAACCACGAGTACACGAACTCCATGAAGTGCAAGATGTGTTGCCACATTAATCACAGTGGTAGTTTTTCCAACACCACCTTTCTGATTCATAATCGTAACAACCCGTCCTCTATTTGCAGGAGTTGGACCTGCTCTTGGTAGTTCGATTTCGGGACGTGGCTGAGCTGAACTCAATGAATCTGAATCCGTCCCAATAATTTCCTCTTCTGTGAATTCTACAACTAGAGGTGCGGCCACAGCCTCAGGAAGAATATCATCCTCATCCATGTGCATCCCATTTGCGTCGGCTCTTGCAGCGCTCTTGAGGCTGACGGGGGTTGTCAACGTCAATCCTCGGTTTTTGGAATGTTTAAGCGGAGGTCGCGGTAATTATCCACCCAGCCATTCTTCCGGTTTCTCCATCCATTCCCGCTTGAAGTGTGTATTCGGTATTCCCAGATGTCCAACTTCTCTCAAGATAAACAGTAACCCTCCCGTCTAGAATATCAAAATCATCCAACCAATCAGATACAGCATTATCATCAGGTACAAGCAATGTATAACCCACATTCACATCATTTCTCAATTGACCATTTGATGCCACTAACCCGCTCAAATCAGGATAGTAATTTTCTGAAGTCATTCTCGTTTCCAACAAAGCTAGTCGGTGTGTTGATGGGATTCTTTCTCTTGCATGTTCAGGCTTATCTTCACCAGAAATTTGGCCATCTCCCGAATTGAAGCAATTCTCGCCACCCGGCCATGTTACTCTAACCCAACCAGCCTCAGCAGAACTAATCCATGACAAATTCCATACTGGATCCATGCCAGTACGATCATCCTTAGCCGCGAAAATATAACCATCACCATTCAGTGCTGTATGAGCAGGTCCGAAGGCATCTGCATCAGTGGTTACACATGTAACAGCTTTTTCAAGAGTAAAACTCCGTTCCGTTGAATTGTCCCACATATGAGTAGCCCAAATTTCTCGATCTTCTTCTGACGGAACTCCCTCACCAGGCATAGGTCTTGTGGCATAAGTCTCTTTCCAATCTAGTAAGTCACTTCCCCGTTTGAAGGCAGTTTGCTCAAGCGTATATTTGGCAACCAATGTGCCATCTGGATAAACCAAATCAATCGCCTCAGATAAAGTGAAAGAGCAAGAAGAAGTTTGCATTGATTTGTCAATCATGACATCAACCACCTGCTTGGCAGGTAAAGGTTGACCTGGAATTGCCCAAAGGACCATTTCTGCACGACCAAGGCACTTTCCAATTTCAATGTGATGCATTCTCACTTGAATTGCATCTTGTCCACCTATTGTTGAAGTTGAACCAATTTGCCATCCCCAACCTTGGTATGGTTGGGTATGTGTTGCCCCCTCTTCCAAGATTGTTACACCAAAGATATCGTACAAATCAACAGGGTGCATCGGCAACAGTATTTCCCCCACTAAATCAGAAAATGCATCAGAACCAATGATATTGCCAAAAGTGGAAGCTTCGATACTCGATTCTTGGCCCTCGGAATCAGTGAATTGAATCTTAGAATCTGATCTGAGTAAATCCTGTTCTGTGATTTCAGTCCATCGTTTTACTTCAACATCTAGTTGGTTGTTATTTGCTGACCATGCTGTATTTGTACTGCAACTATCTGGATTAATTGCTGACCAAGTGTATCCAGATAAGTCCGCTGATAAATCATATTCGAGATTTGACTCAACAGTATTCCAAGTTCTTCCATAAGGTCCATTGGCCATCACAGCACCCTTCAATTTTGAATCACCAGGGTCTTTGAGATCGGTTAATTCACCGTCAGTGATGGAAGATGACCCAGTTCCTTGAAAATCAATTTGTAAACGACCACAGACCTGATCAAGTGCTTCACCCATCGTATCTCTGACGTATTCAACCATCTCATCACCTTCAGCCTTTAGTTGTCCATCACTGACAGTGAATTGCAAATCATCACCATAACGAGACGGGTCGATTTGATAGACAGTCGCTGATTCGTTGAAATACCACCATCCACCTGCACCTGCAAGAATTAGAACAACAAGAATGGTTGCAATAGTGGTCCCGTCTTTGAACCAAGGTTTGCTGACAAGTACATTTTCCGTTGAAAGCCTTGCTACAGCATCCTGTTGTCCTTTTTCGAATTGTTCAGTATCTTCAGCCTCGATGATTTCCGCTTCAAAAACCTCTGCTTCAAGTATCTCTTCGTCATCAATTGATGCTGGTTCCGGGTCCAATATTACGTCATCATCATCATCATCGAGAATCAGATCTCCCTCATCCCTCGAATCGAGTAAACGTGAAATCAAATCGGCCTTTTTACCAGTGGTTGAGAGCCCTTCCTCTTTCAGACGCTTTTTCAACGCAGCGACTGTGAGATTGGAAAGTTCATCCTCGTCCATGACCATCCTCGGAGAGGATGGCAATGCCGGCCGTTTTCAACCTCTTCGCTCTACGAGTCGAGCAATTCCATATTATCGGAATGTTTCAGCCATTGCGCATGGCATCAATTTGTTCTTGAGACCAACCAGCGGAAAGCAGTTGTTCATCACTCCAAGCTGCTGCTGAATCAGCCTCCTGAACAACAGTCTCTTCCGCTACCTGTTCACTGGAATCTGTTTGTGAGTTAGAAATGTCAGAATCAGACTCCTCTTGCATTACCAATTGTTCACCTCGGTGCTCTTCTTCTGCGGCTTCAAGGACTTCTTGCTCAATATTCTTCTTTGGTTGTCCTTCGGGATACTTCAGAGATTTGTATGCTGCTCCTGTTTTTTGAGCGCCGATAAATGCAAAACCTGACAGCAAGAAGCAAATTATCCCGGCTGGGATAGTAAACATTCTTGGCCAATAAACCTCAACTTCGACATCCATTGTCGCACGGATGTCTAGGTTATCTACGGTTTCTTCCCAGAAGACGATGAAGCATTTCTGTCCAGGGGCTGTATGGAGGGTCAATTCAACCGATTCACCAGGAGATGCGTCCTTCCCACTGTGCTCCCATGCACCTTCCGGAAGTTTCGTCACATCACTATTCGAGTTTGTGCCACATTCACCATCATACAATGCTGCTGTGAAGTTTGTGTTTCCAGAGGCTCGCCAAACAACGACTGAGACATCAACTCGAACTTCAGAGATTGATCCAATGTCTAAACCGGGGATGTAGATATTTTTGTATGGAGAAGATGATGATTCAGTTTCTCCATCCCAAATTTTGTTCGGTTCATTTCCTCCATCAGCAAACCACTGTTCCGCCTGATTTTTACTCATAAATTGCTGTGGATTCTCAGTGTTATCTCCAATTGTCTGTGGGAAGAAAGCAAAAATTCCCATAATTACGGTGATTGCTAAAAACAAGTAGACATTCACACGTGCTCGATTTCTCTTCTTCTCCAAACTCTCCAACCTGCTCTCACGTTCTTGGCGGCGAGAGCGAGCATCTTCGATTTCAGCGAGAGGATCGAACTGGGCCGGATTGACGTCACTTGGGGGCCCTGAAGGACCTGCAATAGATGGTGGGCCCGATGGGCCAGAGACTGGCGGGCCAGTAGGGCCTGTGGGGGCCTGCATAGGGTGTCCAATACCAAACGCCACTTGAAGGCCACGCTTGTGGCCTCGCGCGCGCTCGCACGCGAGTACCCCGTTTTTTGGCGTAGGACTCAAAGAGGAAGTGGGTAGGCGCGCAATTGATGACACTCCGTGTTGCAATCCTTTCTAGAGGTCCGCGCTTGTATTCGACGCGCCGACTCGTGGAGGAAGCCAAGGCATTGGGTTGCTCGGTAGACATCCTCGATCCGATGAAACTGTCTGTGACCATTGGGAACGACGGTAGAAGGATACTAAATGAAGGATGGAATGTTGAAGTTGATGCAGTAATACCGAGAATTGGGTATTCAATCACAGGTCATGGTGTTGCCATAACACGTCAATTTGAGCGAATGGGTACCTATGTTGCCAATAGCAGTAATGGTATTCAAAATAGTAGAGATAAGTTACATGCTGCGCAAATCCTCTCATCCAACCATATTCCTATCCCAACAACTGCATTAGTCAGAGATTGGCGAGATGTAGAACGTGCGATTCAGCAAGTCGGCGGAGTTCCGTGTGTTGTCAAAGCACCTGAAGGGACACAAGGAAGTGGGGTATACTTGGCACACACTGAAAGAGATGCGAGCGAAATCGCTTGGAAATTACTCGAAGAAGGTGAAAGAGTTCTAGTTCAGGAATACATCAAAGAGAGCCATGGTAGAGATGTTCGAGTACTCGTTGTTGGCGGGCAAGTAGTCGCATCTATGCGCCGACGAGCACATGGCCGTGAATTCAGATCGAATTATCATTTAGGTGGGAGTGTAGAAAAGGTTGACTTACCCGATGACTACGCACGAATTGCCTGTAAAGCAGCGCGTTTACTAGGCCTAGAAGTTGCAGGAGTTGATTTGTTAGAGTCATCACGAGGTCCGTTATTGCTTGAGGTGAACTCAAGTCCTGGTCTTGAGGGTATTGAGAAAGCAAGTGGCGTTAACGTAGCAGGACATATTATCCAACATGTGGTAGAATCACATACCTACAGCCCTGTTGATTTGGGCCAATTATTGTCAAATAAGGAAGGCCATGGAACTCTGGCAATAAGGGTAAGAAAATATCCTGAACTCGTTGGAAGAAAGCTTGGTGATTTGATTACACTTGACGATGATGGCATGGTTGCAGCGGTTTCTAGGGCAGGTGCACATATTTGGAACCCATCGAATGACATGGTTTTGAGGGAGGCTGACGAAATCGTGTTTTATGGAGAATTGGAAGTACTTCACATGCGCATTAGACCTTTGATTAAGCAAACTATTGATGCGCGATTTTCTGCCCCAGAGAAACCTCAACCATGGGAAATCAATGACTATTCTGAAAATGAGGCCGCTTGGGCTGCTCGGAGACCAGATCCCCAGTGGAGATATCGTCGCCGTTAAACCGCCCGGTATTTTGTAAACACTCTCCTGATGGGCGGATAATGTTTCCCGCTCTACGTAGCATTGATACCCTAACCCCCTCACTGACGGTTCCCTTCGGGGATGGGATGTAGAGGCTCTTTGGCCTCAGGACGTAAGAAGCATGGAAGACCAAAATAGAACAGAAATAGATGCGAATGAATGGGCAGATATCAATGCTGATGGTAAATTAGCCACACCATTTTCAGAAGCTGCATTAGGCGTGCCGTTTAGTCTACCCAGTCGCCTAATGAGATTGGCTGATTTGCCATGGCACGGTTGTTATGAAATGCAATTAGCTAGTGAAAAGAAAAGTGAGCATACTTTGCGTTCTTACAGGACTTCGACTAAACAATTCCTGACTACCGTCCTCCCAGGAGAACTCCCACCTTCGTGGGATGCGTTACAGGCAATCAGTGTGAAGGAAATATCAAGATGGGTTGATCCAAATAATGGAAGATTAGATCTCTGGGTACAATCACTATCTTCTCTTTCACCATCAACCATCAATGCCCGTTTAGCATCTGTGAGCCATTTACTGAATTGGTTGGGTCACCGGATTCCGGATTGGGTCACTCGGCCCCAGAAAGGAAGAAGCCTTCCAAAAACTCTTACTCATCGTGAGATTGATAGATTAAAAGAAGCTGCAGAAACAAGCGAAAATCCATTTGCTAATGTAGTCATCACACTGTTGCTTGAAACAGGTATGCGCGTCTCTGAACTTTGTGCATTAAATCGTTCTGATGTTGATTTGGATGATTTATCTGCAACAGTTCGGGAGGGTAAAGGTGGCAAAGATCGATTGGTACTCTTTACCACAATTACAGTTCAAACAATTCAAGCGTATAATCTTGTCAGAAAACAAATCATTCTTCGTCATTCACCAATGGATGAACACCGTGATGCGCTCATTTTGAACCGCCGAGGAAGGCGATTAACACCCAGAGCAGTTCAGAAATTAATGGATTCACTTGCAGATAGATCAGACATACCTCGTTCTAAACTCAGCCCCCATACACTCAGGCATAACTTTGCCACAGGTTTGTTAGAAAGAGGAATGGACCTTGTAAGCATTCAGCGATTACTTGGGCACTCGAATATTTCTACCACTCGAGTCTATTTGGAAATTAGCGATCAAAGTCTAAGAGAAATTTACCATCGAGCACAAAAGTCACGATGGGAGTCTCTTTGAATCAATTATCGGGTTTCTTGATTTTCTTTAGAAGTTCCTTCAGAGAAGGGGTAGCCAAAGTTTTACTTCTTACTTCAACGGTCTTATCGTCCTTCTTTGTGACTGCAGCTTTCTTCTTTTTAGCAGGAGTCTTCTTTTTCTTAGAAACCGCTTTACTAGCCTTTGCTTTACCTTTTACCGCAGCAGTCTTTGCCGACATTGCAATGGTTTTTGCCTTCTTGGTGGCGGCTTTTGGTGCAGCCTTTGCTTTCTCAACAACCTTCTTTCCAGTACTCTTAGCTGCAGATGCTACTAACTTCTTTGCCATGGCTGATGAAAGGCCTGCTGCTAGCAATTTCTTCATGCTTGCTTTTGCCAATTGATTGCCCGTTTTGATCCCTGCTCCAACTAACTTCTGTGCTGTTGCCTTTCCTACACCCGGCACCTTTTGCAGGTTTGTAATTGCCTTGTTATCTCCGGTCGCTGCCTTCTTCGCCATGATTACCGCTCCAAACCGTACAAAACGTGGAACGTATTGAAGTTGTTCTTTGTATCAGGTCAAATACAGGCGACTGTTGAGGGTTGATTAGTGGACGGAAACAATCAATCCAATTCTGAGACAACTTTGCTCTTTGCCCAGGTAAATCGCGGAGATCCAGAAATGAAAATTGACTCTGAGCAGCGCCTAAGGCACCATAATTTCCCAGGAGCGGAGGGTAGTTTATTCCTAGGAGATGTTGCTAATTCTTTGCTCAGGTGTTTTGGTCCACATGAACCACCAAAGGTAATTTCAGTACCAGGATTTGATCAGCAGCAGTGGATAATTGAATTTTCTGACTCTGAGCTTTCAGTTCGTATAGAAAGCAAATCGTACTGGGGATTCGGCCTATTTGCATCATGTTTCATGAATTCAATTCAGTTAACAGGACCGTTGAATAGGAGAGCGCGGTTGATTTTCGACTTATCATCTGCATTGGGCAGGAATCCCTGGGAAGCAAAATGGAGTGGTAGATTTTCTAAGAAGAGTGGGGTTAATCCGATTGAATTGAAGAAAGAGTGGGATGAATTGATAACAAAGGGTCATGCTGATTTAATGCTATCAATAGATTCTGGCAGAGAGATGGCAAATGCATTGGAGAGTGAATTACCAAGTTTAATTGAGACTGCTCCTGACGACTGGGATATTGATTCAGCAAAAGGAAAAATCACTGAAGCTAGGATGGAATGTGATATTGCAACTGATGCATTACATGATCGTTCTGCCAAAGGTGTTGAGAGGGCATTGTCACGAGCAGAGGCGTGTATTATTGAGGCCGACCCTAGGACTGAAGTCAGTGCACAATACAAGGGAGGAGACGTGATAGAGGAAATGGCCGCAATCGAAGCTGACGATATCGATTTGACTGACACAATTCTAGAAATTGAACAAATTTCTGATGAATATTATTCCAAAGAAGAAGACATCCCCTTTGTAGATTTAGCAAATGAAGAGGAGTAATTAGAACCCAGTCAATTGCTCCCAGGCCCACTGCAAAACTTCGTGGTTCAGTAGATAAATCACAGTACTAACGAGAATACAAGCGAAATATATGGTGCCTTTAGAAATCTGAATAGCATCTTCACTTTCTTCATCGAAATAGCGAATCAGACCTGCAGCCTGTTGGATGTTTGGGCCACCCTTCTTCTTCGACTTTTTAACAGCCATGCGATTCGCCGAACTGCCCTTTGTATTTCAAGACGCCGAATGGCAGCAATACCCTAAATTGGCTCAGGGGTCGAGTGTTTCGATGAGTACAACACCATTGCTGAACTCTACAATTCGACTTGCAGCATCCATTGCAGAGTCAATTCCATTGGTCATGAATAATTCTCTTCTGCGCCCATCTTCAGTTTGTAGAACTAGACGATGTGTGAGTTGATCCAACACATTCCTATCGACAGTCTGCCATATCCAAGCATCAGATTCTATTGTCATTAATGCTTCAACGGGAACTAGGGGTCCCTGAGCTGCACCGGTGCGTCGTGCACGCTCTGTGAGCATAGTCAATTTCTCTGCTGTCTGAACTGCGTTTGTTCTTTTTGTTTCACTCTCAGAAGCGTATCTGCGAGCCGGCTTTCGCTGTTTTGTCATTTGAATCCCATCCAGTAACCTGTGGTTACAGAACAAGCATCGGAGACGGTACAGGTATAACCGTTAGGGAAGAAATTGAATCTCAAACACTGATTTTGTCACTCTTCTTCATCATCCGAAATTGCAGTTCGAATGAAAAAGGGCGTGAACAAAATTATTGCAATTAAAGATAGATCAATATACTGATATAATGACATCACAATTAGTACTAAAATAGTCAGAGAAAACCATTCTAATAGCCTTTGTTTCTGAGTCATATTACGGCGATATTCAGGAAGTGTTGCAATTATCGGCATACTTATTGAAAGTAAGAGAATTGGCAATAATGTGGTTTCCATCAAATGAGTGTTTGGAAGTAATGCTGGGGCTAATATGATTCCAGTCAAGAATCCCCAAACCTCAGGCCTTGGCTTTGAATCAAATCCAACGAGTGGCATTAATGATCCAACACAACCACACAAGAATACCCAACCAAGTGCATATCGACTACTCCAAAACAATTCTGAATTATCTTGTGAGATTATCCAAAATACTGCTATTGTTAAGAAAATAATGCTAGAATAGAATACAACAAGTAATCCTAGCCACCGGTTTTTTGTCGCAACCCCTCTCAATTTGTGAATTCGCTTTGATGATAACTGGTGAATAAACAGGCAGATGAATACCCATGCTATTGGTTCAGAAGAAACATCGAACAATAATATTGTACAACTTATCGCCGCAATAATCCGCAGATTTGAACTACTATCAAATTCAACATAGGTTGGGATTACAATTGCAGATATGGTGAATCCAAGAAATGGATAAATTAGGCTGTTCGCATCTAAGACCGATGGCGCATTGGTTAGGCCGGAAGAACCTATATTGGAAAACGCCGCCGAGTCTACTCCAAACAAAAGAAATGTGATCCAGCACAATGTATACCAGCGGCGAGAGTTGCGATTAGGACGTGATGTGGCAATACCAATTGTGTACCCCCAAAGGAGGCCTAACATCAAGCCATTAGGACCATCAAAAACATGCAATATTCGCGACAAACCAGTGGAATCTGCAGGTAAATAACCGACAACATGAGCATCAGATGAATCCCCCGACCAAAAAGCGATGATTCGGAAAATTACTGCTGCTGTAGTGAGCAATAGTGGCACTCTTATCGACCATTTTGGAATCCATTGTTTATCCATTAATGACAGTGGAACTAGAAATAGAGCGGCAGTCAAAATCTCCATAGTTCCTATCG
The DNA here is from genome assembly GCA_002722595.1 of Methanobacteriota archaeon. Classification (GTDB taxonomy): domain Archaea; phylum Thermoplasmatota; class Poseidoniia; order Poseidoniales; family Thalassarchaeaceae; genus MGIIb-P. The sequence continues at coordinate 5,106 of PBMO01000038.1, read as the reverse complement.
CCATGAGGTGTCTCAGAATATGAAGGCGATTGAAGATTGGGCGTAACGATGTTCTCAAACCATACCATATAATCGGCTAATCATGGGGGGGATGGTTAGAGATTGGAGGGCGCATGCAGAATCGAGTGAATTAGCCAAATTGGTCGAAAAATTACGCCCCAATGAATTGCAAGTATGGCTGGATTCTGCAACTCCTCGCTTGCCTGAAACGGTTAGATTGAATCCATCTAGGAATGATTCAGAGTGGACCAAGAAACAGTTGCTTGATATGGGGGCAATACCGATTGAATGGTTTACAGGTCCAGGTGGAGCGTATCAACTACCGTGGGAAAAATCTCGTTGTCCAGATGAAAAATTGAAAAAAAAGATTCAGATATTGCATGCTACGGGCCGAATCACACAACAAGAATCAGCATCTATGATGCCAGTACAGGCATTGGATATTCAACCAGGTCACAGAGTACTAGACCTATGTGCTGCACCAGGATCAAAGACAACCCAAATTGCCGAAGCTCTCAATGGGGAAGGACTGATTGTTGCAAGTGAACCTAACCCTGGTCGAGCAAATAATTTAGTTTCTAATGTACAACGTGTTGGCCATCTAAACATCGTTGTTACCCGTGAAGATGGACGACATTTCCCCCGTGTCCCTGAACCTGGGTTCGATAGAATTCTTGTTGATGCGCCTTGTACGGGAACGGGTACAACCAGAAAAAACACAGATGTCTGGGCAAAGTGGAAACCACATCATGGGGAACAGATGGCTCGCTTGCAGGTGTCAATCCTTTCTCGAGGGGCCCTTCTTCTGAAACCAGGCGGGAGGATGGTATACTCTACTTGCTCAATCGACCCTGCAGAAAATGAAAATGTTGTTGAATCGATTTTGAACCGTTTTCCCTGGTTGTCATTAGCGGGAATTGATCGCTCTCAGATGTTCCCAGGGTTAACAACTCGTACAGGACTTACTGAATCAACTGAAGAATGCATAAGAGTGTGGAATGATGAAAATAACGGTTCTGGATTTTTCATCGCAATTTTCCAGCAATGCGAAGAGGATCAGGAGTCAGCACGTTCCACACGCGCCCACCCTCGGAACATTGGAGTGGAACCAGTGCCCATGCAACCACGTCCAGCCCATAACAAGGATTTGAAGTTGGGAGATTCTGATCAATTGAAATTATTCGAGGAATGGGGTATTGATTCAAGTGGTCTTTCTATGTGGTCAAGAGGGCATACCGTCCATCTTTCTACAGAGTCAATCAAAGAATGGCTTTGGTTATCTCCTAGATTGACGTCTAAACATCAGTTGTATCCAGGTAAACATTGGTATCCTCTGCGAGTTCTACAAGCTGGACAACCAGTGTGGACACTCAGAAGGGGATCTAATCGCATGGTTTCGAAATCACTTCCTAGTGTTGGTTCACGCGTGACAAATTATCGAATTGAAATTGAAAGGTCGTTATTGATGCAACTTCTTGAGGGAGATGAACCGGGCCGTTCAACTCTCGAAAATCAATTCCAAGTCATTAGGGACGGAGGTTTGATTCTAGATTGTGAGGGGGAAATGATACCTGCGTGGATTGGTGGGCGGCTTAGTCTAATGGTATCGGATTCTGAACGAGATGTACTGAAGTGGAAGATGGAATAACGTCACGACATTGATGCACCACCAAACATTCGATGCCTCATGGACGCGGAGGATTTGGGTTCATGGCTACCCTTCGCCGTTGCTTTTATTCTGATTACTTCTACTGGGTGGGCAATATGGAATATACCGGAACACCAGGGCCAAAAAAGTGCCCAATCTGGCGATAATATCCCTTTTTTCGTTGAACATTTCCCAAATCAAACAACCGATTTAGTGCCAATTGATCAAGTTTTGAGAATTGCTTGGCATCCAGATAATTCTGAACTTGGAGTGTTGAAAACACCAGACCGTTACATAGAACTGGGACAACAAGAAATCGTAGAGCATTCAGAACAAAATGCATCTGCAAAATTGAATGTATCAATCGAATGGTCTTCAAAAGAATCTCTTAACATCACAGTCGATGTTTCAATCCTAGATGAAATAGAAAATGGAATAATCAGAATCATAGTAATCGAAGACGGAGCGGAGGTTACAGGCCGTATTAGTAATCAGTATGGAGTGGTATGCTTGTATGATCCTACGCCGATTACTAACAACAATGGTACTATTACTAGAGAACTGCAATTACCACGAGAACTAAGCATTGCTGATGCAGATCGTTTACGTGTGGTCACTTTACTATCAAATTTGGTGAATGAAGAAAATTATGCCCTCTTGGAAATGAGTGTCCCTATCGAAAATTCAGGGCCAGAGAGTGCGATTGAAAAGGTGTATAGCATTATTTTTATGAGTATAATAATAATTGGTCTGGCATGGATTTCTAGGTCTGAATGGAGGCGCGAAGTGATGTTGCCAAAACTTCGTGGAGGCATGAATGAATCTGGTGACCCAATCGCTCATTTACGTGCTGGTCGCAGTGATATTTTGCTCAAGGAGGTACGAATATTAGAACCGTGGAAAAGCAGCAAATCAATTCGTGAAATCAAAATCCCCGCTCAAACCGAGAAGAAATTCACCATCCAGGTCAAACCTATTCGAGGACAGGAGAACATTTCAGATAAGGAAATCCAAAGTGAATGGAGTATCGATGTTGACGAATTAGGAGGTTGGGTTTTGGATTTAACACTACAAAAACGGCCACCGGTATAATTGAAGGCCCGTCGAGACTACCGAGTGGTATGATTGATGATACAGACCGTCGCATACTGTCTGTACTATTACTCGATGCGCGAACCTCTCTTCGCTCAATAGCAGAACAGGTTGGTGTTGCACTGGGCACAGTTTCCAATCGTGTCAAGCGAATGGAAGAACAAGGAATCATCAAAGGTTACTCAGTTCAATTAGATGCAGAAATTGTGGGGTGGAATATGACCGTTTTATGTGGCCTGAGGATAGAAAAAGGGCGCTTGATGGAAGTACAACGCAGAATTGCAGAAGATCCACGTGTATTCGGCATCTATGATGTTACAGGTGAATTTGATTCAATGGTGTTGGCGAGAGTTCGTGATCGTGCACACTTGGATGATTTGTCGAAAACAGTACTTTCCAGTGAAGGCATACTTAGAACCGTCACGCATGTCGTCCTAAACACAGTGAAACAAGACGGAGTAGGTTTGCCTTAGAAACGGGAATCTCATCCGAGGGTTCAAGAACGCCCGCGTAACCGTTCAGCGCATGGTCGTCTCAGGAACTCGAGATGATGTGAACCGGGGAAGGGCCGATAACCTGCCACCTCAACTACGTTGGACCGATTTACTGTTACGCTATCCCTCTAGTGATTCAGCACTAATGCATGAATTTGGGAGATGGGAGGATCAACCCCACCAACACCTTCCTGCTGCCCGTCTAGCATTGTCACCCTGGAATGGTGTTCTAATTGCTGATGAGGTGGGCCTAGGAAAAACCATCTCAGCAATACGGATAATTCGAAGGATGCATGCTGAGGGTGAAAGAGGGGCAGTTCTCATTGCCTGTCCAGGTTCTCTTCGTTCAAAGTGGAAGCAAGAATTACGGCATAGAGGCGATTTAGAATCGATTGTGGCCGATAGTGGAAGAAGATTATTACGAATTATTGAAAATCTTGCAGACGAACCGAGAATAGTTATTGTCAGCCATGGCATACTCCGCCGCTCAGAAACTTTGGGGCGATTAATGGAGGCGATGCCAGAAATAATGCTCACAATTATCGATGAAGCACATCACTGTCGGAATCCAAGAAGTCGGCTACATGATGCAGCTCAATTACTTACCATGCGATCAAAGAAATCAGTATTGATGACTGCGACCCCAATAAATCTACGCGAGGAAGAACTCTGGGTGCAACTTAGTCTCCTTGCACCTGATCGGTGGCCTACGATTGAAGAATTTCATCGCACAATGAGGCCCACTCGAATGTTAAATGACATACTAGATGGCGTATCACGCCCAACCCCAAATCTACCTAGAGCCTTGGATCATTTCCAAGCATTACAAAATACAATCGGTTTCTCCGGAGATCCAAGATTAAACCAAGCAGTCGAATTGGTACAAAATGAAGATGCTTGGAATGAAGAAAACTTGGAACAATCTCGATTGAAATTGGCTAATTTAATCCGGCGACTTCGACCTTTGAATGATTTGCTAGTACGTACAAGAAGAAGAGATTTGGATTGGCACTTAGCTAGGAGAAAGGCAGTCACTTTGGATGTCCAAATGCATCAACAAGAATGGAGATTATATGAGGCTGCACGCGCCTGGGCTAGGACGTTAATACAATTCAGACATCCTGAAGGGCACGTCTTTGACTGGTCATTAATTGTTCCAGAGCGCATGGCATCATCCTGTTTGCCAGCATTCGCAATTCATGTGCAGAGGCAACTCAGAACCCAAGTCCAAGAAACTCTGGACAGTTACGAAGAGGGCGACTCTGAAATAGATCTTGAAGAGGTTGAAATGCGAATGTTGCGAAGGCTTGGAAATATGGACGAGTTGGTTGACGCTGCTGAAGCATTGGGCGGTATCGATTCGAAATATGACGCGTTTAGAACTTGGCTTCAAAATACTCTAGATGAGGATGCAGATAGTGGAGTGTTGTTGTTCAGCCACTTCCATGCAACTTTGGAGTATTTGCAAAATAGACTCACTGATGATGGAATAACATCTAGAGTGATTACCGGTAGAACACGGATGCTAGATAGAGATATTATTAGAGAACAATTTCGTAACGGTGAATTTGAAATTCTTTTGTCAAGTGAAGTCGGAAGTGAGGGGTTAGATCAACAGCACTGCCATCGTATGGTAAATTATGATCTGCCGTGGAATCCCATGCGTATCGAACAACGTATTGGGAGATTAGATCGTTTCGGACAAACTGCAGAAGAAATCGAGATACTGAATCTAGCTGTTGAAGGGACAATTGACGCAGCGATTCTTCATCGATTGTATCATCGAATCAGGCTTTTTGAGGATTCTTTGGGGATGCTTGATCCACTATTGGGTGAGGCCATGCGAATGGTTGCGAGAACTGAACTCAATCG